>NCGZ01000002.1 GCA_002257235.1 Alphaproteobacteria bacterium 16-39-46
GTTTTTAGCAATTTATGATGAAACACTTTTTTCTAAAAAAACAGAGTATCTTTCATATCATGAGATGCGTGATATAAAAACGCAAGAAAATGATCTTGACAGTTTTAAATTTGTATTTTTAGAGCTTTCTAAGTTTACAAATGAAATAGGAAATTTAAAGACACTCACTGAAAAGTGGGCTTATTTTTTTAAGCACGCGACTGAAACGAGCGAGGAAGATCTCGCTAAGATTGTAGGAGGAGATCTTATTATAGAGAGGGCCTATCAGGAGCTTGATCGTTTTGGATGGAGTAAAGAAGAGTTAATGGAGTATGAGGCCGTTGACATGAAGATAGAATCTGTAAGAGACAGTATGGAAGGATCTTTTTCTGATGGTGAAAATAATAAAGCTGTAAAAATTGCTCAAAAAATGATTAAGAAGAAGATGGATATTGAGACGATTATTGAATTTACAGAACTTCCACAAGAAAAAATCGAGCAGCTGATAAAAGAGGAAGAAAACCCAGAGGATGAATAAAGGCCTCCTTAAAACTTTCTGGTAATAACTATCTCATCAAAAAAAACCAATAAATGTTTATTACTGCCTTTTCCTAAATCTAGAGGATAAAGGAAAAAACGTATTTTTCCTGTGATTCTAATGAATTACTGATCGGCTGCAAGATCGAAGAATTCTTGGACAAGACAACGGATTGGTCCATCACTGGTCATGGACTTATTGGAATTTTTTATGTGGGGAATTAAAGGTATTTTTTCATCGGAAGAAGGAAGAGGGGAGAGTTTTAGATAAGTCATCCGGTAGTTTTTTAAAGCTTCAAGCATGGCATCACTGACAGCAATTTGTCGTGCTTTATTCCTTTTTCCGATTGTTTTAAACCACCAATATCCATCAGAATCTTTAAAGAAATCACCCATGGTAGGCGTCCAACGTCGACTTGCAATCAATTCAGAAATACGTAAATACATGGCATATAAACAAGAAAAAATAAAAACTGTTCGTTCATGAGTAATATCTTCAGCAGCTTTTTCTTTTGCAAGATTTATGACCATTTCCGATTGTTGATTGGATAAACGTCGAATCATTTGTGTTTTAATTTGTTTTTGAAAAAATTTACTTTTTTAACGGATCAAGAGAAGAGGATTTCCTTGAGTTATCACTTCTTGCAAGAGATAATTATAAAAGCTGCTTAAGATGCCAAACATAACTTTGAGAGCTTGTTGTGAGAACTGGTAGTTGTTCTTATCCGGCTTAATACCTTCCTTATGGTCTTCTTTACTAACATGAGCTTCAAAGGGTTTCCATGCAGGATTGGGGGTCTTTTGGCCATTAATATTTTTAAATCTTGAGTCTCTTTTCAATCCAATCCAGCGTTTTGGAGGTTTCAGACAAAACTCAATAAAAGCTTCGATATCTTCTCTTTTATGACTTAAAATGGATTGATTTCGAATAAGCCAGCTCCATTGCAGGAGACGCTCCACATCACGTCGGTAAGTTACAAAGGTATCAGAACTTCCCCGATAGTTGTATAAAAAGTTCAGAGCCATTTGATAATCTTTGATGGCAAATTCTGGAACTTTAAATTTCGTATGAAAAAAACAAAGATCTAGGCCGTGTCCACTTTTGAGAAAAAACCACTTACGCGTACAAAAATAATAATAACACGTTGAATTAAATAATAAATATGCCTAAAAGAAGGAAAAAATGATAAGATAACGCCCTATAACATAAATATTTCACACAAATATTAAGGGGCGCTATCTATGAATCCGTATTACATTAACACTGATCTTCACGGTAAAGAAAGCCCCCTAAAAATTGTATGAATCAAGAATAAGAAGCAGTTTTAATATTTAGGGTACGATGGTTGAGCCACTCAATCTTTTTCGGCAAGATTTTTGCCATTGAGGTCAAGATAGCAGGTAAGTTACGTTTCTTTTTAAGGGAGACCGTAACATTCTCGGAATCAGTGGTGATAATCCCGTCATTACAAACAAATTTTTCATAGAGGGTTTGAGCTGTTTGATGTTCATAGCCTATGAGGTTTGTCGCAAATAAACGATAAAGATTATGAGCAAGAATTGTCATTGTTAAATCAAAATCAACTTTAATCACCATAGAAGAAGAGATTTTGTTAAGATGGAAAAAATGAGTTTGTTCGGAGATGTTTTTTTCTACAAGCCATCTTTTGGCATACTTTCGAATAATCTCTTTTCTTGAGAGATCAAAATCATTTGTAATGATCAAGGCTGGTTTAATTTTTCCATTGCCCATAATGGCTATTTGTCTTAATTCTTTTTTACCATATTCTTTTAAAAAAATAGTCTGTTCTAATACCTTAAGATTTCTTGTTTTTCCGTTGCTTGTTTCAACTTTTTCTAAAGGCCATGTTTTAGGGTCTATGGCATTAATCTCTTGGAGGATTTTTTTTCCTCTGCGTCGAATGGTGATAAATTTTACATTGTTATCATCTAATTTTCGAAGATTTTCATAAACCGTAAATTTGCTATCAAAAACAAGATACTTAAGATCAGAGCCTGCCGACTGCTTATAAAAATCTAAAAACTCAATAATAACGTTAGAACTATTTTCATGCCGAACACCGGTATCTCCATACGTCATAATACCCGTATCTGGATCATGGGCTATGGCAGCTAAAATACTTGGTAAAGCTTGATGACGTGTCCTAGACCAATTATTCTCGAGATGCGCGTCATCTCCCCAATAAGGGACTGCAACAAAATCAAGATTCGCTGTATCGGAAAGAAATCCTTTTTGTTTCCATAAATCGTTCATGCTTTTTAAAAAATCAATGTTCATCTCACGTGTCACCCGATGAGAGTAAGAGCTGTACCAAGCTGCCTTTGGTAAAACATTTAACCCAGCAAATAAACCAAGGCCTCTATCCATGCACCACAAGTCATCCGCTGTGTATCTGCGAACATTTGAAAGCTTAAGAGCGACAAAGGCTAAAATTGAATTAAGAGCAGGCAAGGTGCTGGTGCCCGGATAATTTGAAGATTTAATGAGAGTATCAATTCCATAAAGCTTCAGAAGGGGAAGAAAACATAAAATCCCTGCGTTGCCAGTATTTACTTCCTCTTCTTGATTTGGGAGCAAGATTGTTTTTGGGGCAGAGATGAGCGTATTTTCAAGTTTAGTGTCTTTTTGAGTGCTCCCTCTACGTGGCAACCTTGCAAAGCCTTCACCCTTGAGAATATTATAAATCTGCTTTTCAGATCGAGAATGTTTTTGAGTATCCAGAATGGATTTAATATCAGGAACGGATAGATATTTTTTTCTGAGATTTATGATGAGATCTTTTATCTGATCATGATCTTCCCGTGGTTTTCGGCCCGCTTTATTTTCAGCAAAAAAATAAGAGTCTGCCTGATTTTCTTTGAAGCGCTTTTTAAAGTCACGCACCAAGGAATAGAAAGCGGAGAGCGTATAATCAAACTGACGTGCCACTTCTGCAGCCGGCATTTTTTCATGAAAGAATGCACGGAGGGCTTCGTATTGTTTGTGAGCCGTTGTTTGAGGGCTTTTAAAGAAATCATGCATCGTTTAAGGGGGCTCATTAATTAGGGTTAATTACTACCGTGAAACACTTTTTAATATATCCTATAAATTAGAAAAGTCAATGAAAAAATTGCAAAATAATCGATTAAGTGGTTGAAAATAGAGTTTTTTTGGGTGGAGGGACCCTAATGAAGAGGAATTGTCCTGTTGTCGATTTTCATTTAAATCGTATTAATATGCCCTAATATTAAAATTAAATTTCGGTCATACGATTCACATCTTATTGTTTTATAAGGTTTTTATATGCTTATCAAAATTAGGGGAGATTTTTATTTAGGGTCAATTATACCGTGAAGATCAGTGTTTATTGTTTATAATGTCTTGGCCTTGGAGTGATAGAAGAGAAGGAAAGCTTTTTCATAAGCCTATGAATTGTACTGCGCCCTAAGCATTTTCCCATCTCCTCTTCTATTTTTATCTTTAACCGATCAATCGTCAGCTGGGAATTTTGAGAAAGCCATTCCTTCACCATTGTTTCTTCCTCTATACTTAAGAGAGATTTACGGCCACGCCCTGGCTGAACATTTAGCTGATCGAGAGATTCGTCCATTCGTTTGATCCAAGAAATCAACGTGGCTTTCGTTGTTCCAAAAACGTCAGCTACCGTTGTTAACCCATGCTGCTTTGCAGATATAATTGCCTTTAATTTCAAAGCAATCATACCATTTTGTCCCAATGAAATAGTTTAATTAATTATGGGATTTGGTATTAGTTATCCGATGAAACACAAGCATTGTCAGAGCAACTCCAACCACACTGTTCGGGGCAGCTAAGATTGGTGCTATAATCTGAACATTTCGGAAATCGACAATTTAAAGCGTCGCAGTCCCAAATGCATCCCATAGGACATGCTGTGTTTGATTTAAAAGAAGGACAGTCTGTTTCTTGAATGCCAAAAGTATTTCCAGAGAATAAGAAGGTTCCAAGGGCAGCGATACAGAGTATTTTTTTAATCAAGATAAGGGTCCTTTATTTTTATGGGTTTTTATTTTTATGATTTTACAGCGCGTCTCTAACTGTGAATTTTTTTAAGAAGCATGTCAAGAATCAATAAAGAGGGGGGGGGAGGTCTTCATAAAATTATGCTTGATGAATTCGGCTCAACCTTTGAATAGCAATAAACCAAATAATGAGGATTCCCCAAATGGCAATAAGGAAAGCAGGGGTGAGAGCTTCAAAGCCAAGTCCTGTAAAAATAAAAATTAACGACTGAATCCAGGCGCCTCCGCCTTTGCCAAGTCGTCCGCCTAAAAGATCAACGCAGGCCTTTCCTTTTGTCCTCAGCTCTTTATCCAGAGGAATATAAACCATTTCTCGTGTGGGATCGAAAAGAGAGTATTTTGTGGCACGCATCATAATGCTTTGCCCAAGTCCAAGCCAAACGATCATTACGGAAAGATCAAGGCCCATAAAAGTGGAGATTTTATGGGTAAAAATGATGACCCCTAAAAAAATGCTACTTGAAATCAAAAGAACGAGGGGTGTAATGAGAGCGCCTATGCGCCAACTAAAAAATCTTAAGAAAGCACTTCCAAAAAAAGTTAAGATAATGGAGACAACTCCTACCATGATCTGGAGTCTGCCCATAAAAGAGTTGTAATCGTGATTCTCAGGAAAAGCATCTAAAACGCGGTCTTTAAAAATAGCTTCGCAAAAATTCATCGACAAAAAATAGGCAACAACAATAATGATCAAATACTGTAGATGTTTAGATTTTGCGACATACATTATCTGTTCGCGCCAACTTAGTTTGGGTGCTTTTATTTTTGCTGAGGTGGGATTTTGTAATGGTGTATTTCTTTTAAACCCTTTAATGGACGTCATCCAATAATAAAGGAGGATGATTGAGGCAACACTTAGACTTGCAATGAAGGTGAGCATTTTAATGTTTTGACCCCAAGACGTAATCTTATCAAGCCCCAGTATGTGGTGAGAACAGAAGACAATGACAACACCACCTGCAATGAGTCCAAAGTTTCCAATAAGCCCAAAGAGTCCATAAAATCGTTTGGCTTCTTCTGACGACGTAATATCATTGGCAAACTGCCAAAACATAAGGCTGAGAACAGCAGCACTCCAGAGTTCTGAAACGACAAAGAAAAGGGTATATCCCCAATTTCCGAGCAGAATGATAAACCATTTTAAGGCAGGATAGGATTCTTGAAAAAAGAGAGTTTTCTCGGAAGAAAGATGCCAAGACTCTAAATTTGGATGAATGAAAAACCCATAACTTAAAAAAAACAAAAAGAAGGGTGTCAGGGTTATATAAAAAAGAGTGCGCTGACTTAAAAAATTACTGAGCACCACATAAAAAATCATATATCCAAGAGAGGCTGGAATAACGCAATAGGTTTTGATGAAGGAGATGATTTCAACACCAGATCCAACTGAGTTGATTACCAATGTTTCTTTTGTCGTTCTTAAAATGGCCAGTGTGAAAATGATAAAGAACATCATAAGAGCCATGGGTAAAAATTTTTGCCATTCATGACGCTGGATTGGAAGAAAAAATTTTTGAATATTAAGAATATTAAAGGTCATAAGAGATGCTTTTAGTGAATTTAAAAAAATTATTCGATTCAGCCGTCGTAAAGGTCAAGAAGGAGGTATACAAATTTTTAAAGAGAGATGAAAGGAAAATCGCCTCAAAGAAAACAAAGAACGTTTCTGGCGCCCTTTTTTTAAAAGGTATGAGTGGTCATTTCTCCCCAGTTTTCTCCAACACTGGCATCTGCAATAAGGGGCACTTCTAAGTGTATGACGCCTTCCATAATTTTTTTAAGTTCTGGTCCAAGCGTGGAGAGTTCATCTTCTGGAATTTCAAACACAAGCTCGTCATGGACTTGAAGAAGAAGTTTGGAAGAAGATTTTCGCTCGTTTAAGAGCTGGACAGCACGAATCATTGCTTTTTTTATGATGTCGGCGGCACTTCCTTGTAAAGGGGCATTAATGGCTTGGCGCTCTGAAAATGCCCGAACTTGAGGTGAGCGGTCATTAATATCAGGAATAAAACATTTGCGTCCGAAAAGAGTCTCAACATAGCCCTTCTGATGAGCCTCTGCTTTTGTTTTTTCCATATAAGACTCAATACCAGGATAGGTCTTAAAATACGCATCAATATACTCTTTGGCGTCCCGTGCAGGAATCCCGAGCTGTTGGCCAAGGCCAAAGGGACTAATCCCATAAATGATTCCAAAATTAATTGCTTTTGCTTTATGCCTTAACGTCTCATCTACTTTCTCTAAGGGTGTTGAAAAAACAAGTGATGCTGTGATGGCATGAATGTCATGACCTTTCAAGAAAGCCTCAATTAAAGACGGAATTTTTGCAACATGGGCGAGAAGACGAAGTTCAATTTGAGAATAATCAAGGGATAAGAAAAAATGTCCAGGTTTTGTAAGGAAAGCTTTTCGGATACGGAGTCCATCTTCTGTGCGAATGGGGATGTTTTGAAGGTTTGGATCTGAGGAGGAAAGACGTCCTGTTGACGTTCTGGTCATAGCGTACGATGTATGGACGCGGTGTGTTTTTGGGTTAATTTGAGAAATAAGTGTATCTGTATAGGTACTTTTTAGTTTTGCAAGACCCCGCCATTTTAAAATTTCCTTTGGAAGTTCATGTCCTTGATCTGCAAGACTTTCAAGGATTCCAGCACGCGTGCTAAAATCTCCCATTTTTCCTTTTTTCCCTGTTTCTAAGCCCATTTCAGAAAAGAGAATCTCCGAGAGTTGTTTGGGAGAGGCAAGATTAAAAGGTCGTCCTGCAAGAATATGAATTTGATGTTCAAGGAGCGTCATCTGTTCGGAAAGAAGCGTGCTTAGTTTCCTTAACGCTTGTGGATTTACGAGAATCCCTTCAAATTCCATCTCTTCTAAAATGGAGATAAGAGGACGGTCCAAAGTTTCGTAAACTGTATTCAAACGCTCTCTTATAAGACGTGGTTTTAAAACATCATGGAGCCTTAACGTAAAATCAGCATCCTCTGCAGCATATTGGCAAGCTTTGTCAAGAGGGACATAGTCAAAGGTGATTTCAGATTTTCCAACCCCAACAAGATCTTTATATTTTATGGTTGTATGATTAAAATACACAGAAGATAGATGATCTAAATTATGGGGCGTTTTTGTACCATCTAAGACGTATGAGATGACCATTGTATCGTCGATGGGAAAAATGTTAAGGCCATGATTTTTGAGGACCAATAAATCATATTTAATATTATGTCCAATTTTTAAGAGGGCAGAATTCTCAAAAAGAGGTTTTAAAAGAGGAATTACTTTTTTAAGTGTAAGCTGCTCTTTGAGCGTATCTTGATCTAAAAGGGAAAGTTCTTTTTTATGATTGAGGGGGATATAGGCCGCCACTCCTGGCGTATAACAGAGAGAAATTCCAACGAGTTCTGCTCTAAGAGCGTTGAGGGAGGTTGTTTCTGTGTCGACAGCAATTTTTGGATATTTTAGGGCTTCTTTTAGAAAATCTTGAAGCGCTTCCTCCGTTAGTATTAATTCGTAGGAGAGAGGTGGTGTGGCGACAAGGGGTTCATCAGAGAGGGACGTTAAAGCGCGGTCAATGGACGTGCTTTGTTTTTGAAGATATCTCTCAACGCGCGGGATTAAAGACTGAAACCCCTGTTCTTTTAAAAAAGATATAATTTTTGAAGTCTCAATCGATTTGATCTTGAGATCAGAAAGGGGTTTTGGGAGAGGAACATCTTCATGAAGTTGAATGAGTTTTTTTGAAAGACGGGCTTTTTCTATATTTTCAAGGAGAGATTTCTTATGGGATGGCTTTGAAACATCTTCGATGTGGTCTAAAAGATTTTCAAGGGTGCTGAAGCGTTGAATAAGATCAGCAGCGCCTTTGGGGCCAATGCCAGGAACGCCCGGGATATTATCGCTCGCATCCCCCATGAGGGCTAAAACATCAATAATACTTAAGGGCGCAACGCCAAACTTTTCAAGAACTTCTTGAGGTCCAATGATTTTGTTTTTGAGGGGGTCAAAAAGACTGACCTCAGAGGAGATAAGCTGCATCAAATCCTTATCGCCCGAAATAATTTTAACGGGAATCCCTTTTTTTAAAGCTTCTTTTGTATAGCTTGCGATAAGATCATCTGCTTCAAATCCTGGAATCTCGAGGGATGTTACACCAAAGGCCTCACAGACAGAGCGTGTTAAGGGAAACTGAGGAATCAGATCATCGGGAGGAGGGGGGCGATGCGCTTTGTAATCAGGATAAATATCATTTCGGAAAGTTTTTCGTCCCGCATCAAAGATAACAACAAACCCGTCTTCTTCTGTTTCAAGAAGTTTAAGGAGCATGCTTGCAAACCCATAAACAGCCCCGACTGGGGTTCCGTCAGAGCGACTGAGGGGAGGAAGCGCATGGTAGGCTCTAAAAATATATCCAGAGCCATCCACAAGAATGAGAGGAGGAGGTGTCGTCATAAGAGGCAACCCGTATTGTTAATTTTATGTATAAATCTTGAAAAAATAACGTCTTCAATTTCATTTTTTACCATAAGCGTTCTTATAAAAAGGGTCCATCTTTTTTTTAAAGACGGATTTTTTGAGTCTAGAGCTAAGATTAGGCATCGGAAAATTTTTGTATAGTGAGAGATTTAAGATCTATCGCATTCAGAGGCTTAAAAATATATATTTCTAAGGATTTACTGTAACGATGGCGCCTTTAAGCGTTAGAATCCCACCGATCTCACAGATTCCCATGCCACTGACTTTGAATGTCATCATTGTACTTTGGGACAGAAATTCAAGGCCTGACTTAATCATCGTGTTCATGCCACTTTCTGCCATGATATTTTGTCCGGCCTTTACGGAAAAATTCATCCCTGCATTTTGAATGGTATTCTGCCCAGATTTTATAGTGATGTTTCCTGTGACATCAATCGTCAAGTTTCCATCGACGGTTAACGTATAGTTTTCTGTGACTTTGCGTGTATAGTTCCCTGTAATGTCATGGGTCTCATTGCCTTTAGAAAGGGTAACAGTCCGGTTTCCTTCTTTTAAGGTGATGCTTTCATCTCCTTTGTCTAAGGTGACAAGGTGATCTCCTTTTGTAATTTCCAAGGTATCCGTTCCTTTACCCTCACCTTGGCCCAAAAGTTTAACAGTTCTATTTCCTTTATCAATGGTTAGGAAATCATTTCCCCGTTTCTCGGGGCCTCCAGAATTTTCATCTTTGGCGCTTCCCCCTTGAAGAATTGCTGTTCGATCTCCGGCTTCAATGGTGGTTTTGCAATTGCCCTTTTCCAAAGTTGTTGTGCGATCGTTGATAATGTCAATCTTCATATCTTTCTGGGCATGGATATAGATCTCTTCATGATCTTTTTTATCTTCAAATCGGAGCTCATTGGATCCTTTTTTCCCCTTTGAGGTATTACTTTTGAGAGTTGCTTTTGTGGGATCACTTGGACGATAGGGGGGCATATTATCGGCGTTATAAACGGAGCCGGTGACAAGGGGGCGATCTGGATTCCCATTTAAATAACTGATAACAACTTCCTGTCCAATACGAGGGGTATAAAGAGCCCCCCACTGAGAGCCGGCCCAAAGGGTTGCAACACGAATCCAGCAAGAACTCGTCTCATCATCTTTTCCATGTCGATCCCAATGAAACTTTACTTTAATACGACTATACGTATCTGTCCAAATTTCTTCATCTTTTTTACCTGTAACTATGGCTGTTTGAGAGCCATAAATTTTAGGGCACGGTGTTGTTAGAGGCGGGCGGAAAGGTGTTTTCTTCGGAAAGGCTTCAAAAGTATTTTCATAAATAAATCCTTCCCTTTCTTCATCATAACGTGCCTTATGATGAACTTTATGGAGGACGTAAGTGGTATTATAGTCTTTGCGCTCATGGTGGGTGAGATCAAAGATATACCCACTTAAGAAAAAAGGACAAGTTGATTTGCCTTTCAAAAAAATTTGAGGATTTTCTTTTTCTTGAATACGCAACGTCGTGATGGTTTCGCCGATATCTTGAATTTGATAGTTTCCCGGATATTCAAAAACTTCACCACCAAGGCCATCCCCTTTTGTTTGTGCTGTCAGTTTTGTTCGGGGGGTTGTGTAATTAAAATCAGAAGATGCAAAGGCGCTTGGAACGGTTGTTTGAGAGACATGACATTCATAAATGGCCGAAAAGGGAGGCGTGGCCATCTCTCCTCGAATGTAGGGGATTTTCTCCCCCGTGGCGAGAGAAGAATAAGAAGAAGGATTATCTCCTAAAATCAGAATATGTTTGTTTGAGGTGTGTTCAAAGAAATAAAAAATACCTTCTGCTTCAAAAAGCCTGCTTGTAAAATTAAACATACTTTCATTGTATTGAACGCAATATTCTCTTGGCTTTCGGCCGCGGTCTCGGGTCTGATCTTTAACATCGCGAATGTGCTGCTCTTGAAAAAGTTTTTTTGTAATGTCGAGTGTCGATTCGTTTTGGAAAATGCGGCAATCGCTATTGAATTGAGAGCGCCAAAAAGTTGGGTAAAGCTTTGCTGTGTAATAGGTGATTTCTTCCTCTTTGAGGATACGATCACTTTCTTGGATCCGAGGCTTTCCAATGGTGGGACCTTGGACAAACTCTCCGATAATACCGTTAACATAACGAACCCCCTCTTTAAAACGAAGTGTAATGGTTGCTTCCTGTCCCATAATTTTTTTAACATCTAAGTCAGGGGTATGGGCATACATTTCAAGATGAAATTCAAAAGGTTGAGATAGGCATTCAATTCCTTCAAGTTGGGTGAGAATAAGCGTGTCTCGTCCGAGTGTGGTTTCAAGAGAAATGTAGAGCTTTTCTTCTGTTTTAAGGGATGCCGGCATCAGTAACTCTAATTTTAAGATTTTTCATTATAAGTTGTCTTCAGAGACAATACGCTACCCCTTTTTAAAACACAAGTTGGGACTTAAAGAGGACCAATTTAAAACATTTAAGAAGCGCGAAAAAGAGTCAAAAAAGATTTTTTAAGGGATCCTACAAAAATAAGAAGTATATTCTCTTGAGCAGTTTAAAAAAATACTAAAACTGAGACAGGAGAAGGGGGGGTTCGTTCAGCGGCACTTGCCGTGAAAGATTTAGAAGAAGAGGATTTTGACCAGAATTCATAGTATCCATTCCCTAAACTTAAAAGAAACGGATCACTTATGTGGATCATAGACTCGGATGGTGCTGACAGGGTTGTTTTAAAAATAGTCTCTGGATCATCGAGAGGAGACAGCCGACAATTGCTTTTATGAGCTATAAAGAAGCTACCGTTATTCTTGAAAATAAAATGAGAAGGGAGGCGTTCTTGAGATAAAATTCTAAAGTATCCTGACCGAGAAGGGGGAGGGATAAGAACCTCTTCTCTGGAGATCATTTCGTGAAGAGCTGATTCTAGGGCTGAGGATTCTTTCTTCTCACTGAAAGGTGTTATGGAGTTTCTGAAAAGACGATTTGTAGTGGCATCATAAAAAATAAGAGTCGCGTCTAAGAGAAGTTCATGTCTCGTAGAGGGTAACTCACTTGTCGGGAGAACAGAGATTCTCTCTCTTGAAAAAAGGTAAAAACTTTTTAGGTGAAGCTCGGAAAGTGGAGATGAAATATCCGAAGGTTCTTCGAAAAAATGAGAACACAGAAATGAGAACTCAAGCATTAATTGAGGGGCTTTTTCAGATTTATAACCCCCGATAATTTGAACTGTTACGTGCGTGCCGTCCTGAAATGGATCTTTTTGAAACAAATTTGAGCTTGTCAGAGATGAAATTGTATGGAAAGGAATATCTACAGCCGTTTCAGATTCGTCGTCTTTGTTAATAAACAGACAGGGAATAAGAAGTGGAGAGGCGTGTTCTGCTGAAGAAATTTTTTGATGAAGGACCTGTTTTACACTTTTGGGATTAAAGGCAATATCTTCTGAAAGGGTCATTTCTGGTGAATTTGGATTTAGAAACAAAAGGGCTTGACCCTTGTGAAGTTTTTTGAGGGTTGTAAATCCTTCTCTTCGAATTGTAATGCTCTCTTTGTCAATCCTTGTTGAAAAACAAAAGGATGGTTTATCTCCTATCTCCTCTCTTGCCATTGAAAAGACGCTTGAAGAAGAGAAGCATAAAACGAAAACAATAAAGATGCCTGAGAGGAGGATTTTTGAGGTTTTCATCAGAAGTTTCTCCTGTTTTTTTTTGTTAGAGACTCGGGTCTTAAGAGATCTTTAAAGAATCATTGAGGTCTACTTCAGCATTTTGGGACTTGTGCATCTCAATAAACGGTCTATAAATATTGGCATCCCGTATATTTGGATTTTTTAAATGAATAGTTTCTAAGGTTGGGACACTTAAAACAAGCTTCAAGGCGTCTAGAATGACGGGATTCCCTTCTGTGAGAGACTGAGACTGTCTCCGCCAAGAAACGACCTTTCCCACGATAGCCCCTAAGGCTCCTGAGCCAGCTCCTGCTACGACGCCATTTGTGAGAAAAATGCCAGCAGTCCCGTGCGCTATAAGCGTCGGAAGGATGACAGGGGATCCTCCGAAGACAGCTCCGAGTGAAAGGACAGTGCCCGTAACTGTCCCCGCGCTAATTCCCAATAAAATTCCATTTCGTGCTGAAATTTGTGGGTCGAGAGGATCGGGGAGAGAGAGCCCGATTTTGGTTAAGGAAAGGATTCTTATAGATTCTATAAGGTCTTTAAATTGACCCATGCTGAGTGGGTCATAAAATTCTAATTCCGTTAGTTTTAAGAGTTTCCCCTCTCTTTTAATTTTTGCGAGGTCACCAAAAAAAGAGCTTGAGTAGAAATCTGCAAAACAATTTAGAATCTTAAGCTTTAAAAGTGATGGGCAGTTCCCAATAGCCTGGGAAAGCATCAGAATTCCGGTATTTTCTTCTGAAAGTTGAAAGTTATGGAGAGAAAGCTCTCCTAAAAAGTTAAAAGAAGAAAAAGACTCAATCCAGAGTTTGGGGGTGCTAAGTGGGGAAAGTAGCATTGAAAATGAAGGCGCAGAGGCAGAAGAAAAAGGAAACTCCGGAACGTTGGTCGCGGCAGCGTCGGAAAGGAAGAGGGGATTATATTTAGAATCGGCGACATTATAAAATCCAGAAGGAAGAGGCGAGGGATAAGGAATAGTCGGAAAAATCTCAAAAGGAGAGGAGGTTAATCTTATTGTTTCTAAAGGATTTTCTCCAGGCGTGTCGACAGAGCCCAATTGGCAGGCTTGTTGCATGGCCATAAAGGTTTTTCCTGCTTTAACTTCGAAGACATTAAAGACAGGGTTTTCTTGAAGAGAAACCTTGTAAAATCCTGTGTGAGCAGGAGAGGGAACAAAAGTTTCTGAGGAAGAAGATAAACTGTGGCTAAGCGGTCCCACAGGAATAATTTTTTGATGGGGCTCAGGATTAATTTCCCAGCGTTCTGCAATATCGTCTGGAAGTGTGAAAATATTAACGGCTTGGGAGACCCCTCTGAAGAACTGCTTTGTAGGCGCATTATAAAAAATGTAATTTGGATGATCCAATATTTCTTGTCTGAGGGTTAAGTTTGATTCCGCAAGGGAGATAGGAGTTCTTTTTCCTTTTAGAAGGGGATGCGAAAAGTGGAGTTGAATTTTTGCTTGGTTTTGTGAAGTATCTATATTGATAAGAGGGGTTCTTGACCAGTTGGTAAACCGTCCCCTAAACTTAAGAGTTAATTTGGGAGATCTTGGAGTTGGGTGCCCTCCCTCAATGACAAATGCTAACTTTTGATGAAGATTAGAATTTTGAAGATCTCCAAAAGCATGGAAAGTTCTGGAAGCATAAGTTTTAAGAATGCTGTGAAAGGGAAAATTTTCCTGAGTTTCTCGTCGATCGTGTGGATCGATAAAATGAAAGGGAATGTCGAGGGGACATGTATTTGAAAAGTCCTTCTCTAAACGGGCGTGTTTTTCAATAATGTCAATGACCATTTGCGGATCATATGCGATCTGTTCTGAAAGACTAAAACCCTCTGATTTTGGCTTTAAAAAGAACAAATCTCTCCCATTAAAGCGTTTTTGTACAGTCACAAATCCTTCTCTTTCAATGGTGAGAGTTTCAATTTTAAAGACACAGGAAGGCTTTTGAGCAGAGGTGCTATCTTCTTCTTGCATTAAAGAAAAGACAGCGGACGGGTTTAAGATAAAAAATAAAGCAAAAAGGCATAGGATAAGAGGCTTATTTCGAGTCATCAAAATTCTCCACTCTTTTTTTAATGTTTATGGGAGATTCTCACTGAAGATGTTTATATAATTTTATACAAACAAACCGATTACCCTTAATTCTGGGCTTTTTTTCTGGAAATATCAATGTATTTTGAGACGCGCCTTAAAACGTATTGAAAAGTAGAGATTTTAATATGGTTTGAGTCACTCATAATTTCAGAAGGTTCTCAAATCGGTTCTAATTCATTATTTTTTTAGAAAATCATGAATCCTTCTAAATCTTTCTTGTCAATAAGATTTTTCATGCGTAGGCCCTGGAGAATATATTCCCAACCCTTTTATTAAGTTCCTTTTTAGGGTATCATTAATTTGTACGGTCAATTTTATAATGAGGCGCCCGAAAACTCCTTCCTTTAGGGGGGAGCTGAGTTCCTTTTTTTTTAACCGCGTAGCGAAAATCGGTGGGCTTGCCCCCGAGATGGAGAGCCTATATGATTTCATTGACGCAAAATCAGAGGGAACATGAAACTGAAAATTACAAAGAAACTGATCATCTACACATCCCTTCTCTTCATCTTAATTCTAATTGCTTTGAGTGGTACCATCATGAGCCAAGTCAACGAGCCAAAATATAAAGTGATTTCATCTCAAGAAAAAATTGAGATCAGGGAGTATACTCCCATCCTTCTTGCACAAGTTTCAGTGGTAGGCGAACGAAAGACGGCCATTTCAGCAGGCTTTAGAATTCTCGCAGATTATATTTTTGGGAATAATGAGGGGCGTCAGAAAATCACCATGACAGCTCCGGTTATTCAGCAAGAATCTTCAGAAAATCTCCACTGGAATGTCCGATTCGTTATGCCTTCTGAATATACCCTAGAAACTCTGCCTCATCCCAAGAACAATCAAATAGACATTATGTCCATTCCCTCAAAGTGTTATGCTGTCATTCGATTTTCAGGGTTAGCAAGGGAGGGCATTTTACAAAGAAATCTAGACCTTCTACAACAATACATAAGTTCAAAAAAACTTCATGAGGTTGGCAAGCCTGTTTATGCATTTTACAATCCACCATGGACCCTTCCGTTTCTAAGACGTAATGAGATTATGATTGAAATTAGGCGATAAAAAACCTCTCAATATGCTAATTATTTATAAAGAAAAATTACACTATGCCAGAACTTCCCGAAGTTGAAACAATCTGCCAAGCTTTAAAACCGTTGCTTGAAGGACAATCGTTCTTAAAGATTCAAGCTAACCGACCTGATTTACGCTATCCCTTGCCTGTTAATATGGAGACAGTGCTTAGTCATAAGCTTATTTCGCTTATAAGTCGCCGTGCTAAATATCTTTTGCTTGATTTTAGCCATGGCTTAACTCTCATTTGGCATTTGGGTATGTCAGGGCGCGTGATTATTGAAAATCTTAATGCTCTCTCCTTAAATTCTGGGCCACATGACCATGTTGTTTTTATAACATCCAATAACTATAAAATTACCTTTCGCGATCCCCGCCGTTTTGGTTTTTTGTTACTTTACCCCACAAATCAACTCAAGAGCTTACACCCCTTTAAAACACTAGGCCCTGAGCCACTTGGAGACATACCTTTAGGTGTTTCAGTGCTTCATGCAGCTTTGAAGCGACGGACTATTTCCATTAAAAATGCCCTTCTTGACCAACGAATTATTGCAGGATTGGGGAATATTTACGCCTCTGAGGCTTTATGGCAAGCTCGCCTCTCACCAAGACGCGGGGCTAACACGCTTAGACTGAAAGAAACAAAGATTTTACTTATAGAAATTCAAAACGTACTAAGACGCGCCATTAGTGCGGGGGGCTCTACTTTGCGAGATTATGCCCAACCAAATGGTGATACTGGGTATTTTCAATACTCTTTTAATGTTTATAAGCGAGAGCACTTGCTTTGCAATCATTGCCATTTCACTCCTATTACCAGGATTGTTCAAAGTGGTAGAGCTACCTATTATTGCGACAAATGCCAGCAATAAATTAATTTTTGCTAACTCCAACTCTGCAATACAATCTTCTTAACTGATTTGTCCTTCTTTTTCTTTAACTTCTTCTTTAGAATAAGGACTCAACTTCAAGAAATCCCTTTTATCAACTCAATTACCGTTTCTCGGATTAATAGGTGTTTTTAGCGTCGAAAGTCCTCCATCTACATTAAGTACCTGGCCTGTGATCCAATTGTTCACAGGATCCAGAAAAAATACCACTGCGCGCGCTATGTCTTCAGGTTTGCCAATGCGTCCTAACGGGTGCATGTTAAGTGAATAATCAAGAGCTGCCTTATTTTGTATAATTTTATCAGTTAAATCTGTTTCTGTAAGACCGGGGGCTACAACATTAAACCGCAAATTTCGATGTGCATAAGTCGCAGCAGCAGAGCGCATTAACCCTATCACTCCAGCTTTAGCAGCTGCTATTGCTTCGTGATTAGGCAGCCCAATTGAGGCAGCAGCAGAAGATATGAGAACAACAGAGCCACCTCCATCAATAAGTTGTTGAGAGCTTCTCACTGTTGCAAAAGAGGTGGTAAGCGAACTTTGAATAGTCTGATAATACTGTTCCTGATTGCTAGAAGAAGCTGGCTTTAAAAGAAGAGAGCCCGCAAAGTTAACAACGCCATCAATAGAGCCCATACTTTGCTTAGCAAGAGAAAATACGGCATCAACAGCTTCAAAATTTGTAGCATCCAAAATAGAATCAGGGGTGATTTTATCGTCAGATCGTGCGGTTTTATAAACACGATGACCATGTTCTTGCAACAGTTTGCAAGTTGCCCTTCCCATCGTGCTGGAAGCAGCAATGACTAAGAAATTTGCCATTTCATAATTCCTTTTGTTTTTCTTGACGTGTCATATTAATTCTAACCTGTTTTTTATCTTTTGAAAAAGTTTTTTAGAGACTTGAAGAACATTCAATGCCAATTAAAAGAAATCATTATATTCTCTAAGACCTACTCGTTGGCATATTGGTTATTTTGATCGCGGTGATGGGCTTCGTCTCTTCGAACAGCGACAATCAGATCTGCTAATTTTGCATCATGTTCTAAATTCCAATATTTCAAAGCAATGGGCGGTACAGGAACATTTTCTATTTTTCCACTTTCCACTTCATTAAGATATTGAGTATAGGAATAAACTGCTTCTTCTTCCATATAACTCACCAAACGATGGGATGTTCTGGGTGACAAAACATAAAGAAAAAAATAAACAATAAAAAAGATAATTTGAGCAATAACAATTAATGTCCTTTCTATCCAATTTGGGTGAGCAATTTCAATAAATGTCATCAGATGCATTCGTTCATTCTCAGCCTCCTCCAATAATACTTTAATTCGTCCTCCATCATCTTTAAATAGTCTCAAACTTTTTAAGTGCTGAAGCATGCCGCCGACCATACCTGGAACGCCGGCGACCGTCTCGAGAACCACAGCTCTGTGACCGTAACGATTCGTAAAGAAGGAATCTGCAAAGAAGCGTAATATCCTTACAATTCTATAGGCAATGTGATCTGAAAGCGATTTTGGAACATGGTGCACACTAAGATTAATATCAGTTATTTTTTTTGCCATTTTTCACTCTCTGTTAATTTAAAAATATGCACGCCTAGAGTCCTTTGATTTCATAAAATAGTTTTGCGAGTCAAAGAGAAAACTAAAATTATTATAAAAAAATTATAGTATTCCTGCTTTCATTTTTTCCAAGGTAATGGAGGCTTGATTACGAATTGCTTGCTGCTTTTCTATGCCGAATTTATCCCATGTAGAAAATACATATGACATGCGCTGGTTGTGTCGAAATTTTACCTCATGACGCACCAGAAAATCCCAGTAAAGTCCGTTAAAAGGGCACGCATTCTTCTCAGTCACCACTTCTGGATTATATTGGCAATGCTTACAATAGTCGCTCATTCGATGAATATATTTCCCGCTGGCAGCATAAGGCTTGCTCCCCACGATGCCACCATCCCCATAAAGAGCCATACCCAGTGTGTTAGGCATTTCTACCCATTCATAAGCATCAGAGTAGACAGCCAAATACCATTCTTGCACAGCTTTGACGTTAATTCCTGCCAGCATTGCAAAGTTGCCTGTTATCATAAGCCTTTGAATATGGTGTGAATATGCGTGGTCACGGGTGTGGCGTACGGCTTCAGCAACACAGAACATATTTGTTTTCGCCCCCCAGTAAAAATCTGGAAGCGGGTTTGTTGCTGCAAGATCGTTCTTTTCTCCATATTCAGGCATATACATCCAATATATGCCACGTACAAATTCACGCCACCCCAGAATCTGTCGAATAAAGCCTTCAACAGAATTGAGTGGCGCCTTACCTGAAAGGTATGCGTTTTCCGCGGCCTTACATATCTCCAAAGGGAGAAGCAAACCTGCATTTAGATACGAAGAAATCAGAGAGTGATACAGATAAGGCTCTCCTGATAGCATGGCATCCTGATAGTGTCCAAAGTCATGTAATAATTCATTTATAAAATGATTTAATTCTAGCAATGCCTGGTCGCGAGTGACAGCATAGTGGAACGGCTCTAGGGTCCCAAAATGATCCGTAAATTTGTCTTGGACCAATTCCAATACTTCTTCAATTATGGAAGATTTCTTGTGACTGATACGCTTTGGTATCTTCATTCCAGCCTTTGGTGGTTTTCGATTTTCCTTATCATAACTCCACTTATCACCGATTGGTTTACTCTCTGATTCCATGAGAATTTTGTATTTCTGACGCATTCTGCGGTAAAAGAATTCCAGGCGCAATTGCACCTTGTTCTTTGCCCATGAAGCAAATTCTGCCTGTGTGGTCAAGAAACGTGTATCACCTAGAATTTCGACGGGAATACCAAATTCACTTTGCCAGTGCTTCATTTTTTGCAATATACGGTATTCTCCAGGTTCTGTGACGATAAGATGGGTCGCTTTAACTTGAGCTATGGCGCGTTTTACCTCACCAGCAAAACTGCCGGTATTGAGAGGGTCATCTAACTTAACATAACGAATGGAATAGCCTTTACACCTTAATTCATCAGCAAAGTGACGCATAGCTGAGAACAAAAATGCAATTTTCTTTTTGTGGTGTTTAACGTATGTGAATTCCTCCATAAGTTCGCACAGCATCACAACATCTTCTTCAGCTTTGATTCCTTCAAGTGAAGTAATTGTGTGGGAAATTTGGTCGGTTAAAATAAGACGAAGCGCAGACATTTACTCTGCCTCAAGTATAATGAGTTTTATTTTTTTGTCGTGTTTTGAGTTTCGGCCAGAAACTCTTTTGCGCCAAAGTTTGAAACTTCCAGGCTTTAAATTGCTGCGCATAATTTTAATTACTTTGCTTTCGCTGAGGTCACTATCATTTTTGATTTTATCAAACGAAATGTCGTCAGCCCACGCCATACTGATAATTTCGCTGATGAACGATGCTCTATGTTCTTTCTTCACGGTTTCATCCCATTGTTATCTAGATAATAAGCCATTACCAACAGTTCATTCCCTTCCAAAAATTTTTCTATTTTTAATCCTGCTACCAGACAATTTTAAAGGTTAATTTTATGGAGCTCAACACCCTTCTTAAAAAATATGAAATCTACTTTCAGGTAATCTTGCAAGAATTAAATGCTTTTCGCAAATGATTTTAGGGTTAATAATTTCGGGAAATGTCCAGAAACATAATTGTAGTCTTGTTTTTCAATCTGGATTTTCATAAATTAAGAGTCGCCTTAACTTCTTCTAAGTCATAGAGTTCTCTCCGTTTATTTGCTTTTAAGATTTTTTCAGTTGTTTCAAGAGAGCCGAGCAGATGCATTGTTTCAACTAAGCTTGCGTAATCATCTCCAGAGAGAAGAATGCAATCATCTCCTGAATTTCTTTCAATCTTTACGGGAAAGTGATTTTCACAAACCATATCCAGGTAGCTTTTTAGATGGTTTCGTAGGTGGGTATAGCTTACTGTTTCCATTTTTATTTACTCCTTCGGGTATATAATATGTACAGAGTGTATGTACATATCTGTGACGTCAAGAAAAATGGTGTGATCAAAAGAGCATTCAACCTTCCTATTTCTAATCGAACTCTTTTAAATTGAGAAAATTTAGAAATAATTCATTTTTCGATGCGTTCTCAATCTCTAAAAAAAGTAACATTTAAAAGGGTCTTGGGTATTTTTTTAAAAGGGCGTCTTTTCTAAGCCCAAAGACGCTTCATCTTTTCAAGAAAGCTTTGTGATTGGGGGCTCACTTTCTTCGTCTTACTTTGCGCGTCAAAGTCCCGGAGGATATCTTTTTGTTTTTTTGTGAGGTTTTGAGGGGTTTCCACAATAATCTCCACAATCAAGTCTCCGCGAGAAGATCTTTGTAAAATGGGCATCCCTTTTCCTTTAAGGCGCAATTGCTGGCCAGACTGAGTTCCTTCTGGAACGGTGATGGTGGCTTTTCCTCCTTCAATCGTGGGTACGTCAATTTTGTCTCCCAAGGCAGCCTTTGTCATGGGAAGAGGAACTGTACAGAAGAGGTTAGCCCCCTCGCGTTCAAAGAAAGGATGAGGAAGAATAGAAATAAAAACGTAAAGATCTCCCGCAGGTCCACCACGAAGTCCGGCTTCTCCCTCTCCTCGGACACGCAGACGTGTTCCTTCTTCAATTCCGGCTGGAATGTTGATAGAGATTTTCTTTGTTTTGGTGAGGCGTCCTTGTCCTTTGCAGGAGGTACAAGGATTTTGGATGAGAGCTCCTGTTCCTTGACAGGAAGAACAAGTTCTTTCCATCATGAAAAATCCCTGTTGAAATCTCTGGCGTCCTGATCCATAGCAGTGATGACACGTTTCAGCAGCACTTTTATCCGTTTGACCAGATCCGTCACAGGTGTCACACGTCACAAGGGTGCGGAGTGAGATTTCAGGACGTGATTCTTTAAAAATGTGCTCAAGAGGAATTTCAAGATCATGTTTAATGTCGGACCCTCGAGAGTTTTGAGATTGAGGGCCTTGAGAACTTCCCCCTGTCATGTCTCTAAACATCTCTTCGAAAATAGAAGAAAAATCAGTTCCCTGACCAAATCCTTGGGACTGGTGACCTCTTCCCCCATTCTCAAAAGCGCTCATGCCATGCCGATCATAGGCAGCGCGCTTATCTGCATCGCTTAAGATTTCATAGGCTGACGTTGCTTCTCGAAACTTTGCTTCTGCCCCTTTGTTCCCAGGATTGCGGTCAGGGTGATGCTCTAAAGCAAGCTTACGAAAGGCTTTTTTGATGGTTTCCTGGTCTGCTGTACGAGAGACATTTAAAACTTCATAAAGATCGCGTTTGGACATGGTTTATCATAAAAAAAAAGGGTTAAAAAAAATTTAAAAGCAAGATTAAGAAAAAGTAAAAATGAGAATTTTTAGAAGGGCTTCTGAAAGATAAATTTCAAAAGCCCTTCTGATATTCTTTATTTAGCGTCTGGGGTATCGTCTGAAATTTCTTCAAACTGAGCATCCACAACGGGACCCTCTTCAGGCGAAGTGGCTTCAGAGGAAGGTGTTTCTTGAGATGCCTGATGGAGAATTTCTCCAAGACGCATGGAAGACTGGCTTAAAGCCTCCATTTTAGTCTTGATATCATCAAGATCTTCTCCTTCAAGAGCTTTTTTCAAAGCCTCTTGATCAACTTCGATTTTTGCTTTGTCATCTGCACCTACTTTATCGCCTGCATCAGAAAGCGATTTTGTGACGGTGTTTAGAAGACCTTCCGCGTGGTTTTTCATCTCAATAATTTCACGACGCTTTTTGTCTTCCGTCTCGTTTTCTTGGGCTTCTTTGATCATTTTTTCAATTTCAGCTTCAGAAAGTCCGCCGGACGCTTGAATCTTAATTTGTTGTTGTTTCCCCGTAGCTTTGTCTTGTGCGGAGACTTGAACAATACCATTGGCATCAATATCGAACGTTACTTCAATCTGAGGAACGCCGCGCGGAGCCCCGGGAATACCCACGAGATCAAATTGACCCAAGAGCTTGTTATGGGTTGCAATTTCACGCTCTCCCTGGAAAACCCTAATTGTCACCGCAGTTTGATTATCTTCTGCCGTTGAGAAGGTTTGACTTTTGCGTGTTGGAATTGTGGTATTGCGTTCAATAAGAGCTGTGAAAATGCCACCGAGAGTTTCAATTCCAAGAGAGAGTGGGGTGACGTCGAGAAGAAGGACATCTTTCACGTCTCCTTTTAAGACAGCCCCTTGAATTCCAGCCCCAATAGCAACAACTTCATCAGGGTTGACGCCTCTATGAGGATCTTTCCCAAAAAATGCTTTTACTTTCTCAATCACGTTTGGCATACGTGTCATCCCCCCTACGAGAATGACTTCATCAATTTGAGAAGCTTTGAGTCCTGCATCTTTTAAGGCATCTTTACAGGGTGTAATTGTTCGATCAATAAGATCTTCAACAAGCGATTCAAGTTTGGAACGTGTGAGCTTTATGGTCAGATGTTTAGGGCCAGACGCATCGGCTGTAATGAAGGGTAAATTGACTTCTGTTTGAAGGGAGCTTGAAAGTTCAATTTTAGCCTTTTCTGCAGCTTCTTTGAGGCGTTGAAGGGCAAGACGATCTTTTCTGAGATCAATTCCTTGCTCTTTTTTAAACTCATCTGCAAGATAATCCATGATGCGCTGATCAAAGTCCTCGCCCCCAAGGAAAGTATCTCCGTTGGTGGCTTTCACTTCAAAAACACCATCCCCAATTTCTAAAACAGAGACGTCAAATGTTCCCCCGCCAAGGTCATAAACAGCGATAAGTCCAGACCCTTTTTTCTCAAGACCATAAGCAAGTGCTGCGGCTGTAGGTTCATTGATAATACGAAGAACATCAAGCCCCGCAATGCGTCCAGCATCCTTTGTTGCTTGACGCTGAGCATCATCAAAGTAGGCTGGGACTGTAATAACGGCTTCCGTTACTTTTTCTCCGAGATAGCTTTCAGCCGTTTCCTTCATCTTTTGAAGAATGAACGCGCTGATTTGGCTGGGGCTATATTTTTCGGAACGGGCCTCAACCCACGCATCTTTATTATCTCCAGAGACAATTTTATAAGGAACGAGTTTCTTATCTTTTTGAGTGAGAGGATCATCATACCTACGTCCAATAAGGCGTTTTACAGCAAAAATGGTATTTTCATAGTTGGTAACGGCTTGCCGTTTTGCAGATTGTCCAACCAAGCGCTCACCATTTTCCGTAAAGGCAACCATCGAAGGCGTTGTTCTAAACCCTTCGCTGTTTTCAATTACTTTGGGTTTTCCACCTTCCATGACAGAAACGCAGGAGTTGGTTGTTCCAAGGTCAATACCTATAACTTTATTCGATGACATCGTTCATTCTCCTTAGTGTTGCGATGATGATACGTTAAGAATTTAAAATAAGGGGGAGAGTTTTTAGGCGCTCCTCCTTAAACATGTAGGTATTCATTTTTAAATTTCAAGGGGCAAGATATCTTTTTTTAAAGAAAACCATTTTTTTGTGAATTTTGTTCATGAAAGGCCACGATTTCAAGATGTTTTAAAACAGAGCGAGTTTATAGAGTTTCCTCAAAGTTGATCTTAAATTCTTAACAGAGAGGCGGTGGAGGAGTTAATTTGATGCTTTTGTTTAGCACAAGTAGGTCTCAGGAGACAAGAAAATCTTCCAAAATTGTTTCTCTAAAGTTTAAAGAATATGAAAAAAGATTAAAAAGAAAAGTTTTTAAGCACGACAATGCCTTTTGTGAGTTTTAAGGGGTATGACTGTGCCGATTAAGCAAGAAGTCAATTAATAGGTTAATTTGGGTTACATTAACAAAACTTAAATAAATTTTTCTTTTGACTTCGGTGTGTGATGTTGTTAGGAAAAAGATATCAGAACTTAAATGCGGGCGTAGCTCAGGGGTAGAGCACAACCTTGCCAAGGTTGGGGTCGAGGGTTCAAATCCCTTCGCCCGCTCCAAAATCAATATTATTTGAAGATGATTTTGGAAAACGTTTAAAACTCTCCATGGTCTAACAAAAGTATTCATTAAGAAACTCAGATTTTAAGGGTTCATTTCAAAAAGTTCTCAGAAATAAACTCTTTCAGAAAATAATGATTTAAAAACCAGAATACAATAAGAATCGAAGATTTTGTAAGAGAAGAAATCAAGAAATATTTCGAAAGAGGCTATGATGCTCTTAACTGCCGAAAAATCGCTTTTTCTTCTTGTTAACTCCAAAAAAGTCTTTTAGATGGGTTTTTTTCTTCCCTTAAATCCCATTTTGGAACCTTTTTGAATCCAAGCGTTTTAAAATTCAGAATAAATTTATTGAAAAAAAAGAGTTTTTTTCAGATTTTTAAGGGATCCTTATGTCGCAACTTTAATTTCTTCCGAACGTTCCGGATGTTTGTTTGATTTTACAAAAATTTAAAGGAGAGCGAAAGGGCCTTCTTTTGCTTAAAATGTTGCATTTTAAACGCTTTTTCGAATGAAATAAGCATCCTTGAAGATATTCATTTCTCAAACATAAGAAAACGTTATAAATTCAAAAAGTAGGCTCAGCCTCTGAGTTTAAAGATAGGGTTTTAAATGCAGCGTTTTCTTTTTGTGTGTGCGTCTCTTTATTTTATGAGTGGACTTGTATCTGTTGATGCCAGCACCCTCGAGATATATCGTCTTTTGAATCTCTTTGGAGACGTGTTTTCTAGAGTGCGTACAGATTATGTTGAATCTGTTGAGGATCAAAAACTCATTGAAAATGCCCTAAACGGCATGTTAACAGCCCTTGATCCCCATTCCAGTTATATGAATGAGAAAGAATTTCAAGAACTCAAAGACATGACCAAAGGCGAATTCGGTGGAATTGGCGTTGAGATCATTGGAGAACATGGGGTCATTAAGGTTATTACGCCGATTGATGATACGCCAGCATTTCAAGCAGGAATTGAACCTGGCGACTATATCGTGGAGGTCGATGAACAACCCATCCTTGGGATGACGTCGACGGAAGCCGTTGAAAAAATGCGTGGAAAGCCCGGAACGTCTCTTAAGCTTAAGATTGTGAGAGAGGGAAAGGACCCCTTTGTTGTAGAGATGAAGCGTGAGCAAATTATTGTAAAACCGGTTCGCTGGAAAATTGAAAAAGATATTGCAATCATTCGAATTACAACTTTTATTGATGAGAAAACGGGAGAGAAACTTCTTATAGCCCTCAAAGAAATCCGAGAGAAATTGGGTCATGATCCTCGGGGGATCATTTTAGATCTTCGGAATAATGCCGGTGGACTCTTAGAGCAAGCGGTTGCTGTGTCTGACGTCTTTTTAGATGCAAAAGAAATTGTTTCCATAAAAGGAAGAGATGAGAAGGAGCTTCAGCGTGCTTATTCAAATCCTGGAGAAGAGGTCAAAGGGATTCCGATTATTGTTCTCATTAATAATTGGACAGCGTCTTGCCCTGAAATTGTAGCAGGCGCTCTCCAAGATCATAAACGTGCGACGATTCTTGGAACCCGTTCTTATGGCAAAGGGTCTGTTCAGACGGTGATGCCTCTTTCTGGCTATGGCGGTCTCCGTTTGACAACACATCTTTATTACACCCCGAACGGAAGATCAATTCAAGCGAAAGGAATTGAGCCAGATATTGAAGTCACGCAAGCAAAAGTGCAAATCGTTGAAGACGCGAAAGAGACTTTTAGAGAAGAAAATATTCCAGGAGCCTTAAAGGTAGAGCTTAACCGGGTTAAACAGGAAAAAATAGAAAAGGAAAAGGATAAAGATAAAAATACAGAAGATAAATCTCTCCCTGCTCAAAAAGAAGTTTCAGAAAGTGGGAATAAAAAAGAAAAATCCATGCTAGACCCCTCTGAAGATTATCAGCTTCGTCGTGCCATCGATCTGATGGAAGGACTCAGCATTGTGCGGTCCATTGAAAAAGACATATAGATTGTTACGCGGAAAATGGATCAGAAAACGTCCCCTCAAAATAAATCAAAAAAATTATCTTTTTTTTTAGGGATTGTTTTGGGAAGTATCCTTGCGATCGGAAGTGTTTTTTTTCTTGTTTCCTCTTTCTTGCATCATTATTCAGTTACACCCACTTCCATTCCAACTTTAATAGCCCTGCATAAGCAAGATTTTAAAAGAGAGATGAAAGACGATAAGAAGAAGGATATTTCTGTTATTGAGACACCTTCTACTTCTCCTCTCAGAAGTGTTTCTTCTCCACAAAAGCCAAATAAGGCTTCCCTAGCGCTTGTTTTTGTGGGCGTTGGACCCGACACAAAAACGCTTTTACGCGCCCTTAAAGTCTTTCCTAAACAGGTTTCTTTCTCTTTTGCGCCCTTTACGCCAGAGGTTTCAGAGTGGATCCTAAAAGTTCACCAAAGAGGGTTTGAGGTTCTTTTGGATCTTCCCTTAGAGTCGGCTGAGTTTCCTCAATTAAACAAGGGGCCTTATACATTATTGAAGGATGCGCCTGAATCCGAAAATCTTTCAAAACTCGCGTTGATCCTTGAAAAAGGACATGGTGAGATTGTAGGTCTTTATGGATTTATGGGATCTCGGATTTGTAATTCTAAAAAGGACATGTATCCCATTTTGAAAACGCTTAAGAAAAAGGGGTATATGTTCTTAGGACATAAAACGCCTCATTCTTGTATAAAACCTTTGTCTCAGCTTTTAAACCTTCCTTATGTCCCAACCACTCAATTTTTAGAAGGCGACGAATCTGAAGAAAATTTAAAAGAAAACCTTCAAAACCTTGAAAATAAAGCACGTAAACAGGGAGTTGTGGTGGGTGTTGCATACCTGCAAGAGGCGTCGTTTGAGACTCTGAAAATGTGGCTCGAAACGCTTCACGAACGTGACATCACCCTCATTCCTGTGTCAAAAACTTCTCAAGGAGGGGCCTCATGAGTCTTATTGATCTTTCTTATCGTTTTGGTGTTGGAATTATTGTTTTAAACAAAGACAAAGAAGTTTTTGTTGCCCATCGGTATAACAATGGCCCTGGGACCGAAACACTCCAGGCTCCCATTTTAGAAGAAGACCAAAAAAAGATAAAAGAAAACAAAACTCTGGATCAATTCGAGCATAAAAATCTTCCCGATTTAAGGGATTATTTATGGCAAATGCCTCAAGGCGGTATGGACGCAGGAGAGTCGGTTGAAGAAACAGCACTCAGAGAGCTTTTTGAGGAAACAGGAATTAAATCTGTTAAGATTCTTAAGGTTGGCAAAAAAGACTATTTTTATGATCTTCCAGAGGCGCTTTCTCTAAAAGTTTGGGAGGGGAAATATAAGGGACAGTGTCAAAGATGGGTTTTAATGACCTTTTTAGGAGAGGACTCTGAGATTAATTTAGAGGCCCACGACATTCAAGAATTTGATGCTTGGCGGTGGATTTCACCGAACGTTTTACCGGACATTGTGACGCCGTTTAAACGAGATCTCTATAAAAACCTTCTCATTGATTTTGAGCTGGTGTAGAATTAAAAAAAGGAAGTCCTCTTAGAAAAAAACTCATATTTCTTTTAACTTTTTCTCAATCCATTTTTTAAATTGAGGGGTGACGGCGTCAACAAACCTTAAATCGCTTAGCGTTAACCCATCGTGAGAGGCAATCGTTAAAAGCGTTGGATCTTTTGCAATGAGAGCATCAAGTAAAGAAATATCTTCAGCGAAAAACAAATAGAAAACATAGGGAAAATGAGACTGAGAATCCATCTCTTTCAAACGGTCTATATGACGGAGACAAAATCCTTGCTTCCAAGGTCCCTCGGGAAGGCGTTCAAGTGTGCTCTTAAAGAAATCGCGGCCCCTGTTTTTGTAAAGTAAAGTCGTCTCCGGAATAACAGAAAAAAGAGACTCCATTTCTTCAGAAGGAATGTGCGACATCATAGACTTTAGTTGATTTTCTGAAAAGGTTTTGAGGACACTTTCAGCAGAAGCTCCCATGTAAAAAAATAAATATTTTCCGATTGAAGGATTTTGAAACATAATATCATAAAAGTTAAGGAGTCTACCGGTCTCTGTTGGATGTGGAAAAAACCCAAGAGATGCAAGTGTCTCTTTGCATGGAAAAACAACTTCTAAATAGACAGGAATATACGTTACAAATTCATCTCTGAAAAGAGGAGCAAGGAGTTTATGGCGAGCTCCCTCATTGGGCGCGTGCAGAAGCCTGTTTCCAAAATCAATCGGAGAAATGGATCCTTTTAGACTTTCTAGCGTTTCCCTCACCCAATCTTCTTCAGATTTTTGAAGAGATTTATAAATTTCATCATAGTTTAGGCGATAGTTTTCGAGTTTATTTTCGACGGAAATGAGTGTAGATCCTTCTTCAAAGAATATAAAAAAAGGAAGAGAAGAGAGATGATGAGAGAGTCTTTTAAAATTTTGAGCGGGGAGACTCTCTAAAAATTTACTTTTCCAGCGGTCAGAAACTTCTTTTTTACGGGGTGCTTTTTCATCTATGGCGGCATGAACTCTTGCCTCGAGACTCTTATTCTCTAAAGAAACGTTATATTTTTCAAGAGAAAGAGGCATGTGAGCAAGAAGTTCGTTCGTCTGAGTCATATCTTGGTCTTGATCCGCTTTCAAAAGAGCCGTATTCCACT
Organism: Alphaproteobacteria bacterium 16-39-46; assembly: GCA_002257235.1. Taxonomy (GTDB): domain Bacteria; phylum Pseudomonadota; class Alphaproteobacteria; order 16-39-46; family 16-39-46; genus 16-39-46. The sequence goes on from NCGZ01000002.1 coordinate 29,368, forward strand.
TTTGTTCCGCAGAAAAGAAAGAAGAGGCGGCTGAATTAAAGACTCTAAAAATATCTTGCTCTTGGATTCTTGGGCTCATTAATTGAAAAAGAGCACTGCTCGGACAACCCAGAAGATGCGCTTTCCAAGCTTCAAAATCTTCAAAAGACTCTAATTCTGAACACCATTTAAGATTTCTTTCAAATAAGAGAGGGTTTAGCTCTCCGATAAGATAATTTCTAAGAGAGGAGGTATTTACCCCAAAAAATGCGATGAAAGGAGGGTAAGATTCTTGTCTATAGTCTTCTTCAGAATAAAGAGAGTTCCATCCAAAACTAAAAACCTCAGTTGAAATTTTTCGCTCAACGTATAATTTTTGAATACATTGAAGAACGGTGAGCCCTTCTTTATTTTTTAACGCTTTAAAGGCTCTTTTTTGGTCTGAAGTCTTTAAGCTTTCAAACAAAGTATTTAGTTTATAATGAAAGTCTTTTTCCTCTAAAAAACTAAAAATAAGAGGTTCTTTGGACTCTGGATCATCCGCAAAAATATCGGCTCCTTGACCGATAAGAGACTGACTAAGTTCAATAAGAGAAAAAGTATTTGTAAGGGTTGTTTCCCTTAAGAGAGAAGCGATATGGTCAAGGACTTCCTGAGGCGTAAAAATACCGGCAGTTAAGAGGGGGTGCAGTTTTTGTTGAAGTATTTTTGCTTGAAGATCAAAGGAGGATACAAGGAGGACGTCGAGTCCTTTCTCTTTCCATTCTGGAGCAAAGCTTTGAAGAGCTTTAAAAGCCTCCGGGCTCGGATCACTGATCAGGATGGCGGCCCACGTTTCTCTCAAGGGGGCTTCGATAGAAGACAGATCAAACCCGCTGATGAGGTATAAAAAAGAAGGAATGTTTCTTTTGTTTCCTTCTTCTTGAAGGCACAGACGCACAAGAAGTTTAAATTCAGTACTTTCAAGACTAAATAATTCTGGGATTCTTGCTTCAAAAACACTTTCAAGATATTTGGTGAGGTCCACATTTCCAGAAAGAAGAGCAGAAGTTAAGGCCTGTTTTTTCTGATCAGGCGTCTTAAAACATTTTTCGAGGACTTCAGGATACGCTGTCACAAAGCTTCTTACACCGTCAAGATGACCATGTTTTATGAGAAATTCAATGCCCTGAAAAGAGGCTTTTTCTTCTACAGTCTTTCCCGTAATCCCTTTGTAAATCCTATTATACAGATCTTTAATCAAAGGAAATGTAATAAAACTTCCTGAGAGAACCTCATTTTCTTGAGAAAGCCAGTCAGCCATAAAGGCCGTTGTCAGACGGCTCATCTCTTTTTGAAACTCTTGTCTTTTTTGATCATCTTCAAACCTTGAAAAACTTTTAAAAAGAATTTTATCCGGGTTTAAAGTGACATTCTCCGGGTGAATGTGAAGACGGAGTTGTTGAACAAGCTCTTTTTTACGGGTTGTGTCGATATCAAAGGCTTCTGCACGTGGTAATTGAGAAAGTCTTTTAGATTCTTCCTGAAGTCTATGGAGAGCGTAAACGGATGATGTCGTTCTCACATTTTCTTTTTCTGTGGACTCTTTAACGGACATTTCATGAGGTTGTCCACCTCCAAGGGCGGCATAGGAGAATTCTTTCAAAATATCCGGTCTTATAGCACACGCTAGAAGAACGCTATTATCCTGTCCTTCATTGATATGCGCAAGATATTGTTGAAAGAGCGCGTAAAAATAAGCGTATTCAGGGTTGTTAAATCCCGCTAAGGCCAGTGCTTCTTTGGATCTATACTCTATATGTTGAGGTTTGGCACTGCGATTGTTTCCAAAATAGGCAGCGCTACTCGAAGAGGAGATTGTTGTTTGTTTGTCGGCTGTCAAAACACTGTTAAAGGACATGACTTGAAAGTGACGATCTTGTGCATAATCATCAAAACCAATCTCACGTATGATTTGAGCCATATTTTGATGATTTCTAAAGTAAATGTCTGTTCCTCTGAGAGCAAGGAGACCTTTCAAGGGGTCTAAGCGTAGGAATTTTCGAATTTCTGTAAAAGCGCTCCATAGATTATTTTGGTCTGCATTCGCGGCATGATAAAAAGTGGGCCATTTTGTCTGAGAGGCCCACGCAAGCATCTTTGCAAAAATTTTATAATCACTTTCTTGAAGCGTAATTTTTTGATTTTTATCATCAAGAGGCTCAAAGCGCTTAAAATATTCACGGAGATTTTCAAGATCTGCCTTTTCTTGAGCATCTTCCCCTTCAAAATCCAAAGGTCCTTTAAAATCAGGTCCGAGAACAATACGTAAATGAACGCGTGTCAAGTTTTCTGCAGAAGGGTCCCATAAATTAGGGGATTCAGGATCAACCTCTTGTGATGAAACGGCGTGTGATAACGCTTCCCTAGAATCAGGAATCTGTTGCTCCGAAAGAGAGCTTGGGGTGTTTCTCTCTTTAAGCTTTATTAAAAATGCAGCATGTGCTGCGACGGCGCCTGCAAATTGACGTTTGGCCTTTTCTAGGGATGTGGTGGTCTTTCCAAAAGCATCTTCGTTGAGAGAGAGATAGTGTGTTTGTGTTTTTAACGACTCTGCGGAAAGTCTTTCACGGAGGAGGGATTTTCTCATCCTTTCGGCAGAAATGCTCTCGAATGAATCATCTGGAAGGAGAGCAGGCTCAGAAACAATGCGATCAAGATTTGGATCCTCAAGGGGCCAATAAACGCGCGTTTCATCGTGCCTAAGATCCGGGCGTGTGGCGTCATGTTCCCCTAAGTAATAGAGGCGATTTTGTTTTGTTCGAATCTCTTTCTTGAAGGGAGACAGCTTTTTATGAGCATCAAGTTCTCTTAAAAAAGTGAGTCCAGAGTCGGTACAGAGCGTTGCAAACAGAGGAGCATAAAGAAACTCCGTTTCACTTAAAGCGGGGTTTTTTATTTCACAGGCTTTGAGGAGAGAACTGACCTTGTACCACTTAAATCGCGTGTACTCTTTGTTGTGGGCCTCTGTGGCGGCTTCCATGGCCTTCATAAAATACTTTGGATTTATGTACTCTACTTCTTTCCAATACATGCGATACAAAAAAAGAGCGTTTTCTTTTTCTGTGAGGACATCTATGAAAGGAAGCTTTCTCAGAAGGTTGGGATGTGAGGCTAAAATTTTATTACTTTCTTCTCTTTCTTCGCGTGCAGCTGTTTCTGCCAAATCTCCTTGAAATAAGTCTCGATTTTCAGAGGAGATGGGGTTTTCTTTTTGAGAAAAGTTTTCAATTTCACTCGCGCCACCAAAGTTACAAAGAGGTCCATTGGTGTTTTCTCCGGTCCTTTCTCCTAAAATGACGTAGGTTTCATTATCTATTTTAGTATAATGTAAGACACCAGCAGCTGTTTTAGATGGATGTGCCTCAAAACTTAAAGAAGAGGAAACGGATGCATATCTTTTAAGTCTGTCGAGATTGGCTTCGACATCGTTCATGTTTTGGAAGGGACCTGCTGCATAACAGGGAGAAATTGCCTGAAGAAAAAAACAAAGAACAATTCCATAAGAAACAAATTTTTTAACATAAATCATCGGGTTTTTCTCTTAAATACAGGTTTGTTAAATCTCGATGTGATTTTGTAGCATCTTTACCCCTCGAAATACGAGAAAAAAGAAAAAATATTATAAACAGGATAAAAAGAAAAATCTTTCTGTTTGCCTAAAGCGTGAAAAAACGATCTTTGGAGGGGATCATCCTCTACTGGTATTTAAGGCTCAACAATTTGGTGCTCATGTGAATTTTTTCGTCATCTCAAATAAAGAATCAACAGGAAAGTCTATGAGTGCTTTCTTTAGATTAAAGAGGAAGATATATCCTCGAATTAACCTATTGAGAAGGTTGAGCCGTTTGTGTAGGAATTGAAGTTGTCGAGGCTGTTACATCTCCCGTGACAGCCTCTGCGCCGACAACGCCCGCAAGCCCAGGAGTTGGTGCGATGGCACCTCCTGATAGGTCTTGCCGTTTTGCAATAAGGGCATCATCACGCTCATCTCCCTGGGCATCAATCTCTGAGGCTGTGTCACCATCATCTTGCCCTGCGTTATCTGTAATGTCAGGTGTCTCTGAGGTGTCAGCAGAATCGTCAGAGGGAACGATAGGGGGAACAGGATTGAGCTCATTCGTCGGAATAAAGGGAAGGTTAGGCAATTCTTGTCCCCCGAGAGTTTTCAGGGAGGCATTTACAGATTGAATCTCTTGCACAAGGGCATCGTATGCTTGCCCGGCAGCAGTCGATCCTTGGTTGTTCCACTGTTCTCTAGCGGTGGTTGCCTGTGCCACGAGATCATTGTAACGTGAAACTTGGGCTTGGATTTCTCCCTGTAAATTGTTTTTTTGCTGTTCAAGTGTTGTGACAGTATCTTCATATCGGCCTGCTTGAGCTCGAAGATTATCAAGTGCCACCTGACTTTGAGAAACCGTTGATTGTAATTGGGTTACCCGAGATTGAAGAGAAGTAAGGGTTCCGGAGTTTGTTGTGACGGTCTGTTCTGCGTTTGTGAGGGCTTGTTCGGCTTGTCGAAGTGCCGTGGTGTCCTCTGAAACTTTTTGTGTTTGAGCTTTAACAGTGTTGCGAGACTGCTGGAGAGAAAGGGAGGCTTGATCAAGTGTTGCATCTAACTGTGTAAGATGATCTTTTTGCTCTGACAAAGCACTTGATTGTGTGTCATAGAGGGCTTTAGCTTGGGCTAATTGTTTTTGATCGGCAAGCAATCTGGGGTCATCGGCGTTATATTGAGACGATATTTGAGTTAGAGCATTTTTATCTTGAGAAATGTCTGTGTTCAGAGAGGATATGGATGCATTATCGGAGGCGACTGATCCTCGAAGGGCTTCAAGACTTTTTGGAGAAGAAAGTTCTTTGGAAATTTCTTTTGACCATTGAGAGAGTCCAGGTTCAGCCAAATTTAAGGCTTGCTGTGCTTTTAAAGAGAGATTTTCTGCTTGAGCAGCAGAAACTTGATCTTTTTTAAGGGATGCAAGAGCATTTTGAAGTATTGCCGGTAAAGGCTTCTCCTGGGCTCTAAGTTTAGCAAGATTGAGATTTATGGTGATGATATCTTGTTTGAATAAATTTTTTTGCTTGAGAATCTTGGCCGCTATCCCTGAGTCAGTCGTATACATGCCAAGATTTCCTGTAGAGTTGTTATCAGAGTCCCACTGAGCGGCCCACTTCGCCCCATATGCATACCAGTTATAATCTCCAGTCAAATCTGTAACATCTTTCTGAAATGTTAGAAGCTGCAGAGAATCATAGGCTGTTTGAAAAGACAGAGAGGGTGAAACGATTGAATTTGGAGTGCTTCCTGTTTCTATAGAACTGAGATCAGATGCCGCTTCTTGTGTCAAATGAAAGACGCTTTCTTCATCACTATTTAGAGCTTGTTGAGCCGCTGAGACGCCTTGGGTATTTTGTGCGACGAGAGTAAGGTCGGTGGCTATAACCGCTTGATCGGTTTTTTGTTTGTTTTTTTCGACGTTAAGAAGAGCATCTTGTACTTGGAGAAGGCTGGCGTCTTTTGCTGAGGTGATTTTATCCGCTGTAAGAAGGACTGTCGCATTTTGAAATTCTTGTATGGGCATTTTGAGACCAGAAATTTGCTTCTTAAGTTGAAGGATTGCTGCATTAAGAGTGGTATCTTGGTTTCTGAGATCTCGAGGTTGTGTTATGCCATAAAATATTACTGCTTTCCAAGGGGTTTCACCCTGACTGAGGACGTATTTGTAGCCAGTTATCCCATAAGTATTATCCCAGTTTAGCTGCGATTGGTTTCCGACAATCGTACTTTTGTCTGTTTGAATCTGGTTAGTGTCATTTAGAATTGTGGTTGAAGCCCTTTTTTCCTCTGTGCTGAGTGTAGCTACAGCTATTTGTTCTTTGGCAACGGCAGCTTCAGCTTCTGCAGCTTGGAGAGCATAGGTTGTGGCAAGGTCTTGAACAGCTTTTACGGCAGAATCTTCGATGCCTAATGCTTTTTGAGCGGCTGCTAGAGCTGCGGTATTAGATTTGAGAGAGTCTTGAAGACTTTGAAGATTTTTAGAGGCCGCCAAGGCCGTATTTTGAGCGTCTACTAGATTTTTTGCGAGTGACGAGAGAGTTGCTGTATCTTTTTCGAGAGAACTCTGAGCTGCTTCTTGTTGGTTCTTTTTTTCTTGAAGCTGAATCTTGAGTTTAGCAATTTGGGCTTCTTTTTGAGTTGCGTCTGGAGAATCTTTGGAAACGATTGAATTGAGACCGGCTATTTGCGCCTTGAGGGACGCAATAGATTGCTTCGTTTGGTCGAGAGCCTGCTGTGAAGAGGTAGCTGATTGTGAAAGAGTTTGTTTTTGTGTTGTGAGGGCATCAACGTTTGCGCTTGCTGAGCTTGCGGCCACTGTTGCTGATGCTAAAAGTTCGTCACCACGATGAAGTTCTATTGTATCGGTTGCGACGACTCCACTGTCTTGAGAGACCCTTGCTACGTTTCCGGCAAGTGTTCTATTAAGAGCCGTCTCTTGAGATTTTGCCGTTTGAAGAGCCGCTGCATCCGCTTGGACAACGCCTTTTTGTGTTGTGACTGCCCCTTGTGCGGCAACTTCGGTGGCTGAGGCACCTTTAACGGCAGCATTGTCTTCATTTAATATGGGGAAAAGCTTAAGGGCTGCTGTATCGACGACAGGAAGAGAAGAAACTGATTTAACAGCTGGGGCAGAAACTGGGGGCGGTGCTGATTTAGCAAGAGAAGGCTTTAAGGCTGCCTTTTTGGGAGAGGTTTTTTTGAAGGGAGCCTTTTTACCGGAAGCCTTACTTGTCTTTACATCCGGGTTGCTTTGGAGCGACATCGGTGAAGTAACCGAGGAGGGGTCTTTTGCCCCATAAGTTACGAGGGGAAAAAAAATCCCCCATAAAACAAAGGCAGCCAAAAAAGGCCTTCTCTTTGGGGAGGAATATTGAACACAAGAAACGATTTCGTTTATTTTTCTTTTTTTAAGATTCATTTTATATCTTGAGTTATCATTAACGTACCCTTAAGAATGCAATGATTTTTAAGAATATACAATAGAAACTTTTCTTAAGATCACTCTATTTTCTTTAGAAAAGGAGAAAAACCGTTTTTTTGAGGGTTTAAAAGAGACTATTTTGCATCAATTTGGAGCTTTTCCGGTGCCAACGTGCTCTCCATCACTCCCTGAAAGTTGGGAGGATGGGGGAAAGTGTCAACGGAGAAATTTTGAGGCTCTTCAAGAAGAACCTTATTAAGATTATTTTCTTGTGAGGCCCAATTTTCTAAGGGTTCTTTGTCAGTCTCTAAGAGATCTTCTTCAAGGGTATTTGAAAATTCTTCAGCTTGATTGAGTGTCAAGAGGGGCAAATCCGGCAACGTGGTGCCCCCCATTATTTTTAAGGAATCATTGATCATTTGAATGTCACGAATGAGGGCGTTGTAACGATGCAATGATATGAGGGATCCAGTATTATCCCAGTCTTGTTTAAGGATTTTTGCGCGTTCAACAAGGGCGTCATAACGCGAAACCTGACTTTGGAGATCGATTTCTAATTGGGATGAAAGCTTTTCAAGGGCCGTGGCCTCATTGTCTTGAAGCTCTGAAGTCGATTGAGGCTGAGGGAGAGAATTTGGTTGATTCTGGAGAGAAGGAGGTCTCGTCGGTAGAAGAGACGGGGTGGGAAGGGAGAGAGAAGAGGAAATTTGGAGGTCAGAAGAAGGAAGAACTGTGGCATTAGAAGGCACACCGGTTTCACGAGCTGACAGAGTATTTTCAGTTTTATCGATAAGGGGAAAGGTTTGGGCCTCTCCACAGAAATTAAAAAACAGAAAAATTCCGAAAGGCAGGAAGTAACGTCTAAACAATTTCCGAACAGATCTTTCAAAAGAAAAAATAAAGAGATTCTTGTTAAATTTAAAAGCCATGTTTTCCGTGTAATTTAATTTGATTAAAGAACGTTTCGTACAATAGTAAGTTTTTTAAATTTTGGAAAGAGGATTCTCTTTTTGGAGAGGTAAGCTTACTTTGAGAGGGAAAGAACTTGTCTCCAAGAAAATATCTGATTTTTTAAGTGACGGACGCAAGGTCCTCAATGGTCATCTGAATTTTCTCTTGACCGTTCCACGTGTCCAGTCGAAACGTTCCCACAAAATGAAAAGGACGATCTTTTGCATCCATCAAGGCCTCCCCGAGCGGTGTATTGAAGGCTCGGAATGCAATCGCATTGAGTCTTTTTCCAGTTTCTGATCTCAGGGTGCACCGGATATGGGTGTTTTGAATGAGAGAGGTGTTCATAATTCTTAAATAGGGAATCATAAAACGGGGAGTTGGATTTCCCATTCCAAACGGGGCCATTTGTTCTAAGATTTTTAAAAAATCTACTGTAATGGCGTCGAGAGAAAGTTTTCCATCCACATTTAAGGTTGGCTTATAATTTGACTCTTCAAGTAGTTTAGAAATTTTTTCTGTTAAAAAAATTTCAAACTCTTTTATTTTGGTCGCTTCAATTGTAAATCCTGCTGCCATTGCATGTCCGCCTCCATTCACGAGGAGGTTTAAGCCTTTTGCTTGATGAATTAATTGTCCTAAGTTAACAATGGAGAGAGATCGTGCGGAGGCTTTGCCAATGCCATTTTCAAGGGCAATCACGCAGGTGGGGCGATCGTACCGATCTTTGAGACGTCCTGCAATAATTCCAATAATACCAGGATGCCATGTTTCGTCTGCCACGATAAGAGCGGCGGGAAGAGGATTTGTTTGAAGCAATGTTTCAACTTTGGAAATTGCTTGCTGGAGCATAACGCTTTCCATTTCTTGACGGGTCTGATTGAGAGCATGCAGTTTCTCAGAAATCGTGCGCGCTTCTTCAGAGTTTTCTGTTGAAAGAAGGTGCGCCCCGAGAGATGATTCACCAACCCGTCCTCCTGCGTTAATGCGGGGCCCTAAAATGAATCCAGCATGATAAGCTTCGGGCGTTTCATTCAATTTTGCAATGTCTGAAAGTGCTTTAAGGCCGAGGTTGGTCCTTTTCTTCATAATTTTAAGGCCTTGCGCGACAAATGTTCGATTAAGTCCTGTTAAAGGAACGACATCGGCAACAGTCCCGAGGGCAACAAGGTCTAAAAAAAGGCGCAAATCAGGTTCTTTTGGAAACTTTTGGCCATAGAGATTTTTTTCCCGGAGGTGTCGATTGAGGGCCACCAGGGTCAAAAAACTGACCCCCACGGCAGCAAGATTCCCGTAGCCTTTTTTTATCAAGGGGTCTTCGTCATAGCGATTGGGATTGACGAGCGCAAAAGCAGGCGGGAGATGGGACTCTGAAATATGATGGTCGATGACAATGACGTCCATCCCTTTTTCAGCGGCATACGCCAGAGGCTCAAAGGCGGTGGTTCCCGAATCAAGGGTAAGAATCAGTTTGATCCCTGCTTCGGAAAAAGCGTCGAATGCAGGGATATTAGGACCATATCCTTCTTTTAGGCGATCTGGAATATAAAGACGGGAGGGTGTTCCGAGGGCATCAAAGAACTTTTTAAAAAGGGCTGAAGATGTTGCGCCGTCAACATCATAATCTCCATAAAGAACAATGGGTTCATTTGCGAGAAGTGCTTTTTCAAGGCGTAAAACAGCCCGTTTCATATCTTTAAAAATAAAAGGATCTGGAAGAGACGCCTTAAGCGTTGGATTTAAGAATTCTTGAGCTTCTTCAGGAGTTGAAAACCCTCTGTTTGAGAGAAGTCTTGCGATTTGCTCTGGAACATTAAGGCGTTGCTCTAAAAAAAGCGTGCGCTTTTCATCCGATTCTTTTATGTGCCAGCGTTTGTTTAGAATAGAGAAAATATCATCCATAAGTGTGAGCCCGTTTCTTAAAGGCTTTAATCATTGTGTGGCCTGCTTTATCAAAAACACTTTCCATCATTTTATTAAGGATCCATGACGACAAAGAAAAGTCGACATAAAAATCGACACGGGTTTCATGGGAAGAGAGTTCTTCAAGAGACCAACGGGTATAGAGATGTTTAAAGGAAATATTATGGGAGGGCGTATTTTTAGAGGTGTCCCCATAATTAACCTCAACTTTAGAACACGGGGTTAAGGAGATAGAAGAGCGAAAGGTTCCTTTAAAGGAGGAGGCTCCAATACAGAGATCTGCAATCATACGTGTGTCTGTCTTTTCAAGGAGAACTGCGGAGAGGCACCAGGGAAGAAATTCAGGATATTTTTCAACATCTGTTATGATCTCATAAAGTTTGAGAGAGGGAAGAGAGATGATTTCAGTATGATGAAGGGTGGGCATTTGATTTTAAGCAGTCTCTATTTTTAAGGGCTGTGAGAGAAGACTCTTTTAGTTTTTGAAAGTCTTCATCTGCATGATAAGAAGATCGTGTTAGAGGGGATGCTGAGACCATACGAAACCCCTTTCCGCGTGCCATTTGAGCATAGGACTCAAATTCTTCGGGTTCTACAAAGCGCATCACAGGATGATGAGTTGGTGTGGGTTGTAAATACTGTCCGAGCGTTATAAAGTCGACGGAGGCCGACCTTAAATCGTCCATGACTTGATAGAGCTCTTCACGTGTTTCTCCAAGGCCGACCATCAAGCCTGACTTTGTAAAAATAGTCGGATCTTGTTCTTTGACCCGTGCGAGGAGATGGAGGGAATGAAAATACCGTGCTCCGGGACGTATGGTGGCATAAAGACGGGGAACGGTTTCAAGATTATGATTATAAACGTCAGGTTTGGCCTTGACGACAATTTCAAGGGCGCCTTCTTTTCTTAAAAAATCAGGCGTGAGAACCTCAATGGTTGTTAGAGGAGACGCAGTGCGAATCGATTCAATCACACGGGCGAAGTGATACGCCCCGCCGTCTTCAAGGTCGTCTCTGTCAACGGAAGTTACCACCACATGGGAAAGACCGAGTGTCTGAACAGCTTTCGCCACGTGTTCTGGTTCATGAGGATCTAGCTGGTCAGGACGACCTGTTTTAACATTGCAAAAGGCACACGCACGTGTACACGTGCTTCCAAGAATCATCACGGTTGCATGTTTTTTGCTCCAGCACTCTCCAATGTTGGGGCAGGCTGCCTCTTCACACACGGTGTTTAGGTTAAGATCCCGCATGAGCTCTCTGGTGCGATGATACTCAGGAGATTGAGGCGCTTTTACGCGAATCCAAGAAGGCTTGCTCTGAAGAGACGGTGATGGTGTGATCATATATGAATGGCTTGGTTAAAAGCTTGTAAGGTCGATTCATGCATCATTTCAGAAAGTGTGGGATGGGGAAAGACGGTTTCCATGATCTCTGCCTCTGTGGCCTCTAACGTTCTTGCTAACGTGAACCCTTGGATGAGTTCTGTCACCTCGGCCCCAATCATATGAGCCCCTAACAGCTCTCCTGTTTTTGAATCAAAGATCGTTTTAATCATTCCCTCGGGCGCGCCTAGGGCAAGGGCTTTTCCATTAGCAGAAAAAGGAAAGCGGCCAACGTTTATCGTGAATCCCAGTGATTTTGCTTTTTCTTCCGTAAGTCCAACGCTCGCAATTTGAGGAGTGGTGTAGATACATCCTGGAATTTTTGTAGGATCGAGAGGATGTACAGTCTCTCCTTTGATATGACGCACGGCTAAAATTCCTTCGTGACTGCCCTTATGAGCAAGCCAAGGAGGGCCCGCAACGTCTCCAATGGCATAAACACCTTTTTCATGGGTTTCGCAGAAATCATCTGTGAGGATGTGACCTTTTTCAAGTTTTATGGCTGTTGTCTCAAGACCAATGTTTTGAGTGTTGGCCTCAATTCCGATCGCAAGAAGAACCTTTTCAACAGAAAGAGTTTGAGAGATGCCTTTTGTCTCAATTGATACAGAGATGAGATCTTTTTGGGGGGTAAAAGAGGTTGACCTTGTCTCCGTTAGAATTTTGATTCCCTGCTCTTGAAATAACTTATGAGCAAGTTCAGAAATCTCACGATCTTCTTGGGGAAGGATACGCGCCATCATTTCAACAACTGTAACGTCAACGCCTAAAGAACGATAAAAACTTGCAAACTCCATACCAATGGCCCCTGATCCTAAAATGAGAAGGGACTTTGGGAGTTTTTCAGGTGTCATGGCTTCTTTGGATGTCCAAAAGAATTTTGAATCTTTTTCCATATTGATCATGGGGAGAAGACGTGCACGTGCACCCGTTGCAAGAATAATGTGAGGGGCCGTGAGGGAAGTTTGTGTCCTATCGGAAGATTCCACAAGGATTTCGCGTGGTCCCTTAAGTTGTCCGTGCCCTTTGATGTGCGTGACTTTATTTTTCTTTAAGAGGAAAGCGATTCCTTGCGTCAACTGAAGAGAAATTTGACGCGATCTTTCAACGGCCTTCGGAAGATTAAGAACGGGTTTTTCTTTAATTTCAATCCCAAAATCGGAGGCTTTTTTGATCGTCTCAAGAACTTCGGCTGTTTTTAAGAGAGCCTTTGTTGGAATGCATCCCCAGTTAAGACACACCCCCCCTAATGTTTCTTTTTCAACCAGCGCTGTCTTTAAGCCAAGTTGTGCGGCTTTAATAGCGGCAACGTAGCCGCCAGGACCACCTCCAAGAATAATAAGATCAAAATGAGACATGTGTCTTTCCTAAAATTATAAAGAATTACGCTAAAATCAAAACAGGATTCTCAATATAGTTTTTAAGGGTTTTCAAAAACTGTGCGGCGATGGCGCCATCAATGACACGATGGTCTACAGAAAGCGTGAGGGTCATCATGGTTGCAACAGTGAGAACTCCTGACCGAACAACGGCTGTTTCAGAACCTGCTCCAACAGCTAAAATGCATCCTTGAGGAGGATTAAGAATGGCTGAAAATGAGCTCACACCATACATTCCCATATTTGAAAGACTAAAACTTCCACCTTGAAATTCAGAAGGTATCAGCTTGCCCGTTTGGGCTTTCTCACGAAGGGACTTCATTTCGGCAGAGATTTCAAGAATTGATTTTGACTGAGCATTCCGAACAATTGGGGTAATGAGACCTTCATCAAGAGAAACAGCGACGGAGACATCGGCGGTTTTATAGAGGCGGATAAAGGTCTCCATCCAAGAGGCATTCGCCTCAGGAACGTCCATTAAAGTCCGAGCGCAGGCTTTGATAAGAAAGTCGTTTACCGATACTTTGATGTCCCCAAGACCTTTATTGAGGTCCTTCCGAAGATTTAAAAGGGCGTCTATTTCAACATCCATACTGACGTAAAAATGAGGGACGGTTTGTTTTGATTCCGTAAGACGTTTGGCCACGACTTTGCGCATTGTCGTTAAGGCAACATCCTCAAAGGCTGAATCGGAAGAGGAAGAGACCGAAACGGGTTTTTTAGAAGTCTCTTCAACATCTTTTTTAACAATACGACCGCGGGGACCCGAGCCTTGGATCGTTGAAAGATCAAGGTTCTTTTCAAGGGCCAGGCGACGGGCCAAAGGACTTGAGAAAATGCGGTCTTGAGAAATTCCCGAAAGAGATGTTTTTTCTTGAGATTTAGAAGGAGAGGGCGGAGAAATAGGGAGGGATTTTTCGGAGGGAGTTGGTTCTGAATTTTGAGGAGTTCCTTGAATTTTGAGATCGGCTGTCGTCTCTCCTTCTTCAAGGATAAGCGCGATGAGTGTATTGACTTTGACGTTTTCTGTTCCTCCCAAAACCAAAATTTTACCAAGAACGCCTTCATCCACCGCTTCAACTTCCATGGTGGCTTTGTCGGTCTCGATTTCGGCGAGGACATCTCCAGACTTAAGGGAATCGCCTTCTTTTTTGAGCCATTTGATAAGATTTCCTTCTGTCATGGTGGGAGACAGGGCGGGCATGAGGATTTCAATGGTCATTTTTGGGTACCTCTAAGCGTTATAAAGAACATTTTTGACAGCTTGAACAATTTCTGGGCTCCGTGGAATCGCAAGACGTTCAAGGTTTGCCGCATAGGGTAGAGGAACATCTTTGGCAGTGACTCTTAAGACGGGAGCATCCAAAAAATCAAACATGTGTTCCATAATTTGAGCCGAGAGTTCTGAACCAATTCCAGCATACGGAAATCCTTCTTCAAGGGTAACACAATGATTTGTTTTGCGAACAGACTCAAAAATTGTCTCAAGGTCTAAGGGACGCAATGATCTTAAGTTTATCACTTCCACATCAATGCCTTCTTTTGCAAGTTCTTCAGCCGCTTCCAGGGCATATCCTACCATAATGGAAAAGCCAATCAAAGTCACATCTTTTCCAGGGCGTTCAATATGCGCTTTTCCAATCGGGAGAATAAAATCGGATCCAGAGGGGGGGGCTTCAAACCGTTGACCATAAAGAAGTTCGTTTTCTAAAAAAACAACAGGGTTGGGGTCTCTGATGGCCGCCTTAAGAAGGCCTTTGGCATCAATGGCATTATAAGGAGAGACCACTTTAAGTCCTGGGCAGTGGGCATACCAGCTTGCGAAACATTGAGAGTGTTGTGCTCCGACACGTGCAGCCGATCCATTAGGTCCTCGAAAGACAATGGGGCATCCCATTTGTCCCCCCGACATATAGAGCGTCTTTGCCGCGGAGTTAATAATTTGATCGATGGCCTGCATGGAAAAGTTAAAGGTCATAAATTCTACAATGGGAGAAAGTCCGCCAAAGGCTGCCCCAACGCCAACGCCTGCAAAGCCAGCTTCCGTAATCGGGGTGTCGATGACGCGTTTAGATCCAAACTCTTCTAAAAGACCTTGGCTGACCTTGTAGGCCCCTTGATATTCTGCGACCTCTTCTCCCATGAGAAATACATTGGGGTTTTGGCGCATTTCTTCAGCCATTGCATCCCGAAGAGCTTCTCGAACAGTAATGGTTTCTGGCATTGTTTCTGATGTCATATTGGCCTCACACTAAAATATCGGTAAAAAGTTCGCCCTCAGAAGGCTCAGGACTTTCCTTTGCAAATTCAACGGCCTCGTCAATTTTCTTTTTAACGTCTTTTGTTATGGATTCAAGGTGATCTTTATCGCCTCCTTGACGCAGGATTTCGGCTTCAAGAATAGAGAGAGGGTCATGGTGGGACTTAACATCTTCGACTTCCTCCTTGGAGCGGTATTTTGCCGGGTCCGACATGGAGTGACCGCGATAGCGGTAAGTTTTTGCCTCAAGAATAAAGGGGCCTTTTCCAGAGCGAACATAGGAGGCAGCCTCCAAGGCTGCTTCGCGCATGGCCAGGTAATCCATCCCATCGACACTTTTTCCAGGGATCCCTTGGGCACTTCCGCGTGTTGAAAGGTCTGTGACAGCGGCATGACGATCGAGGGACGTTCCCATCGCATAAAGATTGTTTTCAATGATGTAAAGAACAGGAAGTTTCCAAAGAGCCGCCATGTTAAAGGCTTCAAACATTTGACCTTGGTTCGATCCCCCATCTCCCATATAGGTAAAGCAAATCCCATTATCATTCTTATACTGATGGGCAAGGGCAAGACCTGTTCCAATGGGAACTTGAGCTCCCACGATGCCATGTCCACCATAAAATTTCTTTTCCCGAGAGAACATATGCATGGACCCTCCTTTTCCTTTAGAGTATCCACCGCTTCGACCTGTTAATTCTGCCATAACCCCTCCTGGAGACATGTCACAGGCCAACATATGACCGTGGTCTCGGTAAGAGGTGATAATACTATCGCTCTCAGTCACAGCTTGTTGAAGTCCAACAACAACAGCTTCCTGGCCAATGTAAAGATGGCAAAACCCGGCAATAAGGCCCATTCCATAAAGCTGACCCGCTTTCTCTTCAAATCGTCGGATGAGGTACATGCTTTCATAGGCTTTATAGAGATTCTCCAAGGAAGGTGAGTGGGGAGAATTTTTAAGGTTCTTTGGGGACACGCGTGATCTCCATTTTAAAAAAATAAAAAGATATTTGTCAGGAGAACAGATCATAGATTTAAAGTTCTCTGTCCTCTCCTCTACCTTGAAAATCTTTTTTTGGCAAGATCAGAAGAGATTTCTCTCTTTTCTTTAAGAAGTCTCCTTTTGAGGGAAAGATCAAGAAAAAGGGGGCAAAATGAGCCGGAAAGCTCATTGCGAAGAGGGAGAGGTCTTCTATCAAAAAGAGATTTTGTGAGAATTATTAATATTTTTTGAATATTGATGATCTTCATCTTGCAAAGGTAAAAAATTAGATGTATGAAAGAGTCGCATGAGACAGATTTGAGGGTCTTAGCTTTGTATTTTGCCTGATTTTTAGGAAAAATAAAAAGAGAGGGCTTCCCAATCTCGCTCTGCGTATGTTAATAATTATATGTTTTTATTTTTTAACCATGAGGAATGTGAAATGAACTTCGTAAAATTTGCTGCTTTGGCTTTGGTTCTCGGTGCTTTTGTTGCTCCAGTAATGGCTGATGAGGCTAAAATTGATGCTGCACACGCGGTTTTGGATGCTGATGCTGCTAAGCTCGGTGATGATTCGAAAGCACTTGATGCTGCTAAAGAAGATGCTGCTAAGTAATCTAAGCTTTTTCAAGCTTTAAGAAAAAAGAAGGCTTTGGCCTTCTTTTTTTTGTCCTTTTTTCTTGTTTGAGGAATCATTTGAGGGTAACCTACCGATAAGAAACTAAAATAAATATCAAATAATGAACAATAAAAATAATGAATAATCAATTAACAAAAATAGGGAGAAATCAGTATGACGCGTGAAACTGTTCGGAAAATTTGGGTTATTGTTTTAGCTATCGTTGCTGTGGTGGCAGGTATTTTGTCATATAAGATATTCCATCTCCCTCAATTTGTTATGAGTTTTATTTCTTTTTTGTCAGCCCTTTTTTTTGTGAGATATAAAAATCCGAGATTTACAAAAAGGAAACAAGATATTTTGAAATATGGTTTCATTGTTCTGAGTGTTGTTTTCTTCTTATTAACGATCGGAAATTTTTTAGTATGGATGGGGATTATACAAGACATCCCACTCTTCTAAAGTCAAAAGCTTTTTTGTCATTCTCAAAAAATGAGATTTTCCAGTATCTTCTAAAAAAGATCTTTCAACTCAACGGTGTGGTGAATAAGGTCTTCTGACCATGCGTTTTTTTTAAGTCCAGATGCAGATATTAAGGTCAGAAACAGTTGCTTTGGCTGGTTTAGGTTTTTTTCAAAAGCATCTATTTTATGGAGAAGGTTTCTTGCATAGGTTTTGTCTATGACAAAAGGGTGCGTCGTATACTTGATCTCACATAGAGAAATGGCGTTATCATCTCTGTCCAGAATTAAATCAATTTGAGCTCCATCTTCCTTTTGTTTGGGGTCACCTTTGTAGGACCAGTGGCTTACAAAACACCCAATACCATTAAGGCCAAGAGCTGTGATGATCTTATCCACATGCTTATAGCAAATTGTTTCAAAAGAATACCCGGCCCAAGGATACCACTGGGGCGTTTTTAGAATTCGAGCCCAGTAATCAGCTCCTTTGGGAAGTTCTTTTCCTTGGACAAGGTCAGCAATCCATTTGAGATAAAAAAGAGAATATTCATCAATAACCTGATAGTAGTGGTCTCTTTTTTTGCGACCAAAGGGCAGAAAACGTTGAATGAACCCGGCGGCTTCAAGTTCATAGAGACGATCTTTAAAGCGTCCTCCCGCATGTTTCCCAACCTTCTTAGAAAGTTCTGAAAAAGAGATACCATAATGTTTTTGAGCAATGATTTTAACGATCTGTTGATTGAGTTCAGCCGATTCGAAGAGAGATCGAAAGAGTCGATTAAATTCGCCATAAAGGAGACCTTCTTTTTTAAAACAGAGGTCATTCACATTTTGTGCGATGGACTTCGTAGAATCAAGCTGATTTAAGTAAAAGGGGATTCCCCCCATAACCATATAGAGTTCAAGAATTTGTTTTTCTGTGAGCTTTATTTTTTTCTGGGCAAGGAAGTCCTTTGTCTCTGAGAGTGTGAAAGGTTCTAAAAGAAGAGGGCGCGTTACCCGATTATAAAGCCCCCCTTTTGCGTTAATAAGATGAGAGAGCATCCAAGAGGCGGCTGATCCACAGACAATTAATTTTACGTGGGGACATTTGCTCCACGCTGTATTCCAAAAGTAATCGAGACTTTGAATGAGACCTGATTTACGGGTAGCAAGCCAGGGGAGTTCATCAAAAAAAAGGACTATTTTTTGACGGGGATACTTTTTGATTTCAAGAGTGAGAAGCTCAAAAGCCTCTCTCCAGCTTTTAGGAGTTTTTAAAGAAAGCTTGGGATAAAAAGTAGATTCAAAACTTTTGATAAAGTTAAGCAGTTGATCGTGAAGATTTCCATCTTTGGTCCCTGTGCATTCAAAATAAACCCCTGCATGGGAAAGACACTGCTGAATGGTATAGGTTTTTCCAACACGTCTACGTCCATAAACAGCAACAAACTCTGCTTGCTCTGAAGCCATAACTTTTTCAAGGAGACGTTGTTCTTTTTTTCGTCCAATAAGATTCATCTGAAAATCTCTCAATATTGCCATTCATGAGATCATTATAAGCGGCAATAACTTTTCTGTAAAGGAGTTATTGCCGCTTATAAAGTGTGTATAAACGGCAATAACTTTAAAATGGAATATTTATTGCCGCTTATAGAAGGTCTATATACGGCAATAACTTTTGTTTAGGTTGAACTGTATAGACTTTTAAGGTTGTAACCTTGTCAATTTCCAGGCACCATTGACAAGGTCATAACGAAGTCTTTGATGAATACGGGTCTTAACACCCACCCAAAACTCAACCCAGTCAAAAAGGAGATGATATCCATGCCATCCTCTTGGACGCGTCATCTCAACATTCTCGTTTTCGATGAATTGGTATATTTGACGCGTGAGCTCTTCCTCATCTCTTAAAATGGCGCTTTGCTGAGAAATGATTGCGACGGCTTTAGCCTCTCGCGTTCTATCCTTAAAGTTTAAATCTGATTCAGAAGAGGATAACTTTTCAACCCGCCCTCCAAAACTAATTTGTTGAAGGGTTTCTCTCCAATAGAGATTTCCCGCGGCAACGGGATGCGTTTTAATATTCTGACCTTTCTGACTGGTTTCACTTGTTCCAAACGTAATGCCGACTGGGGTTAATCCTTTCAATAAAATAAAGCGACTTGAAGGGGTAAATCCATTCTGCGCATCGACAGTTGTCAGTGACATTGCATTTGGTTCTCGTATGTTCATTCTGTGGGCTTCTTTGAGCCAATGATCTAATAAAATAAGAGGATTATCAGGCGGCGACTCAAACAGTGTCATTACAAGAGTTGAATTACCTGTTAAGGTTTCTGGGTCACGCGTACGACACGAAGTTGTGTTTTGAGATGCAAGTCGTTTTTTTTCGAGGGATGTCTCCATCGTATCAGACCCTTCTTTTAATCATATTCCCATTGCCAATTAATACCTGCGCCGCCTGCAGTTTGGGTGTTTATATCGCTTTGAATGCTGACATTGGAGAGGATTTTTATTTCAATGGAGGCTTGAGCTGTGTTGGTTGTCAGATCAGGAGAGACGCTTAAAGAGACATTATCGGAAAGAAATTGTCCAAGGTTAAGTCCTGCATTTCCGTTTTCACCTGCTGTGAACGAAAGTCCTCCAAGGCCGATGGCATTTCGGATATCATCGACAAACCCTAAAGGGCTACCTGTGCCTGTGAGATCTCCTAAAGCAGATGCAATTTGGAGGGATTGTAAAGGCGTTAGGGATCCAATGCCTTTTCCAAAAAGAACGCGAGACGCAATTTCACCCGGGGGGAGGGTGGGTTGAGATTTTAAGGTGAAGTGCGGTGTCATGAGACGTCCATCAATGATGACTTGGGCGACAATACCGCCTGTTGTGATTTGGGCTGTCACATTAACATTGGGATCAAAGGTGGTATCGTCTGTAAAAAAGAGAGCGCCTTGTGTGAGGGAAAAGGTTTTACCAAAAAGGACATAATTTCCGCGATCGAGAGAGAGTTTTCCATTGAGTTTAGGCAGATTGAGCGTTCCTCCAACATTAATATTTCCCGTCCAAAGAGATGTGAGACCCCATCCCTCTACGGAAAATTGTGACGGAATGGTAAGATTTATATTCAAAGAGATGTCGGGCGCCTGGGAGGAGGCTTCCTGCATATTTGTGGGGGGTGTGAGCTGAAGAATACTCATATTTTGAAGGAGTTCTTTTTTGGCATGAAGAAGAAAAAGAGCGGATTTTTGGAGCGCCTCTTTTTGTTCCTGCTCTGTATTTCCTTCTCGTGTAAAGGGCAGAACAATAATAGAATTTGGAAGTTTTTTAGGGATGTGAACCGCCAGTGGCGATACAGTCAAATTTCCAGTGATCGCGGGAGGATGTGAAACTTTATTTTTAATAAGATTTAAGTTTCCAGTTGCCTCAGCTGTTACAAGATCTAAAGAGACGAGATGAAAGTTTGTGAGAATGGCCTCTAAGGTATAAGTTTCAGGTCCTGACTCTGAAAAAACTTGGGGACACGATCCCTTCATCTCAAGGACTCCGGCGTGTTTATCATGAGCCCGTGCTTGAAGAATTTGGAAGCGATCGCCCGTTCCTTGAATTTTTAAGGAAATGTCTTGAAGAACAGTTCCTAAACTGAAATTTTCATACTGGCCTTTTTGAAGGGAGAGAAAACCAGAAAGTTTTTTCTTATGGAGGGATCCCTCAATTATGATTTCGAGAGAAATATCTCCTTTTATGGTGTCGCCCTCAGAAACGAGAAAAGGAAGAAGAAATGGGGAAAGGGTCTCAAGGTGTCCCGTTCCGGATAGAGTGCATTTAAGGGGAGATGTCGGGTTTATAAAAAGATGATTTCCATTTTCGAGAAGAAGGGGGAAGTCTCCTTTTACATGAAGATGGTTGACGTTTTTCTTGTCCTGACAGTCTAATTTAAAAGTCAAATTTCTTCCATTCCAAGCCCCTGCTAAAATCCCTTCAAAATCTTCAATCTTCTCCTCGAAAAGAGACACTTGTTTTAGGGGTTTGAATGAAGCGTTTAAAGTAAGAAGGGGATGAAAGATGCTTCCCTTAAGATGGGCATCTCCTTCTAAAGAAAGCGGAAGGTTTAAAAAAGAGCTAAAAGAAGAGAGAAGAGGAAGGGGGAATTTTTTTAAAGAAGCATGTCCGTTCAGAGCCGTGTCTTTTTTTTCAAAGGAAAATAAAAAACAAGCTTTATCAATGTTAAGGCTTGTTTCTTGGATTTTTAATCCGGTTTTTGAAAACGTGAGGACCAAAGGGTGGTTTAAAGAGATTTTTTGTGGTCCAAAATGGCCGTCTAATTTTGTAAAACTTAAGGAAGAGAGGGCTTCTTTTTGAAGAAAAGTGACATCCGTTTTAATTTTAAGGTTTGTGTTGGGATTGCTCAAGGTGAGCAGTCCCTTTAAAGGAAGTTCTTTTTCGAAAAGCGATCCCTTAAGTGTTAACTCTAACTTCTCCAAAAGAAGCTCAGCCTCTTTTTTAAGATTTTGAAGTTTGAGGGAAATTTTCGTATTTTTTCCAAGGAAATCTTGTGATGTGGCTTTTAGATCTAAATGAACTAACGTTAATCCTTCGTGCTGAACGTCCTTTCCGTCAAGCTCTAGGGAGAGACCTTTTTCTTTTTGAGAGCTTAAACTCCCAACGAAATGTCCCTTTGGAAGATCCGAATTCAAAAGGGAGAGATCAAGCAGGGAGAACGCGAGATGTCCAAGGGGGAAAGGGGCGTTTTCCCACGCTAAGTTTCCATGAATATTGAGGGAAGGACCTTCTATCTTTAAATTGTTAAGACGAAGAGTCCCTTGTTCCCATATGAAATCGAGATGTCCATCGAGGCTCGTTTGATCGAAAGGAAGCGTCATTTCGAGAACCCCATCAGCTGTTTTAGTTTCTTGGTTGAGGTGCCCCTTTATGTTCAAATAAGCTTTCTCTGATGTTTTTTCAGAGAAACAGGTGATCTCTAAGGCATTTTTAAAAATTCCTGAAACGTTAAAAAAAAGCTCTCTGGGCAAAGGTCTTTCAAGTAGTTCTAGAGGCACAGAATTTTGATCTTTCAGAAAGAGCCTGTTTATAATATTAAGCTTTCCCTTAAAATCAACAGAAGCAGCATCGAGTGGAAAATGACCTTCTCCTGACAGAAGAAAATCCTCATTTGTGATTTCTCCATAGCGAAGCCTAAGAGACTCTTTCTCAAGATTCAGATCAAGGTTGAAGTCAAATTGTGTCGAAAGGGACAAAGCTCTCTCTTTAAAGAGATCAGGACAGGTAAGGTGACCTTCAAGAGTTAGGTTTGGAATTAAGTCGTAAGTTAAAACATAATTACTCTCAAGAGAAAGGAAGGAAGGACTCTCAAGCGTGAAGGTTCCAAAGAACTTTTGATCTAAACTGTCCTTTTGAAAATCTCCTTTTAAGATAAAGGGAACAGAGGACTTCAAGAATCCCTCTTTATCTTCTTTAAATTCAAAAATACCTTTTAAATGATGCGACGTATCATCGTAATCAATGTCTAAAAGAAGAAGAGAGGAGATGTTGAGTCCCTTAATTTTTAGAAACAGGGTACTTTCTGAGTCTTTTGAAAAGTGAGGAAGAAAAAAATGTCCTTCACTCGCGAGGTGGATCTCTTTGCCGCCATTTGAAAAAGAAAAATCCATGATTTCAAGATGGTCTAATTTTAAAGAAAGAGGGAGAAGAGGAACAGAAATCGTCTTGAGGGAAGAATAAATGTCTTCCCAAGAGACAGAAGAGGGGTTCGTTTCAGAGGAAGACGAAAAGGTAATGGTTTCAGCTTTTAATAGATTTAATGTCAGCATGCCTTTTAAGAGGTCTTGCCATTTGAAACTGATTTCAAGGTTGTGAATGCTTAAGACAGAAGAGGATTGATCCTTGAGAGAGAGCGTTATTGTTTGAAGGCTAAAATTTTTGGGAAAATCTCCTTGAAAGCCACGTGCTGAAAAGTCAATGCCCTGTTTTTTGAGATAAGACGCGCCGGTGGAGAGGAGAAAGGTTTGTCCTTTTTTTGTTTCGAAAAGAACAAAAAGTCCGCAGCTTAAGGCCCCAAATAGACTTAAGAGGATTAAAAAAGTAAGAATAAATCCATGAAAGAGGCGCTTGTTCAAGAGGTGTACCCTTTTAGGTATGAGTTTCATTTCTTTAAAGTGAAGCATTTTAGAAAAGAAAACAAGAATTTCTCGTTCTTTTTAAAAAGATTGTCCAATTCCGGCATAAATTTGGAAAGGAGAATCAACGCCGGCTCGACGACGGAGTGGAAAAGCGACATCGAATCGAATGGGGCCGATAGGGGTGTAATATCTTATACCACCTCCGACCCCCCAAAAAAGGGGATTTGAAAATGTTGGTGTTGGCCTATTAAAAACCGTTCCAGCATCAACAAAGGAAACAATTCCAATGTCTGTGGTGATTTTGGCAAGGAGTTCAACGCCGGATTCAAAGGCGGAGGCGCCTCCGAGGGGGTTTTTTTGGGCATCTAGGGGGCCTGCCAATTGATATCCATAACCTCGAACAGATCCTCCTCCTCCGGCATAAAATAATTTGTCAGGAGGAACAGAATTTCGACTCCCATTAGGCATGAGACCGATGTTGACATAAGTTGAAAAAATGAGAGATTCTTCAGGATCCAGGGGTTGATGGAGCAATTGACGCAGGAAAATACGTGCAAAATTAGAAGTTCCTCCTAAAACTTTTGGAAAAGGAATGAAGGACCAGTCTGCTTTTAAACCTGTTGTTGGGTTGAGAAGGCTATTGATACTTGAATAGTTAATATTAAGAGGAATGCTGGGAAGATGATAATCATTGGCTTTTCCTTCTCGTTTGATGCGACTTGTAGAATACTCTCCGCCAAGAGAAGCTTGCCATGCTTCATTTATTTTGCGCTTGAGCTGGAGGAGTCCGCTGAGGCCGCGTTTATGATAAGCCTCGGGACGCTCAGACCCTCCCATGACAGACGCAACAAGTGTTTGGTCTGGTCTTAAAAAATGAGGGAGGGTATAGGTCGGCTCAATAATAGATTTGATTTTTCCGAGTTGTCCCGTGACATCAAGATTATCTCCGTCTCCAAAAAGATTTCGATTGCCCCAAAAAGCTTTGAGAGAGGCGCCTTCACTGGAAGCGTAATGGAGCCCTGCTCCAATGTAGAGTCGTTTGTTTTCAATAACACGCACCAAAATAGGAAGTTCTCCTTGGGCATTAAGTTCTTTTGCAGGAATGACATCTACAGATGTAAATAGGTTGGACTGCAAAAGATTTGTTCTGAGCAGGTCTATTTTTTGAGCATCAAAAATGTCTCCTTTTTTCCAAAGGATCTCATCTTGAATATACGACGCCTTAAGCAATTGCAATCCTTCAATGGAAACAGATCCAAATCGTGCCAACGAGCCGAAGTCCACCTGAATTAAAGCGTCCATTGTATGTGATTGTTCATGAATGACAATGGACTGGTCGACAACTTTCGCAAAAGGATATCCCCGTGTCGCAAGTTTGCTGATAAGCGTGGTGACGGCTTCGGAAATCTCTTGCGCACGCGCGGGATGATGGAGTTTGATACCAAGACTTTCAATATTACTTAAGAGGGATTCGAGTGCTCGAGGCGTAGGGTGAGATTTAAATTTAAAAGAATTGAGCGTATATCTTGGTCCGAGAACAATTTCTAAAATAACTTGGAATGATCCCGAGAGAGTAACATGAAGACCTCCTTCCAGAAATGGGACGACGCTACCATCATAATATCCTTCAGACTCGAGGATTTTTTTGAAATGAGGAATATCTTCAAAAATGCGTCGTCTGAGTCCTTCAAGTGAGGGTGGGGGCCTGCTTTCAAGGGCAATAAGCTGTGACACTTCCTGAAAAAGAAGCAGAAGCTCTGGATCTGAAATCCCTTTAAATGAAACTGTATAATTTATTCCAGAGGTAAGGGCTGGATGATCAAGAGGATTTTTCAAAAGCCTTGCAGGATGAATTAAGGAGGGCAAATGGGCGACGTGGGGAATCTCTTGGGCCTGTGTTTTATGGAAAAAAAAACAAAAGAAGCAACTTAAGAGAAAGACAGAGAGCGGTCTTTTTAAGCAGATGTTCTTAGATAGTTTATTACTTTGTTCCAAAAATTCGATCTCCTGCATCTCCGAGTCCTGGTGTAATATAGGCTTTTTCAGTGAGTCCTTTGTCAAGGGCAGCTGTATAGAGCGTTATATCTGGAAAATATTGATGAAAAACGGCAAGACCTTCAGGAGCAGCAACAAGAGAAACAAACCTTATTTTAGATCTTTCAATGCCACGCTTTAAAAGAATGTTTACAGCATGGACAGCGGAATTTCCGGTGGCAAGGAGAGGATCAACAAGGATAAAAAGTCTTTGCTCTGGATCGGGAAGTTTTACGAGATATTCCACGGGCATTTTTGTGATGGGATCCCGGTAAAGACCAATATGTCCCACAAGGGCCCTTGGCATGAGATCAAGGAATCCCTCAGCCATGCCAAGGCCTGCTCTTAAAATAGGGACAATGGCAATTTTACTTTCTGCCACAAAGAAGGCTTCCATGTGGGTGATGGGCGTTTCAATCATCCGTGGTGCAAGGGGCAGATCACGCGTGACTTCATACCCCATCAAAAGGGCAATTTCATTTAAAAGACGCCGAAAAAGAATACTATCGGTCTCTTTCATACGCATGAGGTTTAATTTGTGCTGGATTAAGGGATGATCGACGATGTGTAAATTAGGAAAATGGGTCGCGTCAGACATAAGGTAACCTTTCTAAGAGAGTGCTGTATTTGTTTTACAAAGGATTGAGAATTTCCTCAAGAATGTTCTTTTAAAAAAGAGATCTTTTTTGAGAGTGTGTCAAAATTTTAAGAATTTTCGAAAAGTTTTTAGAGATAATTTTTTAAATGAAAATATTTGCATGTCTTTCTATTTTAGGCTTTTTTTTGACGGGTAATTATTATAGGTTGGATCTGTCTTTTGAAAGACATAATTTTAAGAAACAAACTGTTCCGAGAGGTTTTTAGTGAGAGCTATTTTTAAAATACTGACACAAGCGTTCCAAAAGGAACGCCTTGGCGTTACCATTCTTGTGGCATTTTTATTAACGCCTCTGTTGGGTCTTCCTCCGACACGGTTTGGATTTTATCCTCAGTTAGGAATGATTATCCCGAGTGTTTGGTTTTTGGGGGGATGTGCCGGTCTTTGGAGTTGTTTTATTCTTCGAAAAAATCCTTACTTGGCATTCAGGGTTTTTAAAATGCCCGTTGTTTGGGGGCCTCTGGCACTTGTAATCTTGACGTTGACTTTGAGCATTTTTCATCCCCTTCCTCTTCGAGATTGGGTGGGAGGGTGTCAAGTTCCCGAAGGTATTTTGACCTTATTAACCATTGGTTTCATGTCGTTTACGGCCGTTGTTGTTTATTATATGAATCGGTATAATAAATTTATTTTAAGTGTGGCTGTTGGTGTTCTGATAATTCTATCCGTTTTAACAATCATAGGCGCTCCAAATTCCTTTATTGAAGATTTAAAGGGATGGGAATGGGCCCCTCTTTATTTTGATGATTATCTTATTTTTGTTATGATCGGGACCCTTGGGATTTATTTGGCCCTGCGTTCAAAATTTCGTCACGTTCTTGTCTGGGATACTATTTCTATTTTGGTTTTGGGGGTTCTTTTCGGATTTATCCAGAATTCAACCCTAAAAGGCGCTGCTATTATTTCTGTGGGTGTGTGCTTGGGGATGTTTGTCATTTCAAAATCATGGCCAAAACACTGGAGGAGAATCTGTCTCGCTTTAATTCCCATAGGATTGATGATTGGCATTACAGCGGGCCTTATTTTTTATGATGAACTTCAATCGTATCTGTCCATTCCTTTTTATTCAACATTAGAAAGTCGTACAAACCTTATTCGCGCGGTGTATGTCAATTTTACAAATCTTCCGTTTGATATAAATAGTCTGAAAGAGCTTTTTGTTGGAAAAGGGTGGGGGAGCTTTGGAGATGCCGTGACGTCTAATTTATTTCTCATCGAAAAAGTAGCTCTTTATAAAACGGGGACGTTTGATCCAAGCTGGGAATTTATTTCCCGTGATTTGATGCACAGTCATAATAGCCTCGCTGAAATTTTTAATGCGTTGGGGCTCTTTGGTGTTTTTGCTCTTTTTGGGATTAATGTTGCCCTCTTTCAGTCTATTCGGCAGGATTCTTTTATCGGGGGACTTTTTTATCTCGTCATGATCCTTGTCTTAGGTCTTTTATGGTTTCAACTCCCGAATACAATTCCGTTTACTGTTTTGGGAGGAGCATTTCTGCTAAGACGGTCTGTATTTCCCTTTAAGGGAGGAGACCAATTAATTCTTGGGAAGAAAGGAAATCGATATATTTCTTTTGGTATGCAGATTGTTTCTATTTTGATGATCTGTTGGTCCATTTTCTATGGAATACTTGATTCCCAAATGCATGAAAAACTTGCTCTTAGGCCAGAGAGAAGTTTATTTTTAACGATGCAAAACTATTTAGAGTCTCCTTTTATCCCCTATGAAGCTATTATTGGCGGGTCGCGGCAGGTGGGTTATGCGCGTTCTGTCACGTATGAATTTGTGCGTGCCATGCGTTTGTCTCCAAAAGAAGATTATAAGCCTGCTATGGAGGCGAGCCTTTCCATCGCGCGCGATCTTATCAAGAAGTTTCCAAGGGGCGGGAATGCAAATGCTTTTACAGTTGCGAATAATATCTATGGTGAAATGGCGGTTTCCCCAGAAACCAAGACCTATTTCTTTCAGTCTTTAGAGCCGTTTCAGAACTGGAAATTAGCGGCTCAGGCTCTTATAAAATTTGTGCCCAACCGTGTGGATATCCTTATTCCTCATCTCAGCATGCTGATGGAAAGAGGTCAAGAAAATGAAGTCTTGGATTTGACTGATAAAATCTTGAGGAAGGACCCTGTAAATTCTCTTGCTCTTTGGTATAAGGGCGGTGTCTTGCTGGGGCGCGAGCGGACTTTCCAGGCAGGCGTTTGCGCACTGCAAGAGAGCCTTCATCTGGGTGTTGAGCGATTTATGCCCGTTCCCAGATCTGAGAAAGAAAAAATTATGAGCCTTAATGTGCTTTGTGGTTTTTGAGGAGAAGAACCAAGATAGATCAAGATAGATAGTGTGGCAAAATAGTCCTTCGTGCTCTTTTTTTTTTGCCCAAAGTATGGTTAAGGCCTTGCTGAATTAAAAAAAGGTTGTTAAGTCTTGTAGGGTAATTCTCTTCAGGAAGAGGTTCCTTCTGAAAGGGTAAGAACAATATTAGAGAAAAACCCTTAGGAAATTTAGGGTTTTGTTGGTTCATTTTAGAGAGGTTTTATAATGTTTCAAAAGAAAATAATGAAAGCACTTCTTTTAACAGCATCTGTTGGGGGAATTGTATGTGGTTTAGGAGCTGATTACGCTGAAGCTAAAAAGACAGGTAGAGTTGGCGTGTCTAATTCAACCGTTTATGGTGTTAGTGATGGTCGTACGGTTTATGGCGGTGCAAATGGTCGCACAGGATATCAACAACTTGCAGTTGGAAGCTGGGTAAACGTTGGTGGACAGACCATTGCTGGAGCTGCTCACTATATTTATGTTCAGGCAGGTACTTACCTTGACGGTGATTCCGCATTAAACCAAGACAGCACTATTATTACCGAAGTTCAAACAACGAGAGTTGCAACCGGTGCTCAGATGAGCATGGTTTCCCGTCGTATTGACAACGTGATGGGAGCGCAATCTCAAGCTTCTGCCGGATCTGTGTCTCTTACAGGTGGAAATTCTGGTCCAGAAAGCAAGAATCGCAATGTTTGGGCCGATGTTGGATATAACAACATTAACATGAGTCAAAGCGATCTTAAATGGGATGCGAATTTATTAACAGCCGCCATTGGAACAGACCGTAAATTTAATGATAAAATCATCGGTGGTGTTGCGTTAACATTCAGTTATCTCGGTGGTAAGACGAAATATAACCAGGGTAACATTGGCGACTATGCATATGGTCTTGTTCCCTATGCTTCTTTCAAGGTTACGAATAAGTTTAGCATTGATGCGATGGCTGGATATAACTATGTTCAAAAACATCGTGATCGTATCTCTCCTGACGAAGTTACCCTTACAACAAACTTTAACGGTCCAAAGCTGAAGAGCTCACCGACCTCCAATCGTTATTTTGCCGGTGTATTTGGTAACTTAAGACACAGTATGAATAAGACAAATCTTCTTGGAACCCTTGGATTTACTTATGCCAACGATTCCCAGAAATCTTTCTCTGAGTCTGGTGGACCACAAGCAGGGATATATTCATCACAATCGACAAGCCTTTCACAGGTTCAAACAAGATTGCAAGCTGGTCAACGTATGGCAGCTTGGGTAGAGCCTTATGTTTTTGGTGTGTATAATTATGATATTTCTGCGACAAAGACTTCAGCATCTACAGGCTCTTTTGTTCCAGGTAATTCCATTAATTACTCAAATCCAAATAATGCCGTTGGAAAGAGCACTTATGGTGGTGGTCTTGGTCTAAAACTCTTCGGAACTCAGAACTTCTCCGGTGGTTTGGAAGGATCTTACACTGTTAACAAAGATCTTACGAACATTGGTGTTATGGGTAACGTTAAATACAACTTCTAATTCTAGAGACTTCTCTATGAACTTAAATAAGGTAAGGTACGTTAAGTACCTTACCTTATTTTTTTGTCTTTTCGTGGGAGGATGCTCTTCCTCTAAAGATCGCCTTGAAGAAGCTCAGGTTATTGGGAAAAACTGTGGCTTTGAATCTCAGAAAATTCAGACATCGGTTTATGATCTGATGATGTTTTTAAAACGGGGAGATCCACATCGTATTCATCTCTATCTTGAGGGAGACGGATTTGCGTGGTTTAACACGTATGAAATCGCTGAAGATCCAACCCCAGAAGATCCCACGGGATTCAGACTTGCGTGTGAAGACCTCTCCGGGGCCACAATTGTTTATTTAACACGCCCTTGTCACTATGGATTGATGCGGGGATGTACCTCCCTCGATTGGACGTTTGGACGCTTTAGTCAAAAAATATTGGACGCTTATTTTGAACTTATGGACGCTTTAAAAGCTCAATATCAAACGGCAACGTTTCAGCTCTATGGATATTCTGGAGGGGGTTTTCTTGCGCTCCTTCTAGGGGAAAATCGTTCTGACATAACCAAAATTACAACATTTGCAGGAAATTTAGATCACGCAGCATGGACCGCGTATCATGGGTATAGTCCGTTAACAGGATCTTTAACGGTTGACGACTTTGAGGCTCTTTCCAAAATTGAACAGATTCATTATACTGGCGTGATGGATACAGAGATTCCTTTTGGGCTCAGTAAGACTTATAAGAATCACTTTAAGGGTCACGGGAATCTTAAGTTTATTCCCATAGAAGAATATGGGCATGTATCGGATTGGCCATCGGTGTGGGCAGCAGACTCTGTCAATAACAGTTGAAATTCAAAGGAGACGTTCATGAGAAAATTTAGTTTATACCTGTCAATTGGTTTTTTTATCGTTAATCTTCCTAGTTTTGCAGGAACTTCTAATTTTGAGGAATTTGAAAGAGAGATTCAAGAGAGACATGTTACCGTTTTGGCTGAATCTTGGGATCGCGTTGAACAAACTTTTTTAAATGCTGACCCTACTTTGAAAAGTATATCTTTTACTTTTTTGAATGGCGTTGTTTTTCCTTCGGAAGAGGAGATTCGTCAAACATTTAACCATTTGAGAAGATTTCCATCATTGAGATCCGTGGATTTTAAGTCTCCAAAATGTATCACAAATGAAGAGGGTATTATAGTTCATCCTCCTCTTTTTAGGCATTTTTTTGCGGTCCAAAAATATCGTGAGGAGGCTGACCTGTCTCCTCTTCTATTAAGTATTGGGGACTGAGAAGAAAGAGTGTGTTCGGCTTAATATTAGGAGGAGAGGAGTCAATCCTCTTCTTCTAAACCCTCAAAATTCATGTTTTCTTCAGAAATCAGCACCGGAAGCCCGAGATGCTCAAAAGCTTGACGGGTTAAAACACGACCACGTGGCGTTCTCTGGAGGAAGCCCTCTTGGATTAAATAGGGTTCAACGACATCTTCGATCACATCTCGCTGTTCTGAAAGCGCCGCGGCGAGCGTTTCAATGCCGACGGGTCCGCCTTGATAAAAATCAATGATGCGTTTCATATACAATCGGTCCATGGCATCAAGACCAAACTTATCCACCTCCAGTTTTAACAACGCTTCATGGGCAAAAACGTCATCAATGGTATTTTGATGAAGCACCGTTGCAATGTCTCTAACACGGCGTAAGAGACGTCCTGCGATGCGGGGCGTCCCCCTGCATCGTTTTGCAATTTCAAGCGCTCCCGATTCTGTTAAATTAAGATTCAAAAGTCGTGCTTGTCTCAGGATAATTTGGGTGAGTTCCTGCGGGGCATAAAATTCAAGGCGGGTAGGAATCCCAAAGCGCTCCCGTAACGGTCTTGTGATGAGGCCTGAACGTGTGGTGGCCCCGATAAGGGTAAACTTTGGAAGATCCAATCTTACAGATCGGGCAGAAGGTCCTTCTCCAATCATGAGATCGAGGACAAAGTCTTCCATGGCAGGGTAAAGAATTTCTTCAATTTGAGGAGAGAGACGGTGGATTTCATCGATAAAAAGAACATCTCCTGCCTCGAGATTTGTGAGAAGGGCCGCGAGATCTCCAGA
This sequence comes from Alphaproteobacteria bacterium 16-39-46, assembly GCA_002257235.1. Classification (GTDB taxonomy): domain Bacteria; phylum Pseudomonadota; class Alphaproteobacteria; order 16-39-46; family 16-39-46; genus 16-39-46. Next base: position 61,057 of record NCGZ01000002.1, read on the forward strand.
GCGTGCAATCACAGGGCCTGATGTTGATTTAAAATTAACGCCCATTTCATGGGCAATAATTTGAGCGAGGGTTGTTTTTCCAAGACCTGGCGGGCCAAAGAGAAGAACATGATCAAGTGCTTCTTGTCGTGTCCGTGCGGCTTCAATGAAGATTTCTAGGTTTTTACGGGCTTGGTGTTGCCCGATGAATTCTGCAAATGAAAGGGGACGCAAGGCAACATCAATAGGCGTCTCTTCTTGGAGTTGATGGGGCGTTACAAGGCGAGAGGAAGGTGTTGTCATTGGATTCTTTCAGGGGAAGTTTAAGTTTGAGAAAGGTCTTTTAAACAGAGGCGAATCATATCGCTGAGCGTCTCAGGAGGAGAAGATAAAGCGCGGAGGGTCTGAAGGCTTTTTAAAATGGATGGCTTTCGATAGCCTAAGTTTTCAAGGGCTGAAAGCGCATCTTTTTCCAAAGAGGTAAGACGTTCAGAGGTGTCTCCCATTGGAAATGAGGTATGAGACGTGGCACTTCCTTCTCCCTTAAGATGCGGCGATTTTAAAAGGCGATCTTTGAGTTCTGTAATCAGTCTTAGGGCAAGTTTTGCGCCAACACCATCGGCTGTCACAAGCGTGTGTTTGTCTTCTTCAAGAATAACGTCATAAAGGGTTGCGGGTGAAAAAGTAGACAGAAGCGTCAAGGCCACCCGCGCCCCCACGCCCTGAACCGTTCTTAAAAGCTTGAACCATGTTTGCTCAAGCGGTGTTATAAACCCATAAAGCGTGATGCTATCTTCTTTAACGACAGTTTCAATGTAGAAGCTTAAAGTTGGCGTGGATCTTATTTTTTCAAGAGTTGAAAGCGGTATATAGATGAGATAGCCTACCCCTTGAACATCAAGGATACATGAGTCATCACCAATAAGATCAACCGTTCCTGTTAATTTACCAATCATATGAGCTTCCTTTTTAAACGGTTCTCGAGGCTTCTTTGCGGCCCCATATGGGCATGACATATTGCAAGCGCCAAGGCATCTGCAGCATCCTTTGAGAGTTCTTGAATTTTAGGGAGAAAAAAACGAACCATATGTCCGACTTGTTCCTTCTGAGCGTGTCCATGTCCCACAAGTGCTTTTTTAACTGTTGTTGAGGGATACTCTTGAACGGGGATTCCTGCATGGGCTGGGGTCATGAGAACAATTCCGCGTGCAAGACCAAGTTTAAGACTCGACAGGGGGTTTTTATTGACAAATATTTCTTCAACACTCGCTTCATCCGGGCAATAGGTTTTAAGAATTTCTTTAAGGCCTTCAAAAATAGCGAGAAGTCTTGTGGGGATGGGATCCTCAGGACATGTTGTCAAGGTTCCATGGGCAACGTGAGACAAGTGTCCTTGTTTTTCGTCGAGGACTCCCCATCCTGTTCGATGAAGTCCGGGATCAAGTCCTAAAATGCGCATAAAGAAGTCCTTTTAAGAGAATAAAAAAAGTTATTTAAAATATAGCATATCTCTTCAGGATTCATAGAGGCATGACCTAATTTTGTAGAGATATTACCGATCGGGATCAAATTTAGATTCTAGGGTAAAAATTCTTAAATTATTCCCGATCGGTAATTTTTTTGATGGATAAGAGCCTTAAATCCCTTATAATGATCCTGATCGGTAATGAAGAGAGAGGAAGTTTTATGGAAAGGCGTATATTGACTGCAAAAGAACTTGGCGCCCTTGTGCGAGAAACACGAAAATCTCAAGATTTTACGCAATATGATTTAGCCGGAATAACAGGGGTTGGACGGAGATTCATTAGCGATTTGGAAAATGGCAAAGAAACAGCTCAACTTGGAAAGGTGCTTCATATTGTAAGTTCCTTGGGAATTGTAATGACAGCTTCTCACAAATGGAAATAGGAGAGGGTTATAAAAACAGGGCTGTTGCATTAAAAATTTTGTTTCAAAATAAGAGAGAGGGTAGAGTCTCCCGATAAGTCTGTCCTAAAATAAAAACTTTCAAGGAACATGATCCTTAAAAGTTCTCCTTTTGAGGATTATAATCCTCTAAAAATCATCTATGTGGAAACAAAGAAATGAGTAAAAATTATGTGAAAAGAATGTTAGAGCTGGGGCTTCCTGAAGGACTGTCCTGCTTTTTGTGAGGCGCCCGTAAACTACCTTTTTTGAGAGAAAGATTTCCTCACGCACTCTGGATTAACTTTTACAGACAGATGTATATCAAAAATGTCTTTAGAATCTTGACAATTAAGGTTGGAATTAGATCTATTCCACTTGTGATCGTTGATGAAATTCAGCGTGTTTCCGAACTTTTAAATGAAATTCAAAGAGTTAACCCTAAAAAAATACTCTCTCTTTAAGTTTTGTTTCTGCGCATCATTTAGATGCAGGCGATTCCATTGAGATGACCGAAGAAGGAGATCATTTTGTTTTTGTACGGTAGCAAGGTACTTCTAATAGTGAAAAAAACTAATAATCCAAGATTTTGGTGACTAATTATATTTTAGTGTATAATTATTATATAGTTACCATTTAAATAATAATTGCTTTTTCATAGGCGGAATTGTATTCTACAAATATGGTGATTATGTTTTAAACAGGAGCTTATAATGTTAGCCAAAGCCAAAATTACAAAAGGTGGAAAAATTTCGATACCATCTATTTACCGTAAATATTTCAATCTTAAAGATGGTGAGGAAGTTATTTTTAGCGTTAAAGATAACCAAGTGACGATATCACCACTGAGTGCTACTCTTGAGAATACGCGTAAACTAATAAATAAGTATCATAATACAAGTGATAGTTTAGTGGATAAATTAATTGCAGAACGTAGATTAGAGGCTCAAAATGAGTAAAGTTATCTTGGATTCTTCTGCATTAATAGCACTCATTAAAAATGAAACTGGAGCTGACGTTGTTGAACCCCTCTTAGGCAAAATAGTCATGTCAACTCTAAATGTAGCAGAGGTAGCAGGGATTTTAATAGATTTAGGGATGTCCCATGAAGAATGTAAAAACAGCATAGAACCATACATCGATGTTGTTGTACCCCTGGACGTTCAGCAATCTTTTGATATTGCGTTTTTAAAAAAGCACACTAAACATAAAGGTCTGTCTATTGGAGATAGAGCTTGTATTGCGTTAGGGATCAAAATGGTACTTCCTATTTATACCGCAGATAAAGTTTGGGCAGACTTAGATCTTGAGGGCGCAGAGATTATATTGATAAGGTAGCTGTCTTGTTAACGCTAAATACAAGTGTCATGTTTTTATCTAAGTATACTCAAACTAAGGATTTTTTTCATTTCTTAGTCTAAGGACAGCTCGAGCCACCGATTCTCTAAAGTCTCTTTCTTTTCTTTAAGGTCTTGGAGTTCTTTGATGAGCTTATCGAAGCGGAGGGGGTCTTTTGTGTACAAATCAGGATCAAGAAGAGACGCTTCAATTTCTTTTAATTGAATATCGATTTCTTCGAGCTGCCCGGGGATGATTTCTAAATCACGTTGGGCAGCATAGGTTAACTTTTTAGGGACGGAATTCTTTGGTCTTGACGTATTAGAAAGCTCTTCTTTCTTTTCTTTCTTAAGGGCAGCTTGTTCAAGTTGAGGGTGCAGATAAGTATTTTCATAATCTGTATAACCCCCAATATTTTCAATGACGGTGCCATCCGGCTGAATTGCAAAAACAACAGTGACCAATTGATCTATAAAGTCGCGATCATGACTGATGAGAATAAGTGTTCCTTTATAGGAGGTCAGCATGTCGACCAAGAGATCTAAAGTATCCATATCAAGATCATTTGTGGGTTCATCGAGGACCAGAATATTTGAAGGTTGCGCGAGAATTTTTGCAAGTTGCAGGCGGTTCTTTTCGCCGCCTGATAGAATTCCAATGAGTCCCCGTGCTTGTTTGTCATCGAATAGGAATTTTTTTAAATATCCCACCACATGCATGTCTGACTCTTGGACCGTTATTGAATCTCCTCCGGTGGGGCAGAGGTATTGCCAAGGAGTCTCTTTCGGGTTCATCGAGTTCCTCTCCTGTTCGAAGAACGCTGGAATTATCGATTTTCCAAGGCGCACTTTTCCAGAATCTGGTTTTAGGTGTCCAATGATCAAATTGAGAAGCGTGGTTTTACCGCATCCGTTAGGGCCCACAAGGCCAATGCGATCTCCCTTAAAAATACGTGTCGAAATCGGCCCTAACGTCAGACGTCCTTCATAGGTCTTTGTGACATTTGTGAGTTCTGACACCAGCTGATTTCCAAAGATCTGTGAACTTCCGCCCAATTCAACAGATTTAGGTTGATGCGAGACCAATTGTTTTCGTTGCTCACGCATTTGGACGAGTTTTTCCAGGCGTCCTTGGTTACGTTTTCGGCGCCCTGTGACGCCTCTGTGTTTCCAATGTTCTTCGAGCCTGAGTTTGGATTGAATTTTTTCAAGAGATCTTGCATCGGATTGCTCTATTTCTTCCATCCATTGATCAAAATGGGCATATCCTTTATTGCAGCGCCTGGTTTGCCCACGGTCAAGCCAAATAATAGAACGCGACGTCCTCTCTAAAAACCGCCGATCATGGCTAATGATAAGGACGGCTTTCTTAAAGTCATTCAGATAGGTTTCGAGCCACTGAATGCCTTTAATATCAAGATGGTTGGTAGGCTCGTCCAAAAGAAGAACGTCGGGGTTTCCTGCTAAAGCCCGTGCTAAAAGGATTCGGCGCTTTTCGCCCCCGGAGAGCTTTTCGAGATTTGTGATTGCTTTCATTTCAAGGGCATCGAGCAGCATCTCTGCTTCATAGGGCTGACACCCCCCTTCCATAACCGTTTCAAGGGCGGTTTTTTGGAAAGGAAGATCTAAATCTTGAGGAAGATAATGAATTTTTGTGTGGGGTCTTTTATAAAAAAGTCCACGATCCAATTCAATTGTTCCAGAAAGGACTTTTAGAAGCGTCGACTTACCAGCACCATTGCTGCCAATAAGACAAATATGGTCATTCTCTAAGACATTAATGTCAAGATCTTCGAACAGAGGACTTACACCATAGGTAAGGCACCCATTATGAATTGTAAGGACAGGAAGGGTCATGCCATAAACTGTTCTTCAATAATCCGTCTCTCAAGGGTATGATCGGGATCAAAAAGGAGGGTCAGTGTTTTAGAGGGGTCTTCCTGGATGGAAACAGAGACCGGAGACGCGATTTCATGAAAATCTGCTGTACATTTGACGGGTCTTTTAAGGGGATCAAGGACGTCAAAACGAACGAGAGCCGTTTTAGGAAGAAGAGCACCATGCCAGCGGCGAGGCCTAAAAATATTAATAGGCGTTAAAGCTAACAAATTAGCTTCTAAAGGAAGGATAGGGCCTCCTGCTGAAAAGTTGTACGCCGTACTGCCCGCAGGGGTTGAAAGTAGAATGCCATCTCCAACAAGTGTCTCAAGACGAAGAATATCATCCACAAAAAGACGAATTTTTGCACTTTGGGATGTTTGTCTCAAAAGCGAAACTTCATTAATGGCGTATGCAATCTCTTCTTCTCCCTTTTCATTAACAGCGCGCATGATGAGAGGACGCAGACAAATGGGTTGAGAGAGATGAAGTTTTTTAAAAAGATCTTGAAGGGGATCGAATTGAAAGGTGTTCATCAAAAAACCGACGGTTCCACAATTAATCCCATAGACAGGAAGTTCTATTTGTTGATTAAGAAGGGTATGAAGTGCTCTTAACATAAAGCCATCACCGCCAAGAACAATGACAACATCCGCGTTTTCGAGGGAAGAGGGGGTATGATTTTTTAAAAAATAAGCATAATGTTCTTGTGCAAGAGGTTTTTCATCTACTATAAAGGCAGGTTTTTTAAAAGGGGTCTCAAAAGGCATGAGAGGAATCCTATTTGACGGGGTCTTCTTGCGTAAAGGTCGGGTAAATAATGACCTTCGTAAGGACAAGAAGAATTATAAAAATCACCATAAAGAGACAGGGCATGGGATAAACCATATCATTGTGAACTATGGACATGATATACGTAAGTCCTGCAATGATACTATAATAAAACCCCCCATACAAGGCCCCGGCAGTTCCTGCGGCGTAGGCATAATGTTTTAAAGCATGACTTAAGCAAATGGGGACGGAAATCCCAACGCCCAAGAGAATTCCACTGAAAGGAGCAAGGATATAAAGGATAGACATAAATTTATTTTCGTCAGTGATGAAATCCAAAAAAGAAAAGCTCAAAAGAAAGGCACTTGATAAAAAACAGATAAAAATACCACCCAATAAAATCTTTTTTTCAGGAAAGATAGAAATAAATCGTCGCGTTATATAGGACCCAAGGACGAGAGAGAGCGCTGGAATAAAGAGAAAAACCCCATAAAGGCTTGGTCTAATCCCCAAAAAGTCGATGAGATAAAAAGGTCCTTCTGCAATAAAGATGAAGATGACGCCGTGAAGACCTCCCACCATTAAGCCAAATGAGATTAGCAAGGGGTCTTTGATCATTTTAGCGAGTACTTTTAAAAGGGATGCACGGTGTGTTTCTTGAGGTTTTGTTTCTTTTAAAGATCTAAAAATATAAAATTCAAGCATCATACCTGTGAGAAAAAGGCCTAAAAAAATCATGCGCCAGTTCATAAAGTCCGTTAAAATTCCACCAATGACCGGCCCGAGCACCGGCGAAAAAGACAGAGCGATCGCAACAGTTGCAAAGACATGGGAGCGTTCTCTTCCTTCAAAGGCATCTCGGGCAATTGTTTGAGAGAGGACAGATCCAACGGAGCCTCCAAAAGCTTGCACGAATCGGCTGAGAAGAAGGAGCCAGAAAGAAGGGGCAAGCGCACATCCTAAACTTCCAAGGCAATAGAAAAAAAATCCTATGATCATAATGGGTTTGCGTCCCCACTTGTCCGAAAGCGGGCCCCAAAAGAGGATTCCTAGAGCGAATCCAATGAGATAAATGGTGAGTGTTGTCTCAACGAGACCATGACTCACACAAAGGGCTTCGGAGATACTCGGGAGAGCAGGAGAATAAATGGTTTCCCCAATTTGAGGAAGGCCTGCCATTAAGATAATTAAAAGAAGAGAGGGCTTTTGGAGAGCCTGAGATGCTTTTGAGGCCGTCATTTTGGAGGACGGCTTAAGAGATGAACAAGACTCTCTGTTATATACTGAAGAACGTCCTCAGTTAAATATCCATGCATGGGAAGGCTTAAAACTTCATGGGCCAGCGCCTCAGAATTTGGGAGATGGTGGCCGAGGGCCGTTGGATAGTGTTGATAGGCTTTTTGTTGATGGAGAGGTTTTACATAATAAATAGCCGTTGGAATCCCAAGCGCCTGAAGATCTTGAATGAGTTTTTCACGAGAGGTTTCTGGGTTTAAACGGAGGGTGTATTGGGCCCAAGAAGACGTCGTATTGGGGAGAAGAAGGGGAGGGGTAGCAACAGAAGAAAGGGCTCTTGTGTAAAAGTCGGCTGCATGCTGGCGCGCGATAAGTTCGTTCGGGAAAATTTTAAGTTTTTCGAGCAGAACGGCAGCTTGAAGCGTATCAAGTCGTCCATTCATTCCAATATGAATATTGTCATATTTATCTTTGCCTTGACCATGAACACGTAAAGAGATGAGTATTTCTGCAAGGTCATCGTTATCTGTAAAAATAGCACCCCCGTCGCCATAACATCCGAGGGGTTTTGCGGGGAAGAAGCTTGTCGATGTCGCAAGCCCAAATGTTCCAACCGAACGATTTTTATACGTTGCTCCAAAACTTTGAGCACTGTCCGCGAGGACCCAAAGATGGTTTTCAGCAGCGATTGTCTCGAGAGCATCGTAATCGGCAGGAGCTCCAAAGAGATCAACGGGAATAATGGCGGTTGGATTGAGTCCAAGTTCTTTGGCGTGCTTGATCCCTTGCTTTAAACTTAAAGGATCCATATTAAAGGTATCTTTGAGAACATCTATAAAAACAGGGGTTGCTCCCATCCATGCGACAACTTCTGCTGTTGCTGCAAAGGTAAAGGAAGGGACGAAAACGGCATCTCCCGGTTTTACGTTTTTGGCCATGAGAATGAGAGCCAACGCATCTGTTCCATTCGCACATGTGATTGTGTGTTTTGCCCCACAAAATTCAGAGAGCTTCTTCTCAAGATCAAAAATCTGGGGACCCATAATGTAAGCTCCATGATCCAGAATACCCTGAAAAGCTTCATTGATTTGAGGGCGGATCTGCGCTTGTTGAGATTTGAGATCAATAAAAGGAATTGGTAAAGAGAGATTAAGCTTTTGCGACATGGGAGGCCTCTTTTAGAAAATGGAGAGCATTTCGAGTATCAATGATAAGTTTCGAGTGCTCTGAAAGAAATTTATAATCGACACTGTCATGATCTGTTAGGATGAGGACGGCATCATAAGCGGCAAGATTTTTTTGTGTCAGGGGGATAGATTCAAGTCCGGAAACCGTAGGGTGTTCGCGCGTGGTTGGAACAGTAAGAATGTAAGGGTCGTGATAATCAACCTCAGCCCCCTTACTTTTTAAAAGATCATAAATAACCAAAGAAGGGCTTTCACGGATATCATCAACATTTTTCTTGTAGGCCATTCCCATAATAAGGAGGCGTGTCCCATTAAGACTTTTTGAAAATCTCTTATCCAGCTCATCTCGAAGCCTGTCCACGACATAAAAAGGCATTGATGTATTGATCTCTCCCGAAAGCTCAACAAAGCGTGTCGAGACACCATATTCACGTGCTTTCCAAGTCAAATAGAAGGGGTCGATAGGAATGCAATGACCTCCAAGACCTGGCCCTGGATAAAAAGGCATAAATCCAAAAGGTTTTGTTTTTGCCGCATCAATAACTTCCCATATGTTAATTCCCATTTTTTCATAAATGACTTTGAGTTCATTAACGAGGGCAATGTTGGCAGATCTAAAAATATTTTCTGTAAGCTTAACAGCTTCTGCTGTGCGCGCTGAACTGACGGAAATGACTTTGGGGACGATTTGTTCATAAAGTGTCACGCTTAAATCCCGGGAGTGTGGGTCATCTGCCCCAACAACTTTAGGAATGCTTGCTGTTTCAAAGTTTGGATTTCCAGGGTCTTCCCGCTCGGGAGAATAACTTAAGAAAAAATCACGTCCCATCACAAGTCCTGTCTTTTCGAGAAGAGGACGCATCAGTTCGTCCGTTGTACCCGGATAGGTCGTCGACTCAAGGACAATCAATTGTCCTTTTTGAAGATGTTTTGCAATTGTGTCCGTGGTTGAGACAACATAACTCATATCGGGTTCACGATTTTTAGTGAGAGGTGTCGGAACACAAATTAAAATGGCATCTGCTTTTTTAAGAATTTCAGGATCAGAGCTTGCCTCGAAATTTGGACTTTGGGACAAACTTTGCACGGCGGACTCTGAAATGTTTTTAATATAAGAGTGGCCCTTTTTTAAAGCTGTAATTTTTGACGTATCAAGATCAAAGGCAAGGACAGAAAATCCTTGTTTATGAAAGGTTAAGGCGAGTGGAAGACCCACATACCCAAGACCGATGATTGCAATTTTAGCTTTATGGGAGAGAATTTTTTGATTTAAAGTCTCAAAAAAAGAGGTGGCGCTTAACGTCATGGAGAACAAATCCCTTTGCTTTAAAAGAGTTGGATAAAATCTTTAAAACCGATAACTCTCTTATATAACTAACGTTCTGGTAGAGGAAAGGAAAATCAAAGTTTATTGCGATATATTACAAGAAAAAAAAGAGGTGTAAAAAAGCAAGGGCTTTGAGGCCGCCTTCTTTCTTTAAGAGAAAAGAAAAAGAAGAACGTACCCTGAAAAGGGAGAAAGCCCCTTAAAAAAGAAAGATTTGGCGTCTCCTACGGGATTTGAACCCGTGTTGCTGCCGTGAGAGGGCAGTGTCCTAGACCTCTAGACGAAGGAGACAGAGCTCCCTTATTAACATAAAGAGAGGTCTGGCTTCAAGACAATTTTTTGACATTCTTTTAGAGGCTCGCTAAAAAAAAGAAAGTATGTCATCCTTCTTGAATGTTACTTCTCGGGAGGTAATGTTTAGAATAGTGCAAATGATCTAAAACATAAATCATAAAAAATAAAATCTTAGAACCTTTGAGAAAATCAATGAACCTGCAAGAAAAAGCTCTTTGTTTTCTAATCAAATTATGCAGATTTAGTTTTGGAGAGTTTGAACTCAATGAATTTCGAAAATTCTTACAGATGGGGTTTATCTTTACAATCATCATTGGTGTTTATTGGACCTTGAGACCTTTAAAAGATTCTCTTTTTATGCAACTTGTTGATAAAGTTGATCTTCCCTTTGCAAAAACGCTTTCCGTTATCGCTTTAATTCCTTTTTTAATGCTTTATACAAAATTTCTTGGACAGTCCTCACGTGAAAAAATGCTCCTGCGACTTCCTGCCTATTATGGGGTCATAACCTTATGTTTTAGTGCCATTATGTTTGTGGTCCAAGGTTCTCCCGAAGAGATATCTGCACGGTCAATTGTACTCTCGATCGGAACAAAAATTTTGGGATATGCTTGGTACATCTATGTTGAAAGCTTTGGATCTTTGCTTGTTCCTCTTTTTTGGGTATTTGCAACCGATACGACAAAAGCCTTTTCTGCAGAAAAAGGATTTCCTTTTATTGTGGCCTTTGGACAAATTGGGGGTATTATTTTTCCCTATAGCATTGGAGGTCTTCCGCATCGCCTTTCGCTCGAAACGGACAGCCTTTCGATTGGAATTCTCGGTCTCTTAACATTTACGATTATTCCCCTGGTACGCCATTTTTTGAAAACAACTCCCGAGCATCTCTTGAGCTCTTTCACAAAAAAAAATGAAAATGTGATGCTCACGGTTCAATCTGGTTTTTTAGAAGGTCTCCGATTAATGATAAGGCACAAATATCTTCTCTGTATATTTGGTGTAAATCTTATTTACGGAACAATTTTAACAATTATCGACTTTAATTTTAAATTTATGGCCGGCAGCATTTATGAGGGTGTCGCGTTAAGCAATTATCTCAGTCTTTATGGTTCCTGCATTAACATTGTGACTTTTGGGTGTCTTATCTTAGGAATATCGAACTTAACACGCTTCTTAGGAATTCCTTTTGTTCTTATTTTGATCCCTATAATTGTTGGAATTATTTTCTTTGGTTTTTTAATGTTTGAATCTCTCTCCATTTTATTTGCGTTGGTTATTGCATTAAGAGGAATTAACTATGCATTAAGTGGACCTACTTTAAAACAGCTCTATATTCCAACAACTGAAACCACCCGTTTTAAAGCTCAAGCCTGGATTGAAGCGTTTGGATCACGGAGTGCAAAGGAAGCAGGATCTTTGTTTAATATGCTTTTAAGGCCTTTACAGTCTTCATTTGGGGCTGTTATGGGACGGGAAATCTATCTTTCCATCGCAGGATTTGTTGGGTTTTCACTTCTTATTTTATGGGAAGTAAATGCAGTTTACTTAGTGCCAGAACGAAAAGACCAAATTCTCTAAATTTTCTAAAATTTGACCCCAATAAAATTTCCAAAAATTTTAAAATTTAATTTTTGTGGAATT
>NCGZ01000111.1 GCA_002257235.1 Alphaproteobacteria bacterium 16-39-46
CCTTCCCTTGCCCATTTAATCTTCGAACAATCAAACCTTCCACCCAACACCTTGTAATCCCCAAAATCTCATTTACCCGGCGATATCGAGAGGATACCAGGGAAAGACTATCAAAAGTTGCTCGAACAAGAGCGTCGAGAAGAACGAGCACAGAAACTGCTGCAAGAGAATGGCTGAAATCGCGTTTTTTATCTTTTTTATGAATTTCCAAAAATATTTTTAAAATTATCTTTTTTACCTATTTTTCCAATTGTGATTCTAAAAGGGATACGTTAGGTTAGTCCTCATTCTTTTCGAACATCACAGACTGGAAAAAATTATGTCGGACGCATCAGCTGTTACAAAAGAGACCGTTTTAAAAATTGCAAAACTTGCACGCATTGAGATTTCAGAGAAAGATATTCCGCCACTTGTTCAAGAAATGTGTGGTATTCTTCGTTGGATTGAGTGCCTCAATAGAGTTGACACCTCTTCAACGCCCCCTCTTTCAACCCCTCTTCAAGAGCTGAATATTTCTCAACCTCTTCGAATTGACACGGTTACAGATGGGAACATTGTTGGAAAAATTCTCTCCAATGCGCCTGAAGTTGCATTAGATATGTTTGTTGTCCCCAAGGTCGTGGAATAAGGAGAAATTCATGCCAAATTCCCTTTTAACTCTCTCTGCCCTAGAGCTTCTGAGTCTTTTAAAGAAACGTGAGCTTTCGGCCCTTGATGTCTGTGAAAATTATATTTCTCAGGTTGAAAAGATCCGCCCTCTCAATGCTTTTGTCACAGAGACCCCTGATGTCGCTCGTAAAAATGCAGAAGACGCTGATAAACGCTATAAAAGTGGTTCCTCTCTTCCCCTTGATGGTCTTCCTTTTGCCCATAAAGATCTCTTTGCAACAGAAGGTATTTTAACGACGTCTTCTTCCAAAATTCTGTCAAACTTTATTCCGCCTTATGAGTCCACTGTCTCTCAAAAACTTAAAGACAGCGGCGTTGTGCTCATGGGAAAAACGAACATGGACGAATTCGCCATGGGGTCCTCCACAATAACCAGCCATTACGGTCCCTCCCTCAATCCTTGGGTCTCTCCCAGCTCACCTACAACTGCTCTTGTTCCAGGCGGCTCGTCAGGAGGATCAACAGCAGCTGTCGCTGCTTTTGCAGCCATTGCATCAACGGGGACGGACACAGGGGGCTCCATTCGTCAACCTGCAAGCTACTGTGGCCTCGTGGGCATAAAGCCAACCTACGGACGGAGTTCACGTTATGGGATTGTCGCCTTTGCATCTTCTCTTGATCAAGCGGGCGTCCATGCACGGTCTGTTAAAGATGCGGCCCTTTTTCTTCAATATATGGCTGGACATGATCCAAAAGATTCAACCTCTGCCAAAGTCGATGTCCCCTCTTACTTAGAGGCAATTACAGGGGATATAAAAGGGAAACGCATCGGCATCCCCAAAGAATACCGTCCGGAAGGCCTCTCTCCTGATATTTCTCGTCTTTGGGATAAAGGTATTGCGCTTCTTCAAGAGCGAGGGGCTCTCATAGAAGAGATTTCGCTTCCTCACACCGATCTTGCCCTTCCCGTTTATTACATTTTGGCGCCTGCAGAAGCCTCTTCCAACTTGGCACGCTATGATGGCGTCAGATTTGGCGTTCGGGTAGAACATCCAGGAGATACTTTAAATGATCTTTACGAACACACCCGAGGCTCAGGATTTGGGGCGGAAGTTAAAAGACGTATCTTTCTGGGAACATACGTTCTTTCCTCTGGATTCTATGATGCTTACTTCCTAAAAGCTCAAAAGGTACGCTTTCTGATTGCTGAAGACTTTAAAAAAGTCTTTCAAAATGGAATCGATTTTATTCTAACGCCCACAACTCCGAGTGGTGCCTTCTCTGTCGAAAATCCCCCCCAAGACCCCATTGAAATGTATCTCAATGACGTCTTTACGGTCCCCTCTTCTCTTGCAGGACTTCCAGCGATTTCGGTTCCGGCAGGTCTTTCAGAGAAAGGCTTACCGCTTGGGCTCCAACTCATTGCACCTGCCTTTCAGGAGAGTGGTCTTTTAAATATCGCCTATGCTCTTGAACACGCCGTTCAGTTCAAAGGACTGACCCCTGAAACTATTTTTCTTCCCCAAGCCTAAAAGGATTCATCATGTCACACGATTCCTCCTCTTCTCTCATCGAAGGACGCACGGGACTCTGGGAAATTGTTATTGGCCTTGAAGTCCATGCCCAAGTCACGTCCCTCTCAAAGCTATTTTCAGGAGCTTCAACAGCTTTTGCGGGAGAGCCGAATGCGCAAGTGTCTCTTGTTGATGCTGCCTTTCCAGGAATGCTTCCGGTCTTGAATCAGTTTTGTGTCGAACAAGCCGTTAAAACAGGACTTGGCATCAATGCTGAGATCAATCTTGTCTCGCAATTCGACCGCAAAAACTATTTTTATGCAGATCTTCCCTCAGGATATCAAATCTCCCAGCTTTATCATCCGATTGTTGGGCAGGGCTATTTAGATATTGATCTTGAAGATGGGAGCCAAAAACGCATAAACATCACGCGCCTTCACCTTGAGCAAGATGCGGGAAAAAGCTTTCATGATCAACACCCTAAAAAATCTTACATTGATTTAAATCGATGTGGCGTGGCCCTTATGGAAATCGTCTCAGAGCCTGACCTTCGAAACGCTGATGAAACAGTTCGTTATCTTAAAAAGCTCCGCATGATCCTTCGATACTTAAAAACATGTGACGGCAATATGGATGAAGGAAGCATGCGTGCCGACATTAACGTTTCGATGAGAAAGCCAGGATCTGCCCTTGGAACACGTGCTGAAATCAAGAACGTAAACTCTTTTCGGTTTATTCAACAGGCTATTGAATACGAAGCTCATCGCCAAATTGAGATTCTTGAAGACGGAGGAACTGTTGTTCAAGAAACCCGTCTTTATGATCCCACGAAAGGGGAAACACGGTCCATGCGTGGAAAAGAAGATGCTCATGACTACCGTTACTTTCCAGATCCGGACCTTCTCCCCCTTGTGCTCGACAAAAACTGGGTAGAGACGCTTCGAAAAGGTCTTCCAGAGCTTCCCGATGCTAAAAAAAGCAGGTTCATTGAAACGTATCACTTAACGCCTTATGAAGCAGATGTGATTATTTCAGAGGAAGCCCTTGCTGATTTTTATGAGACCGGCATCAACTCTCTCAAAAACAAACAAACAGGGCCAAAGCTGCTGGCCACCTGGATGATGGGGGATTTTTTTGCAGCTTTGAACCGGGAAAATAAAGCCATTGAAGACTCCCCTGTTTCCGCTGCTCATTTAGCTGAACTTGTGAATCTCATCAATGATGATACGATCTCCGGAAAAATTGCAAAAGACGTCTTTATTACTCTTTGGGAAACCCAGAAATCTCCGGCTTCCATTGTAGAAGAAAAAGGACTTCTCCAAATTACTGACACCTCAGCCATTGAAGCGGTGATTAAACGTGTTCTTCAAGAAAATGAGACAATGGTTCAAGAATATAAAAGCGGTAAAGATAAACTCTTTGGATTTTTCGTAGGGCAAGTCATGAAACACATGCAAGGAAAAGCAAAACCTGAGATGGTCAATGATCTCCTCAAACAGGCTTTATTGGATTAAAGACTTCATGATGGTTTTGACGACCATTATTGGGACCAAGGATTTGTCTTGATAAATTTATTTTTTTTAGGGTATAATTCTGAGCATATATGATATTATTTATAGCAAAGAAGCAAGTAAAGCCATCAGGGGCATACCAAAAAACACTTAAATTACTTGCTGCACACTTACAAGTAGAGATTGAAGAGTTAGACGAGAACTCTTCTCCTGAGAGCATATCTGCATAAAAAATTTTCTATGCTTATGATACTTTGAGAGAACACTTCAAAAGAGGGAAGAGAACGCAAAGATGTCTGAATTTCATATGATCGAGTTAGAAAAATATCGTCAGGCAATTTAAAAAACGATTAAGGAACATCATGCAGCGAAACACCCTGTTTATCAATGTAAAGAAGGCTACATTGTTGCTATACTAGTGCCAGAACGAAAAGACCAAATTCTCTAAATTTTCTAAAATTTGACCCCAATAAAATTTCCAAAAATTTTAAAATTTAATTTTTGTGGAATTGTTT
>NCGZ01000112.1 GCA_002257235.1 Alphaproteobacteria bacterium 16-39-46
TTTTATTACAGCAAAGAGGGATGATCATCGCTACGGCGCTATTTAATGGCGCGCTCCGCTCATCCCTCTTTTGTCTCATTTGTATCTGAACTCGGACATATTTTTTTATATTTTCAAGAGAAAATTGACACTGCCCTGCGGAGCAAGTTAGGAATGTCCAATCTCTGGTACCCTTCATTTTTAATCTCTATCTCCTTTCCTCTACGCTTCAATCTCCCAAGATGCCATCGGCGGAAGAGACATCAAGATCGCATCTATATTTCCCCCTGTCTGAAGCCCAAATTTTGTTCCTCGATCATAAACTAAATTAAATTCCACATAACGACCTCTTTTTTTAAGCTGATGCTGAACATCCTCTTCTGACCAGGGCGTGTTAAAATAACGCTTGACGATTTGAGGATAAATTTTTAAAAAAGCCTCTCCCACATTTTTTGTAAATTCAAAATCTTTTTCAAAGTTTCCACTATTAATATAATCATAGAAGATTCCTCCCACGCCCCTCGGCTCATTGCGATGGGTTATAAAAAAATAATCATCACACCATTTTTTAAATTTTAAATAACTCTCTAAGTCATAATGATCACAGGTTTCTTGTAAAACTCTATGAAAATCCACTGTGTCTTTTTGACTCGGAAAGACAGGCGTTAAGTCAACCCCTCCCCCAAACCAAAGTTGCGTGGTAATGATCATGCGTGTATTCATATGAACGATCGGGACATGAGGATTCCGCGGATGGATTACAAGGGAAATGCCACTGGCCCAAAACTTCGGATCTTTATCTGCACCTGGAATTTCTTTTCGGAAAGCTTCAGAAAATTCACCATAAACAGTCGAAATATTCACACCCGCCTTTTCAAAGACACGGCCCTTTTTCATAAGAGAAATAATCCCGCCGCCACCGCCGTCTCTTTTCCATTCTTTTCGCTGAAATCGCTGAGGAGAAATTTCAGGAGAAATTAAACAGAGTCTTTCAAGTTCTTCAAGTTCTTCACAAATTTTATCCCTGAGAAGCGTGAACCAGACTTCCACCTTTTTCCGTTCTTCTTCAAAAGACGCCCTAAAATTGGTTTCCATTACTCCTCAAATCCTGTTTGTCTTAAAGCTTCTCCTAAAACCATACTCGCTGCAACGGCAACATTTAGAGATCTAAACCCTGCTCTCATGGGAATCGAAATCTGGTGCGTACAGTCCCTCCTAACATCTTCAGGCACACCATCACTTTCGCGCCCCACCATCAGGACATCATTCTTCTCAAACTGAAAATCCACATAGGACATTGGAGCTGTCGGCGTTAAAAGAATAAGGCGTGATTTCCCCTGTTGAGCCTGAAATGCCTTCCAAGAAACGTGAAGAGAAAGGTTAACAGAATCAATATAATCCATGCCTGCGCGCCGCATGCGCCGCTCTGAAAAAATAAAACCAAAGGGTTCAATCATATCCACAGAAATACCAAAACAGGCAGCGACGCGGAGTAGCGTTCCGGCATTTTGAGGAATTTCTGGTTGATATAAAACAAGACGCATGGTTAGACTATCCTTATCGTTTTACAAATACCTTTTTTCTTTCAGAAAGAATAGAACTTTTATGAATACACTTCTTCTGGTCTCTCGTCCGTCTCATCACACCAACCTTGCACTTTTGAAGGAGAAGGACAGCTCTCCTCTTGAGTTTCGTGTCTCACATCCGACCCAAATCGGTGATATTCATAAGGGAGTTGTTTTAGACATCCAGAAAAACCTCGGCTTTGCCTTTGTTGACTTTGGTGAAAAGACACCAGGTCTTCTTTCTCGCCCTCCCTCCTTTTGGGAAAACACACCCTTTACGAAAGGGTCTTCTGTTCTTGTCCAGATCACGCGAGATAAAGTTAAACACACACCGCTCAATGAACAACAGGAAGAAAAAGAAAAAAATGTGCGCCTAAGTCTGACGCTTTCTTTTTCCTCTGCTTTTTTTATTTTTCAACCGAAAACGCCTGGCTTAAGATTTTCCAAAACAATCTCTAAACAGGATTTTTCAGAAGAGACACTTTCTAAAATTTCAGAGCTTCTTTCAGACAATGAAGGACTCACGGTCAAACCCCTTGCCCGAAAAGCTTCTTTTGAAGCTTTAGAAGCTGACCTTTCGACTTTAAAAAATCTCTGGACCCTGCTTCAAGAAAAAAATAAAGACTCTAAACCAGGCCTTCTTCTTCCCGAAAAAGAGTATCTTTTTCGATATATTCTTCAAAATAGTGATTCTTTAAAAAAAATTATTGTGGATGACGCGGCTCTTTATCTTTCCCTTAAAAAGTTTTTAGAAGTTTCTCATCTTTCTTCTTTCATCACTCTCACGTCTCATCTTTCTCTGACGGAGGGACCTCTTTTTGAAAAATACGATATTCAGGAAAGGTGGGACCTTCAAAAAGATCCCATTATCCCTCTTTCTTCCGGCCACCTTATTCTTGAAAAGACCTCTGCTTTTTGGGTCTTTGATGTTAACTCTTCCTCTGAAGGAACCTCAAAAAAAAACCTAGATCCTTTTCAACTTAATACACTTGCAGGACAAAGGATTCTGGAGGAAATACGTCTTAAAAATTTAGGAGGAACCATTGTGGTTGATCTTATCCCGATACAGTCACCCTCTCAACGCAAAAAACTATTAACGCTCCTCCAAAAACAAGCCCAAGAAGACCCTCTACAAACCCATGTCCATAACATCAGTTCCCTGGGGCTTTGTGAAATCACGCGCCCTAAAAAAGAACCTTCGTTTTTGGATTTAATTTTGTAAATAAAAGCAGCTCCAGACACATTCTTCACTTCTTCTCAAAATTAAATTTTTGCCTCTTCTTGCATTTTAACAAGATTACGACGTGAAGGCTCAAAGTCTAATTCTGCTGCTTTATTGAACCATAACTCCGCCCCTTTATAATCTTTTAATTTCCAATATAACATGGCGACATTATGCATCGCTTTTACATTGTTTTCTTGTAATTCAATAGCCTCTAAAAAATATTGAATTGCTTTTGTATGATTCGTGTCGTGGGGATCATCTCTAAAAGCTAATCCTTCTTTGTATACTTCAACAGAGAGCTGTCTTTTAGTTTCTTCTATACTATGAAAAGCAACACCACGTCGCTCCTCGTCAGAGTCATTTTGTGTTACTCTTTCAAACATGGTCAACGCCATAGAACCATATCGTAGATTCTTTGTTTGTAAAAAAAGAGTTGCCGTCAAAACAGCTTCATCAAAAAGCTCTTTTTCTTGACCTTCAGAATGTACCCTTTCCATCTCTAAGATCTCTCCAAAAATCAATTCTTGAATTTTAGACTGAGGAGAATCCAATCGATAGGGCAAATCTTGATCTAATTTCTTTGGATGAAACGTAATGTCCATAAATCCATTTAAGACCTCCAAATCAACTTTTCCCGTTCTAAAATCTATTGTACCAGATAGACAACATGTTTCTGATTGGCACATCTCTCCACTTCTTAAAGATTTATATATAAATTTATTTGGGTAAATGTAAATTTCTTGAAACCAAGAATCATCATTATTTGGTTGAATTTTCACCCCTACCGGTGATTTCAGAAGCGTATTTTTCAGCGTAATTGAATGCGCAGAAAATGTTATCCATCCCCCTGAAGCCCAAATACCTTCATTATCTATTAAATCATCAACATTACAGTTTGTCCCACTTCCTGTATGTATTATTCCTGGACGTAAAATTTTATCTTCTTTAAAAAGAAAATTGCTTTTTAAGCCTCTATTTATAACTTCTTCAAAAGGTTCTCCTAAAAAGTCATCCAAAAATTGCGCTTCATTCTGACTGCTTGTTGTCGAAGGAACCCCTAAACTTTCAAGGTGGTAATCCATGCCACCTTCTTGACAATACGAAATAAAATGGGCTCCTTTAACCTTTGGATCAATGCGTCCTTTTCTCATAGGAGAGAAAGAGGGCACATTAGGTTGTTCTATACCGATCACGCGTGAAGAGTTGGAATTAGGAGGCTAATGTGCTTCCCATAATCCTAAAATTATCAGTTAGCCTATCCGTCCAAGACAGCGCTTTTT
>NCGZ01000113.1 GCA_002257235.1 Alphaproteobacteria bacterium 16-39-46
ATGATCTCCAATATACCCAAAAAAAAGAGCCCCAAAGGGTCTTAAAAGATACGTTGAACAAAAAGCAAAAGCCGTTAAGAGTGCTGCTGTTTTTGGATCTGTCTTTGGAAAAAAAAGATCATTTAAAAGAACCGCCATATGCACATAAAGCATCAAATCAAAATATTCGAGAAATGTTCCAACTTGAAGAAGCCCGACAGCTTCTTTTTGTGTGCGATTAAGAGAAGATAGAATTCCCATTTAAAACCCCTTTTATTGGTTAAGATAACCTTGTTGTTAATCAATGTTAAATGATCTTTTAGAGAAATTTTAGGTGCAGGTCTGTCTTTTCTAAAACAAAAAAATGCCCTTTAAAGAAATATTTTTTACGCTATTTTTCGGCGACAGTTTTATACTCCATAGAAGCATCACATATGGAAGAAGATGTTTTTTCTGGAGCCCCTCTCCACTGAAATAAGCTTCCAAAAAAAGACCGCTCCGTTCGATGTTCCAATTTCTCATAATGGGAGATCCCCCACAAAAAACTAAAAATGAGCGGGACAAAAATAAAATAAAGCCCCCAAGGCCCTAAGAAACTTGTTAAGTAGGCAATGCCAAACGATGTGAGAACAGCCATTAAAGACCTTGAAATCGCATAGATAAAACTCGTGTAGGTAAATCTTTTAAAAACGGGAAAATGCGAATATAAAATAGCATTAGCTGGGATGCTACTCAAGCCTAGCGTTATTCCAACAACCTGAATAAAAAATATCAACAAAGGCGTTGGGGAATTGCTTAACAAAAAGGGCAAAACACACAAAAAAGGAATAAATAAAAGCATTTTAAACTTCAAGATTTTCAGAGGATAAATTCGGTAACTTAAAAAAACAGCAATGGTCATTCCGACTAGCTCCGTTATCGCAACAAAAAAATTCTGATAAATAATCGCCTGGGCCGTATATCCCATCTCTTTCAAGAGTCCTCCACAATAAAAATAACTAAAATAGAGACTCACAGCCCCTCCAGACGCAAATGAAAAATATGCATATATTGTCTTCCAACTAACTTTCTCACGCTCTAATGCTTCTCTGACGACTTTCAGTTCCTCAACATCTTGTGGTCTCTTTTCTTCAGCATCTTCAATAACTTTTTTAAGTTGCCTTTTCATATCCACAAAATCAGGCGTTTCACGAAGTCTTGTACGTGCAATAGAGCCTACCAATGCAATAGCAGCTCCAATCCAAAATCCATTTCTCCAATTGAATCCTTGACTCGTTACAAGCATGGCAACACCGAGCGCCGCTACCGTTCCAAAACGAGACGCACATCCAATAAGCCCGACAGAAGGATAACGTGCTGGTGGTTTCGTGATTTCAGTCATATAGATTTCAGCCCCAAGAATTTCTCCCATAGACGAAAGACCTTGCGCCACCCGACAAAGAGTAACAAGCCAGGCTGCTGTAATGCCAATTTGAGCATAAGTTGGAAGAGATGCCATAACAATACAAGAAATTGCCATAATCATGGTTGTCATAATGACTGTTGTTTTGCGGCCCAAATGGTCTCCAACATATCCAAAAAAAAGAGCCCCAAAAGGCCTTAAAAGATAGGTGGAACAAAAGGCAAAGGCTGTTAAGAGAGCCGCTGTTTTTGAATCTGTCTTTGGGAAAAAAAGATCATTCAAAAGAACCGCCATATGCACATAAAGCATCAAATCAAAATATTCGAGAAATGTTCCAATTTGCAAAAGCCCGACGGCTTCTTTTTGTGTCCGCGTCAAAGAAGATAGAAATGCCATTATATACCTCTTTCAATTTTTATTAACATTCAATTCTAAAAACCGGAAATTAACGATCCACTCTTATTAATTTTCCAAACTATTTTTCTGCTACTTTCTGATAATTTAAAGATCGATCAAAGATTGGGTCAGATGATTGTGGAGGCATTGATTTCCAGTCAAATAAACTCCTTAAAAAAGGTTTTTGAGTCAAATTCTCTAACTTTTCATATTGAGTGACACCCCACAAGAAACTTAAGGTAACTGGAAGTAAAATCAAATAGAGCCCCCAAGATCCTAGATAATCTGTCAAATAGACAAGTCCAAACGAAGTAACAACAGCCATTAAAGAGCGTGAAACGGCATACATAAAACTAATGTAGGTAAATCTTTTAAAAACAGGAAAGTGAGCGACAAGAACAGCAACGCCTGGAACACCTCCCAAGCCAATCATCGCGCCAATCACCTGAATAAAAAAGATAGTTGAAGCAGTCGGTGAATTGGAAAGCAAGAATGGAAATATACAGACAAAAGGAAGATACAAAAGCGCTCTAAATTTAAGAATTTTCATAGGATGAATCCGGTAACTTAGAAAAACAGCCCCCCCCATTCCGACAAACTCAATCATTGACACGATAAAATTTTGATAAATAATGGCCTCTGGAGAAAATCCAAGACGCTTTAGAAGATCGCCACAATAAATATAATTAAAATAAAGACTTAATGCGGTCCCAGATGCAATTGCAAAATAAGCAGACATTGTTTTCCAATTAACGGGCTGTTGATCTAGGGTCTCTTTTAAAGCCATTAATTTATCTGCTTTTTCAAGCTTCCGTTCTTTAACTTCTTTAATTGCCCGATTTATGCGACCTTTCATGTCCACAAATTCTTGTGTTTCACGAAGACGCGTCCGCGCAACAGACCCCACCACAGCAATAGCGGCCCCAATCCAAAATCCATTACGCCAATTAAACCCTTGCGTTGTCACAAGCATCGCAACACCCAATGCCACAACAGTCCCAATGCGCGATGCACAGGCAATAAGTCCCACTGCAGGATACCGAACGGGAGGCTTCGTAATTTCTGTCACATAAATTTCAGCGCCAATAACTTCTCCCATAGAAGAAAGGCCCTGCGCTACACGACAGAGCGTTACAAGCCAAGCGGCACTAATCCCAATCTGTGCGTAAGTCGGAAGAGTCGCCATAATAATACAAGAAATTGCCATAATCATCGTTGTCATAATGACCGTCGTCTTGCGGCCCAGATGATCTCCAATATACCCAAAAAAAAGAGCCCCAAAAGGCCTTAAAAGATAGGTCGAACAAAAGGCAAAAGCTGTTAAAACAGAGGCTGTCTTAGGATCTGTTTTTGGAAAAAAAAGATCATTTAAAAGAACCGCCATATGAACATAGAGCATCAAATCAAAATATTCGAGAAATGTTCCAACTTGCAAAAGACCAACAGCTTCTTTTTGGGAACGACTTAGGGACGACAAGATTGCCATTTTAATTTCCTTCACTGCTTAAGTAATATTCTTCATTGTAAAATTTGAATAACCCTACAACTTTTTTAAAAAAAATCAAACGTTTTTAGATCATTTTTTTAAAAAAATATTTTTGTTCTATATTTTGGGGATACTTAGACCTAAAAATATTTCTTATTTTTTACTTAAAAAAAGGCGCTATTTAGGAAAAAAAGTCTCATTTTAAAACTTCTAAGCAGAGACCTGAAAAAAAATAGAAATAACCATTGTCTCTTGCCGAAAAAACCATTTGACATCCTCTCGCCCCTAAAGGAACGAGATTCCTTAAGCTTCAAGCAACACGCTGATTTAAGGATGGTTCCTGATTCATCGAAACTGCCTTCACCGCTTTTGACGGAGTTGGTCTTAACTCTTCTCCACAGACAAGTACGGCATGCCCTGCCGCTAATATGTTCTTTGCTGCATTCACATCGGCGTGATCTTCATGCCCAAGCTGGTAGAGGAGCCGATCACTCGAACTCCCCCCCATTTAGAACCCATCGTGCCCTATTAAGGCAATGGGCTCAAGATAAGACCATTCGGGTGGTT
>NCGZ01000114.1 GCA_002257235.1 Alphaproteobacteria bacterium 16-39-46
TAAAATCCTCTATCATCGCATTAATATAATCAAGAAAGTGAGGACGATTGGGATGACGCGCAACTTGAACTGTTTGCCAAGGCGTTAAGTTAGAATAGATCGTGTGAAGAAGTTTAGAGGATTTTTTTTGAAGCCGGGTTATTTCTTCAGCAATATTAACATCCGTACTGCTTGAAAGATGACGCAGTTCTTCAATTTTGCTCTCAAGTTCCGTGACGGACTTTTCAAAGTCAAGCGGGTTATGCATGGAATACCTTAATTTTAAATATAGCCATGGAGTAAGGAATTGTCTGACGTTATCTTTAACGTGTCCTTCAAAAGAGGTCAATGAAAAAGGTTTAAACGACGGAGAGGGGGCACGATTAAGCTTATAATAATCATATTTTTCAAAAAATCCCCTAAAAAGAGGTTAAAAACTTTATGATGCTCTTTCAATAGACTTCAAAAAAGGTGTTTAGAGCATAATATTTTTTCACCCAGGAGTATTGCACTTTATAACTGTAATTCCCAAGAGGCTTGATGCGAGCCCTTGCGTAAGAGCATTTTCTGTCGTTGTCCGAAACAGACATACTGCGACACCATCTGCACAAGCGCTTTGGTGGGGCCATAAAGGATTTGTCATTTGTCCTAATCCCCCGGGTCCATGACCTTGTCCTGTATGTCCTCGCATGGCCATAAACAAAGCATCAACGATGGCATCAAAAGGATCGAAAAGAGCTATAAAATAATCTTTTGTTACTTTGGATATGACAGGGAGGCTATAGGGAAGAATTGTTTCATTATTTCGAAGGGCGGATGTTAAAATGCTAACCATTTGATGGTGAAGGTTGGGATTCAACCCGAGTGCTTCTCCAAAGCTTGCACTCGTTTGGAGCTCTGGAAAGGCTTTTGTGAGATACGGATGTTTCCAATGTTCTGTCATCCAGCCTTGAACAAAACCCTCAGGCATTAAAGTTGCAATGGATAAATTACCTAAAAACCCACAAAAAGGTCGTAATTGAGGAACATAAATACCAGGCATTCCGGTATCATAGGAAAAGTCACCTCGAATATTTTTTACTCTCTCTAAACCTTGCAAAGCTGCTTGGAGACGAAAATATTCTTTGTTTCTCAACAGGCATTTTATCTCTCTGAGACAAGGTAAAATTTGAGCTTTAAAATTACGAACCCATTCTGTAAAAGAGGGAGGAGGAATTGGATTTTCTAGAGAGTTTTTTGCAGTAAATCCTTCGGGTATTTTAGGAGTCGTGAAATTTTTAGGATCTTTATTATAGGCTGCTTCTAGCAACCCCAAAACCCAGGTTTCTTCCTCACTTGTTACATCTTTTGCATTTCTCAAACGCCAAAAAAATTGATGTATAGCAGGAAATCTTTCGTCATAAAAAAACAGAGTGTCATTATAGAACCGCAGATCTCTCTCAATAAATTGTTCTCGACAGGCAATGGCAGCACCAAGAATATATTGGTATGTTGACTTGCTGGAAGGGCTAATCACATCACTGATAATACGTTTCATTCTCATTGCTATAATGCGTTCTATGGGTTCACAAAATTTTTCTTGAAAAACACGATCAATTTCGTGCGCATTTGGCTTGTATTTCTGAAGATTTTGATCCTGCCAAATTGCTAAAACAGCGGTCGTGACCTCTTCTTTTTCTCTCATCATCGCTTCTTGGCCTGTCACCCATTCTCTAAATGCTGGAATAGCTGCAGATCTTTCATTTAAACTTCTTTGCTCTCTCTCTAAACTTTGGAGGATTCTTTGTTCTTGTTGAAGCTGTAGCCTTGCTTGTGCATTGGCCCATTCACGTACAGCTTTTCGTCTTGCCTGTTCTTCACGGTCTCTCTGCTCTCTTATTCTTTGCTCAAGCTCTCTTTGCTCACGCAAAAGTTGTTCCTTTCTTCTCTCTGCCTCAAAGTATTTTTTTAAAGAAGATGAAGGATTTTCAATAAGATCGACAAGTCTTGTAAAGCGGTGTCTCTCCTCAATCTCTGCTAATATATCTTTTTCAAAGGCTTTTCCTACTGTCTGAATAAAGTAAGGTGGAAATAAAGAGGCTTTGCTTTGAGAGTCCAAAAGACAATATCTCTCAGGAGACAGAAATTGGTCTAAAAGGACGTTCTGATCATGGTGAGTCATTCTGTTTGTTAAAAAAGATTGATATAAAGAAATAAAGAGGCGTCCTTCTTGTATGGACCAGTTCATAAGTTTTATATGAAAATCATTAGGATGAGTTGGGATATTTGAAAGGTTTACAGCTTGTTGCCAGACATCAAGGCACATTGCTCGGTCTGAAGGGCAAATATCTATGAGAGGAAAGAAAAAACTAATGTTTTGGTGGAATTGGTATATTTCTTTAAATCTGGAAATAAAATCACTGAGATTTCTAAAGTCGCCTTCAGGTAATTTCAAGAGCTTATGGAGAAGACCAGGCTGACTTTCTAAATTTCTACTAAATAAATATAGGAGGCTTTCATAATTTTCAGGGGCCATGTCATGTAATTGATGAACCTCTTCAAACGTGAAACGTTCTTCCTCTTTTAAACCTCCTTTTGTTTGAAGCAGAGGTTCTGTAAGACCTTTCACTCTTTCAAACATAAGGGATCTTTGTGTTGTTTTAAAATGGTGCATTCGGTCAATTGGTAACGCGGTCAATAACCATTTTTCAGGGAGAGTCGCAATTTGCAGCCAGACATCAAGACACATTTCTCTTTCTGAAGGCGGAGTATCTAAGAAAAGAAAGAAAAGACCAGTGTTTTCTTGAAATTGATACATTTTTTTGAGTGTCTCAATAAAAGCACTGAGATTTCTAAAATCATCTTCAGGTAATTGAAGAAGTTTATGTAGAAAACCATGCGGATTTTCTAAAACTCTACTAAATAAATATCGGAGGCTTTCATAATTTTCAGGGGTCATGTCATGTAATTTACGAACTTCTCCAAGCGTGAAACGTTCATCTTCTTTTAAAAACCCTTTTGCTTGAAGAAGAGGTCCTGTAAGACCTTTCAATCTTTCAAACATCAAGGGTCTTTTATTTGTTCGGAAATAATGCATTTGTTGAATTGGTAAAGCGGTCAATAACCATTTTCCAGAGGGATCATGGGTTTTAACATCACGTATAAGAGGGACTAATTCTTGAGTTTCTATCTGTTTAAGTAAAGGAAGAATAATTGATGGCTCAGTGCCTTCAAAATTATAAGCGATCTCAAGAAAACGTTTTCGTTCTACTTTTGGGACTGATGGTAATAAGGTAATGACATTCACAAGCTCTTTCGGGGTTGAACTCTGATACCGATGAAGAACAGCTATGAGAACCCAATGACGATCCATGTTGGGAATTGTTGAAATTGCGTGCCGTAGACCTGAAACTCTATAGGAATTAGGAAATAACTCTACCAGGTCTTTCACGGGAGCAGTCTGAGCTTTCTTCAATAAGGATTTTACGCTGCTTGATAACGGAATTTCTTCATCTCGCGAGGATCCCATCGCCCAACAATCATGTGTAAAAAAATAAACGCTTAAAATATAAAAGATAATCTTTTTCATATAAATTCCTTCTTACTAGATGACAAAAAATGAGAATAAAATAATTGCCTCTGCTTTTACCCGCGTTCCTCTGCTTCTGTTACGGGAGAGGCTCCAGCTGTATCAACAAACCGTTAATAACTGAAGACGGGGCAATGATCCACCAATAATGGCCGCATCTTCTCCAAAGAGTCGATCGCCAGCAAGAGGCGTAAAATCCTCTATCATCGCATTAATATAATCAAGAAAGTGAGGAC
>NCGZ01000115.1 GCA_002257235.1 Alphaproteobacteria bacterium 16-39-46
AAGCGCTGTCTTGGACGGATAGGCTAACTGATAATTTTAGGATTATGGGAAGCACATTAGCCTCCTAATTCCAACTCTTCACGCGTGATCGGTATAATACATATTTTTTAGATTTAAAAGGTCAAATTTTCATTTTTAAGGATGAGAACCAAAAAAACTTTCAAAACCCTTTCTTCCAGGATAAACACTTCTGCTCAAACAAAACACTTAATACTGCAACGGCGTTCCTTCTGGAAATTCTGTAACGTTTGGAAATGGAATGTCCGTCAATTCAGGGACCTCAAGATCCATTTTTTTCATTTTTCTCGGCTTAATTTTTTGTGTCAAAGCACCCCGAAGGATTTCATCAACGGTGTCAACAGGACATATTTTTAAAGCTTTTTTAACAGCTTCTGGAATTTCTTTCAGATCTTTTTCATTATCTTTTGGAATAAATACAGTCTTAATGCCAGCCCGTTGTGCCGCAAGAAGCTTTTCTTTTAATCCTCCAATGGGGAGAATTCTCCCCCGCAACGTAATCTCACCTGTCATCGCCACGTCTCTGCGGACTGGAATTTGTGTGAACAAAGACACAAGAGACGTCACAATGGTAACCCCAGCCGACGGACCGTCCTTTGGAATTGCCCCTTCTGGAAAATGCACATGGATATCTGACTTTTCAAAAAGACTCGGATCAATTCCAAAATCCTCTGCACGGCCCCGCACATAACTCAAGGCCGCTTGAACGGACTCTTGCATCACGACGCCTAATTTTCCCGTAGAAATAACTTTTCCTTTTCCAGATGTCCGAAGCGCTTCTATGATTAAGGTATCTCCTCCCACTTCTGTCCAGGCAAGACCCGCTGTAACACCCACAAGGTCCTTAAGTTCAGCCTCACCAATACGATATTTTTGAACGCCCAAATACGACTCTAGAACATCTGGAGTAATGGTTACATGCGTCTTAGAACTTGTGAGAATATCCTTAACAACCTTACGAGCAAGAGAGGCGATTTCACGCTCAAGGTTTCGGACGCCCGCTTCTTTGGTATAAAACGTAATGACCTGCTTTAACGCCTCGAGTGTTATGTCAAACTCTTGCCTTTGAAGACCATGTTTTTCACGTTGTTTTGGAATCAAATGAGTCTCTGCAATCTTGATCTTTTCCTCTTCCGTATAACCATGCAACCGAATAACTTCCATTCGGTCCAAAAGAGGCTGTGTCATATTAAGCGTATTTGCTGTTGTCACAAACATTACATCTGAAAGATCATAGTCCACTTCTAAATAATGATCATTAAAGGTTGAGTTCTGTTCGGGATCCAACACTTCAAGGAGAGCCGACGTCGGGTCTCCACGCCAATCGGATCCGAGCTTATCAATTTCATCGAGAAGAAATAAAGGATTGGAAGTTCCTGCTTTCTTCATGCCCTGAATAATACGTCCTGGTAACGCCCCAATATACGTACGACGATGGCCTCTGATTTCAGCCTCATCACGGACGCCGCCTAAAGACATCCTAACAAACTTTCGCCCAAGAGCTTCAGCAATGGCTTTTCCAAGAGACGTTTTTCCCACCCCCGGAGGGCCGACAAGACATAAGATCTGGCCCCCAACTTTTCCAACACGTTTTTGAACCGCCATAAACTCAAGAATACGCTCCTTAACTTTTTCAAGACCATAATGTTCTTTGTCCAAAACCGATTGGGCCACGTTAATATCGATATCTTCTTTACTTTTTTTCTTCCAAGGAAGATCTAAAAGCCATTCTAAATACGTTCTTAAAATAACGGCCTCTGCCGACATCGGACTCATCGTCCTCAGACGTTTAAGTTCCGACTTTGCTTTAAGACGCGCTTCTTTACTCAGTTTTGTCTTTTCAATACGCTCGTCATATTTATCAAAATCTGATTTTCCGCCCTCTTCTTCCCCGAGCTCTTTTTGAATGGCTTTCATCTGTTCATTCAAGAAATATTCTCTTTGGGATTTCCCAACTTGACGCTTAATGCGATTCCGGATGCGTTGTTCCGTCTCAAGAGCACTCATTTCTTCTTCAATAAAGGTCAGCAGCATCTCAAGCCGTTTTTTAACCGATGGGGTTTCTAATATTTTTTGTTTATCTTTAATTTTAAGAATTAAATGTCCTGAGACCATATCTGAAAATTTTCCAGCCTCTTCAATTTTTGAGATCGTCGCAAAAACTTCTGGCAAAATCTTCTTATTAGATTTTGTATAATGACTAAACTCTTCTTTGAGCACACGGATAAAAGGAGAGAGGTCTTGTTCAGGATCCAGAATATCTTCAAGAGGACGTGCAAACGCCTCAAAACCATCTTCTTTTGTCATAAACCCCAAAACTGAAGCGCGCCCCACTCCCTCAACAAGAGCTTTAATGGTCCCATCCGGCAGTTTTAAAACCTGTAAAACTGTCGCAAACACTCCCACTGTATAAAGATCATCTGTTGTTGGCGCATCAACTGTTGAATCTTTTTGGGTCAACAAAAGAAGGGTTTTATCTTCATTCATCACCCGCTCAATCGTTTGAATGGAGTGCTCTCGCCCAATGAAAAGAGGAACGATCATAGAGGGATACACAACAATGTCCCGTAACGGCAAAACGGGAAATATTTCTGGGACGTGATGCTCTTGAACGCTCTTTTGAGAATGAATCATAAAAAAATCCTATAATTACTTTAGGCCAATATAAAAGACTTTTTAAAAAATTGCAAATTTCTTGAGAGGATGCAGAGATTTTATTTAGAAATTCAGACTCAAGGTATTAGTTTCATTATTCCCAAGTCTCATATAGGCCAAGCCAGAGGCTTCTTACGCCTTACCGTTAAAGAAAAAGACACACAAGACAAAGCATCGTTACCGGAGAGTTATGGTTTCTCTCAAGCTTAAATACCCTAAAGTTTATGATATAAGATGATTGAGAGAGAGGAAGATGTTTTAGATTATCGACACTTTCCAAAAGTTCATCGCAGGAAAATTTATTCCAATAATCCTTTGGAAAGGCTAAATCACGAAATCAGACAAAGAACAAACGTTATGAGAAACTTTCCTAAGGACACTTCAGCTCTATTTCGTGTTCTGCCAGGTGCTAAGAGTAAATTGAACAATGAAATAATCTTGGTTGATATTGCTCATAAAAACACAATTTAGAAAAACCTCTATGGATAATTTTTTAGATTATTCACAGAGGTTTCCCATCTTCCTTATTATCTCTTTCAAATATTTATATTTGTGAAAGATCTATTAAACTCTTTCCACTAGGGCCTTAGCGAACATGCTGTGCCTCTAGAGGGTTTAAATGGTCTAATTTTAAAGGAGGGCTAATTTTAAAGCCCTTGTGGTCTTTCTCACACTGTTTTAACTCTAGGATTTTATGATTTAATACTCCTAGGGCAAATTTATAGTTTTTCATCGGAGTGCTCTCAAGAAAAGTACTTCCTCCATTTGCATGATGTACATGTTTCCCCTGGCTTACTTTTCCATTACGCAAACTTTGTTCAAGTTTGACGGTAGCTGCATAAGTTTCATTAAATTCGTGCATTTTATGGTTACACTCTTCCAGGGTAAAGGCATTTGAAGAGTCAGACAAAAGCAAAGGTGTGGTCAGAACAAGTAAGGAAAAAAAAGTTTTTTTAAGCGTCATTTTTAAGCTCCTGTTTTTATTATACCGATCACGCGTGAAGAGTTGGAATTAGGAGGCTAATGTGCTTCCCATAATCCTAAAATTATCAGTTAGCCTATCCGTCCAAGACAGCGCTT
>NCGZ01000116.1 GCA_002257235.1 Alphaproteobacteria bacterium 16-39-46
TCCCTTGCCCATTTAATCTTCGAACAATCAAACCTTCCACCCAACACCTTGTAATCCCCAAAATCTCATTTACCCGGCGATATCGAGAGGATACAAAATTTTCTTATGAAAAAACCCCTTAGAACCCTACTCACTCTCTGCAGCGGCTTATTTTTTCCAGTCAACATATTTGCCCTTGATATTCTTGAAGAAGGGAAATTCACAGTTACAGTTGGTCTTCAAAAACTGCCTCCCATTTCCTGCCACCTCTCTAAAAAGGAAATTCCAGCATACCTTATGTTTGAAAACTCAGGAGAGCTCGAAGCCTGGATTAAGAGCAAATTGAAAATAGCTGAAAATACAAGTGCTTTATCGCCCCTTCTTATAAATCTAACGTGCTCACAACTTCCTCTTCCTGTTTGCTATATTATGACCGATACGCAAGTTGACTTTGCATCTTTAGGTCATTTAGAGGATTGGATTTTAAAAACTGAAACTGTTGTGGATTTTAAAAAGCGTTCCTCTTTAAAAAAATCCCCCATTCGGTATTCCGATCGAGAGCTATTCAATCAGCAAGAGACTTTCAATTTCATCTTCAGTTACACGAAAACAAGAGCTCTTGCTTATTTTCAAAAGGGACACAATGCTCTGAGCTATGGGGAAAAGAAATCTTGTTATGAAGAAGCGCAAAGGTCCCTTCATTACTTCGATTGCCATGATTTTATAGCCCTCCCTCCAGAAGCTACATACCCTGAATTTATTCATTCATGCCTCATGGATTTAAATCAGCTTGCTCTTAATATTAGTGTTTCACGTCTTAATTTAGACTATGAGGGAATCTTAAGAGAAAATTTAGCGCGTTTTATTCTCCAAAAATACACATCTCAAGAACAAATAGAGAGACATTTCAATGGGAAAGAAGCCTTAGACTTTTCAGAAATTTATGAGCGCATCACATATTATTATGGCCTCCTCTATCGTCTGGGAAGAACCCCAGAGTCCTATAAAGGCATGAGAGATTATGTCGAAAAGTTAAAGTCTAAAGATCCCTTTTTTTGTAAAAAAGCACAAGCTTACTTTCAGTGTTTTCAACCCCCTGAAAATCCCTCTTCTCGACGACATTTTTTAAGGATTCAACAAGATTTTCGCAAGGAGACTGATAGACTTAAAAGCTGGTCAGAAACATACCCAGGAAATAGCAACAAAAATGACCTTCAATTAAGACTTCTCCATCATGAAATTATTCAAAAATTAGACTTTCTAACGCCAGAAACTGATCAGTCCTATTTTAGAGATGTTATTAAGAAGATAAAAGAATTAGAAACGTTCATCTTTTGTCATTATTTTGAAATGGCAAAAGAACATGAGCAGGATGTCCAGGATAATATAGAAGTCTACGTCCATCACTATTTAAAAGATATCTACAAATGCTACTTCGACGTCGTTTCTGACTCTGAGATTTTCAAAAACGTGTTTATTTTTTATCTGATGAGTTTTATTCAAGCAGGCGATTTAGAGGGCGCTTTTGATCGACTAGTCTCAAATGAAGATCTTTTGACTGAGATTTTTCCAGATTCTCAAGACATAGATCTTCTAAAAGCCTCTATTGAAAACATGATGGGAAATCCAGAAAAACTCTGTACCCTTATCACAGAACAAGAACTTCGTAAAAGAAAGAGTCAAACAGCTAAAGGTCAAAAAAAGATTAATTTAATCAGAGGAGCTCTTGCTCACCAAGAAGAAAAAGAGCCCTCCTCTGGAGAGGGCCCCCTCAAATCTAAATCCTCTCAGCCAAGAATTGTTCCTTCTTGCCCCCCTCTCTCTCCTGTAGCCTCCGAAACCTTTAAATCCATTAAAGAGGAAAAAGAAGAGAAACAACGTCGCCATCATGAAAATATTGAGAAAAGGCGTCTTGCTTATGAAAAACAAGCTGCGGCATCAGACGAAAAAGCACCCCTTTCTCAAGGAGGTACAAAAGAAATTTCTCCTCCTGAAAAAAAAAGAGAAGACGATTTTCGGGCCATGGCAGATATATATCCTCTAAAGACAAGCTCTCGAAAGGTGGATCAAGCTATTGAAAAAGAAACATGGGATTTTACCAGAGAAAAATTTGAACACTATCTTAAAGATCTTGGATGCACGCCCCGTCGGGGGTCAGGATCTTCTCATGAGGTCTATGAAACTCCCAAATCAGTGGCTTATGAAAATGATGCAGGCGTCCTTATTACAGTTCTAACGACCGAAGATTTTGGAATTTCGGGAGGAGCCATTATCCTTCCGCCTTGGGAAAAGTCTGTCCCCTTCTATTTAAGAAAACAACTTCGCAGTGTACGCGAAAAGCTCAGGCAACTTGGCATTGCATTTCAAGACAAAATTACGTCCTCCCTAAACTAACAGGATTTTACTTGAGGAAGATCTTTTTAATATCCCTTAATTTTATGTGGAAAACTCTTTAATCCCTAATAATAAATAATCATATTAATCTCTCAATAAAATAATGAGCCCCCTTAACTTCTATAAGTTGACATCGAAGAAGTCATGAACAAATAATAAATATTTAAATTCAGGCAACTATCAGATTTAATACGTCTTTCATTCATTTCCGCCAGATCAGTCTTGTTGACGATCCGTTTATATGTTAGCCTATTATATAAGAATGACGAATAACGTCATATAAATAACTTAATAAAAACAAACTGGAGGTTATTATGGATAGAAAATCAAATTGCGCCGCTAAAAGTCCTTGTTGCGTTTCTAAAAGTCCTTGTAAAGGAAAAGCACCTTGTAAAGGAAGCGCACCCTGTAAAGGGAAAGCACCCTGTGCTGGAAGAAGATAATTAAAGTTGTTAAGATGTCAGATTTTTAACTTCAGGTTTGGAAGGTGTTTTTAACCAATACGGGCTCTTGAATATCAAGGGTGCGACTTTGGATACTTTTTAATAACGAAGAACTAAAGCTGACGGGTAAAATAAGATGAAGGTTTGTTTTGGAATTTTTCCATGGCAGCCTTCATTTCTTTTGTGAATTTTTATATGCAAGCAAATTTAAAAAAAATACGTCAAGCTGCTCAAGAAATCGTTGAATGTCAGAGAATTTTGGCTAACACGGGACATACCGTTATCACGGAGCTCTTGCGGTTTTCAGATGATTTTTTTGAATGGGATCCTCATCCCAATGATAACGTCATGGACTATAATACGGGTGCTCAATACTATTATCATGCCCACCCAAAATCTAAACGAGGATTTAAGGAGCATGGCCATTTTCATACCTTTATGAAAAATGAAAAACCAGTCGATTCTGAGACCTTACCCTTAACCCATATTGTTGCGATCTCAATGAATGCCTATGGTATCCCGCAGGGCCTCTTTACAGTAAACCACTGGGTTACGGACGGAATTTGGGAAGACGCCCCAACAGTTGAGTCTTTTTTAGGGAATTTTTTAATTGATCACGCTCAACCATCTTGGGTCGTAAATCGCTGGATCAATTCAATGTTAAGACTTTATGAGCCAGAAATTATAAACCTCCTTAAAGAGCGAGATCATATCATCAACACACACATCCCCAAAAAAAAGAATATTGACATTTTGGCCTTGTTCACGGATTGGGCCACCGATAGAAAAAACCACCTAATTTTATGAAAAGATAAAAAAGATTTTTAGTGGTTTTGTGAGGCTTATGCCA
>NCGZ01000117.1 GCA_002257235.1 Alphaproteobacteria bacterium 16-39-46
TGTTCAGCATATTGGGTTGCTGTATAAATAAGGTCTTCGAGATATTCCTTTGTTTTCATCTCGAGAAGTTTTTGGTCAATCCATTTTTGAGAGATGACTAAATCGTCGTTTATACCTATGAGCCCTTGTGTAAAAAGAAGACTTTTAAACTGATTTCCGATGCGGCTGCGATCTTTTACAAATCCTGCACGCAAACGGGAAATTGATCTTCTTCCTTCCTGATCTTCAGGGGGAACAGAAATTCCCTTAAGGCGTCCTACTGATAATTGTGTTGCAATTTTTTGGGCATCTCTTTGATCTGTTTTAACGCGATCTCTTGAAGAAACTTCAATGGACCCTGGATGAACAACACTGTTTTCAATGCCATTTTTAATCAAATAACGATGAAAATAAAAACCTGCAAAACCAGCTTCATAAGCACTTTTAATGTGAGCTCCTGGAAAATTATTTCTGCAATAGTTCAGAAATATTTCAGGGCTCGCCGGCATTGTATCTCGTTTTATGACCAGATTGTCACAGATGCTTACGCAACTAAAAGTTTTTTTGTGAACGTCGATTCCGACAAATATAACTTTTCCTGCATAATCTTTTTTGGTATTCATAATACTATCTCCATTTTAAGTTAGTAGGGTTACAAAAAATCTAGTTTAGAATGGAGAGATAAATTATTAAACCTCTTTTTTTGAGGCTCAACCTATGGGCATGTGGAGGAACTTTTAGCGGGTTGTTTCACTGTCCATAGGACTCTCTAAAGACAGCATAGAAACTTTTAGGGTTTGATAGTTCTAAAAAGAATAATCTAATGACCGTCACCTGAATACCCATATTCTCCAATTTACAGAAAGAACGCTACACTACCCAAGAGATGGGGCATAAAGTTGTCTGTCTTGATCCTTTTAAAATGACATCGGCGATCTTTGAGACCTGGAATGTGCTTGAGGGTTTGAGCGTAGACAGTCCAACCGTTATTGAAGATTCGGCAGCGATTGCTGCTCTTTTAAGTCCCCAAGGGTCTGAGGGGAGTAATGCGCGGTATTTCTCGGAACAAGCAGCACGTCTCATTCAGTGTTTGATGCTCTATGTGGTCTGTTCAGATGATATTTCGGATAAGGATCGAAACCTTATGACGGTTTTTGATCTCTTGATGCAGCCAATTTCAGATCTCAAAGATATAACTCTATCGTCAATTGCGTCAAAAAAAGATTTGTTAGACGGCATTTTGGCAAGACTTGCAGCGCGCATCATGGGAACAGAAACGAGAGAGCTGTCGGGAACCTTGAATACGGCGGCCCAAGAGTTAAGCATGTTTCAAAGCCCTTTGATGCGAACGTTTTTTGAAACTTCAACGTTTAAGGGGGCTCAGGTTCTTGATGGGAAGACAGATGTTTATGTGTGCCTTCCGCCAGAACACAGAGAAAGCTATGGCCGCTTTATGAGGCTGGTCACAGGGTGTATTTTTTTAGAAATGCAACGTGCTCATGGAAAAAAAGAAATGAGGGGCGCTAAGTTTCAAAAAAACAAACTCTTGATGGTCCTTGATGAAATGCCGTCTTTAGGACATATGTCCGCAATTGAAGACATGATTGTTTATGGCCGTGGATATGGGGTGAGTGTCATGGCTGTTTCGCAAACAATTGAGCTCATAAAATCAACATATCCAAAAAGTTGGCGAACGTTTTTGTCAAATCATTTGGCTTTATTTTTTGGGAGCTCTGATCTTGAGACGTGTCAAATGGTCTCAGAGATGCTCGGGAAAAAGACCACGTTAGGAGGTTCATACTCAGAGGGACGAGGGGACCAAAAGAAATCCTTAGAGTGGGTTAAGTCGCATTCTTTGCAACAAGGGAGCTCTTACGCAGAAGTAGCGCGATTCTTATTAACGCCGGATGAGGTTAAGACCCTTGGAGAAAATGTGGTGATTGGGTTTTTAAGAGGCACGCGGCCTTTTATGGTAAGCAAGTTAAATTATAGAACCCATAAAGAATTTAAGAACAAGTTTTTGAAAAATCCATTTTATGAGGAAGAAAAGAAATAAAAGAGAGACAAGTCCTTCTAAAGAGAGCATATAAATGAGGTGAGGGGATAAAAAGCTTAAATAAGGAGCACAACATTTTACTTGAAAAAGAGAGAAAAATGGTTTTTTCGTCTTGTGCACTCTATGGAAAAACGGTAATCTAACCCGGTCTTCTTATTTCAAGAGGGCGTGGAACAGAAGTGTTGGAATCACTCCTGCCCCACTATCACTGTAACTGCAGGAGAGTCACAATGACTAACCACAGACTAACTCAACTTGATCATGTTTCTCAACTCTTAAATGTTCACTTGAGAACCTTTCTTAAACTTATTGAGCGCGCTGACTCTGAGCTTGAGTATATAAGATCGAGCTCCAGGCAGCTTATGTTTCTTTATGAAAAATTGGAAGAAGAGAAAGATCATTATCAAATTCTAAAAGAATTCAATAAAACTGTGCACTAATAGAGGGTTTCAGATAATTTTCTCAATGTTTGGATAGAGATAACCATCTCAGTTTTTGAGAAGAAGATCCAAAAACATTGAGAAAGTAACGTATGTTAAAAAACAGTGAAAGGGTTTCCAATCCGGAAAATCTTTCACTGCTTTCACTGCTTTCAGTGTTTTTATTATAGCGTAATGATTTATATTCTAAAGTTATTGAGATTAAAATAATGAAAGAATCATCTGTTTATCACAGCGATAAATCCTCTCGAAATCTAACAAATTATGAGAAAAAAGCCATTGGCATTGTGGTTACAGGTAATTTTTTGGAGTATTTCGATTTAATGCTCTTTACACATCTTGCTTTTGTCGTTACCCCTTATTTTACACCTAAATCAGATCCTACTGTTGCAAAGCTTTTGACCATTCTGGCTTTTTCATCCTCTTTTGTTATAAGGCCTTTTGCAGCCTATTTTTGGGGGTATATAGGAGACAATTTTGGCCGTGTTGTTGTCCTTTCTTATACAACCCTTATTATGGGAATCACCTGCTTTATAATTCCCAATATTCCCTCTTTTGAAGAAATTGGCATTTATTCTACAATTTTTATTCTCTCCGCAAGAGCTATTCAGGGTTTTAGCTCTGCCGGAGAAGCTAAAGGCGCAGAAGTTTTTAGTGCGCCAGGAAAAGTCGCACTAATCTTGCAGGTGAAAGTCCTGTCTTGGAAGGGGCAGCCAGCCCCACCAAGTAGCGAGTCTTGGGTCTCCC
>NCGZ01000118.1 GCA_002257235.1 Alphaproteobacteria bacterium 16-39-46
TAATGGCTTTGGTGTATACAACTAAAAAACATCCAAACCCATTCCCTGATTGGGTTACAGAATTTTTTTATCTTCTTTTATAATAAACTCACGCTAGAAGCTCTGACAAGCTAGTAGCTGATAATCCATGGGCAGTTTTTGACTCAACAATAAAGCTACCCTTTGGTCCGGCCTGGAAAATTTCACTTCTCGATTGACAGTTTTAAAAAGCTTCCACTATAGTGGAGAAATCATGGAAACAGTTTTAAGTTTTTTTTTCTTTTCTGAACTTTATTATGCGCTTTAAAAGCGCAAAATATTTCCTATTCCCCGTTATCTTTCGTCTTTTTTTCTTCTTTGACTTTCAGAGTCAACGGAATTTTATCTTTTTATATGCGAGGTTTTTATGAAAAAACTTATCTTGGGCTCCTGTCTTGTGGCAGGAACCTCC
The DNA here is from genome assembly GCA_002257235.1 of Alphaproteobacteria bacterium 16-39-46. Taxonomy (GTDB): domain Bacteria; phylum Pseudomonadota; class Alphaproteobacteria; order 16-39-46; family 16-39-46; genus 16-39-46. The sequence goes on from NCGZ01000118.1 coordinate 431, forward strand.
GTGGGCGCTGGCATGATTGCTCTTCCCATGGTTCTTTGCAAAATTGGAATACTCCCCACAATCGCCCTCATTTTAACATTGTGGTTTTTTATGTATCTCTCTGGTCTTTTAGGTCTCGAACTTAACTTAAAGAGAGGAAAAGGTCTCACCCTTGCAGAGCTTGGAAATTTTTACAGAGGTCCTCTGACGTCTCATATTGGATCTTTATGCTTAATGTCCTTAATTTATGCGCTTCTCTGCGCTTACCTTTACGGCGGGGCTTCGATCTTTCAAAGTTTTTTTGAAGCCCATTTGGGATACGGTCTTTCATTGCAACACATTGTTCTTATTTATGCCCTTATCCTCTCTGTTGTCTTTAGTTTCTCAGTATCCTCGATACTCCAAATCAATAAAGTTTTGTTGGGCGCCCTTTTAGGATCCTTCGGACTTCTCATTTTTGGGTTTTTTACAAAAATTAACCTACTTCATATGCCTACTTTTACACCCTCCGTTTGGGAATTAAACTCTTGGACCCTCGCTCTTCCCATCCTATCCACAGCCTTTGGATTTCAAGTAATTCTTCCCATCCTCACCAATTTTTGTAACAAAGATCCGGTTCTCTTAAAACGAACTGTTTTTTGGGGAAGCCTCATTCCAGCCGTTGTTTATATTTTTTGGACAGTGTGCACCCTTGCAATCCTTTATCATGCTGCACCTCAAAAGTATGTCCTTCTCACCCTTGGAAAACTTGATGTTGGTCAATTTGTTCAAGCCCTCACTGAGACAACCGCTTGGCCCCTGGTTCAAACGATTGCCAATACAATGTCAATGATTGCCATTTTAAAATCATCCATTGGTGTTGGACTCGCGTTGTTTGAGTTTTGGCAAGAGAAACTAATCAAGCATATCTCCCTTTCACCCCTCAAAACAAAAGGGAGCTCAATTGCCTTAACGATTCTCCCATCTCTTGGATTTGCACTCTTCGTTCCCGCTCTCTTTCTAAAAGCATTAAGCTTTGCTGGAATGATCAACGTTGGTATTATTATTTTGCTTCCTCTCTGGCTCCTCACTTCTCAGAAAGCAAAAGCGCTTCCTTCTTTTTATCCTCTCATTTCAACAAAAATCGTAAAAATTTTATTTTTAATCTTAGGGGGTCTTATTATGCTCTGTGAGATCATCAATATGATTTAACACATAACCTTAAGTTAAAAGTCTTTCCGGGAAAGAAGAAAAATTCTTCTTTCCCGCTCCCTCATATAAAGAGTCTCTCTATGAAAAAACAAAATCCCAGTCTCTTTCGTATTTTAGAAATCCTTTCCGATGGTGCCTATCATGATGGAACACGTATTGGCGAAAGCCTTGGGATATCTCGCGCGGCTGTTTGGAAAAACATTCAAAAACTCCAGAGTTACACTGTTAAAATCAGTTCTATTAAAAACAAAGGCTATGCACTTCAAGACCCGCTCATCCTTTTAAATAAAGACTGTTTAATCAGCACATTTCCTCAAAAAAACATAAAATTGGATATTTTTGAAAGCCTACCGTCCACACAAACCTATTTAAAATCGATTACGTCTCCTTTTCCTTATGTCTGTCTGACAGAAAGACAAACAGATGGAAAAGGACGGCTTGGACGACACTGGCAATCTCCTTTTGGGCAAAACATTTACCTCTCTCTTCTTTACCCCTTTCAAAAGGACATCAGTGAACTCTCTGGACTCAGCCTCATGGTAAGCCTTTCTATTCTCAAAACATTAACGCATTTTTTCAAGAAAAAGATTCCGTTTCAACTGAAATGGCCCAATGACATTGTTTTTGATCATAAAAAACTTGGTGGCATCCTTATTGACATGCAAGCCGAGTCCTATGGTCTGAGTACAGCTGTTATTGGAATTGGGCTCAACGTAAATATGATGCCCCAAGAGTGTCTTTCTTTTGAATGGACCTCTTTGCGTCAAATCTATAACACCTACATCAATCGAAATGAATTGTGTCAGCTTCTTCTTACAAATTTGTTTGAAGATCTCTCTGTTTTTCAAGAAAAAGGGTTTGAACCCTTCCAAAAAAGTTGGCCTCTTTATGATGCCCTCTATGATGAACCAATTACCTTAAAAATAGGAGAAACCACAATCTCTGGTATTGCAAAGGGGATTAATGAAATGGGTCATCTCTTGCTCGAGAAAGAAGATAAAACCCTTAAAACATACGCTTCAGGGGAGGCCTCTTTTATCCGTCGTCAAAACAGTCTCTAAGTTCAATTTTCCGTTTGAATTTCTATGCTTTCCGGGATTGATCGAGCTTTATGTCAAAGATTTGTTTTTCAATCGTACAGATTTTTTCAAGTAAGGTCGCCCAGAGTGCATGTCCCTTTGAAAGCTCCTCCTTCATTTCTTGCCGAATATCTTTGAACTCTGTCCGAGTTCAGATACAAATGAGACAAAAGAGGGATGAGCGGAGCGCGCCATTAAATAGCGCCGTAGCGATGATCATCCCTCTTTGCTGTAATAAA
>NCGZ01000119.1 GCA_002257235.1 Alphaproteobacteria bacterium 16-39-46
AACTCTAACTTACGCTCGAATATTCAACTCTCAGAAAGCATGAGTCAAAACTATACAGAACAAGCGACCGAAGCGCATCAAATGTCCGAAAATAAGCTCGTCGCCGCCACTCAAGCACAAGCTGAACATAATCGAAGCTTATTAGATCTCAGCGAACACCAAGCACGTCAGAATTCAGAGAGTGAGAATCATTCCACGGGAAACACAGTTTCTACAACACAAGCCTTTAATCAACTCGACAGTCTCGTGGACCGTTTTGCCAAAGATCATAGTATTTCGAAAGAGCAAGCTTCTCAAATTTTAGCAAGCGTCTCTGCAGTTGTTGAAACAGGGGTAGGATTTAAGGTTTTTGGAACAGGGGTTTCGGCAAAAGCGACTGGTACAGTCACAGGTCAAGTTACAGGTTCAAGCTCAGATCGAGATCTTTTTTCTGCAGCTCAAGATTATTCACAGCAAAGCAATTTCCAAACGGCTCTGAATCAAGCCTCTCAAGCAGCTTACGATTTACGTCACTCAGAAATGAATGATGAAGGAAAACGGTATGTTTCGAGCCTGAATGCGTCATCCGAAAAAACACATCAATTGCGAGAAGAGGCCAGTGTCAGCTTCCAAAAATCTGAAGCCTTTTCCAAAATGGCTTCCTGGACTCAGCAAAACGCAGGGAGCATTAATGAGAATCTCAATCAAGAATATGTCAATTGGCTCCAAACTCAAGCACTCCCTAATTCTAAAGGTTCTATGGGGATTACCGAAGCCGAAACCATTTTGTCTTCAAGGCCCGATCTTGATCATGCGTATCAGCAGCGTTTTCTTGAGCAAAAAATGCAACAAATGGAAAGTCAATTTGGTGTTTATGGACTCCCTAATTCTCCCAAAGATATTGAGCAATCCTTTCAAAAGCGTGAAGAGCATTTACTGACATCTGCAAAGCAAGATTCCGGTGTAAGTTCAAATATGTTAGCGCACGCAAAGGAGCAAGGTTTTGGCGATGAATTTAAGCTCAATACAAAACAAAAAAATGACGCCAAAGATCAGCTGGAGTTTATTTCAGATCAACTCATGGAACAAAAAGAACTTCTTACAAAACAAGAAAAAGCTCATCAAACAGATGTGGAGAAATATACGAAATGATGCTCTCTACCCTCGAAAAGGACCAAAAGTTTTCCACCCAACCCGAGTGGCTGCCCATTCAGACGCCGTGTACCCTACAGAAGATTGAGACCCAGGAATATAATATCGATCATCTCTATAAAATAATTTTGGCCTTGGGATTTTTAGAAATCGTACATATCCAATACCGAACCAGGTTGAGAGTATATAAGCTCCACAAAAGATTTGTAGAGAAAAACCAAAATGCCACATCAAAGAGATGCTGCCTGCTAAAAGACCAACAGTTAGACTCCAAAAACGTATCCAACGACGCGTATCAAAATAAGCCTCAAACTGCTCAGGAGTTACATGCTGAAAAACCATTAAGTATAAGGGATCAATGTTTTGAGAAAGTCTTAGACGCAGAGCATAACGACTCACAAAATCAGAAAGCGTTACACACACAAAATAGAGGGCTAAGGACACAAAAACATTTCTCAAGAAAAAACCACCAGCTGCTGCAAGAACAATGGAGAGAAGTACAAGTACCTTTCTCTGCACAAAAGGATCTTGAGATTTTTTTTGAAAATCTTGCAACTTTTGAAGTATTAACAGCTCCTCGTTGGAAAGGTCTTGCATTTCTTTTCCCTTTGTCTTTGGTAAAAGCACTAAGTGCTTATCTTCGTTCTCACGTAATTTTTTCATGTTGTCCCTTAAAAATATCACATAAGAAAACTTATTTGCAAATACTTATTGCAAAGAGGCGCCCATGAAGCCTCTTCATTCCTTCACGCGAGGCGGTCAACTCGCCGTTCACCAATATCATATGCTCAAGCAAATTTGCTTTGTAACGATCGTATTGTCAATTCTTACAGGATTGCTTGTAGGGGGTATTTTATTTTTTGCTGGGACCACCAGCGCTCAACGTTATATTTATGGGACATATCTCCTTGCAGATTTTAAAGTTAGCATATCTTTGAAAAACCCAGCTGCAGCACACCAAGAATTCAAAAGTGCATCTGGAAAAGTATTGGTCGTCAAATCCCAAAAAATTCTCCGAAACCACTGGATTTTAAGTCAGGTAAAGGGCTTTGAGAAAGGACTTATTCGAATTCTTGAGAGAAGTCTCTGGAGCATGGTGTTTTCAGCATTTCTTATCATTGGGTACTTTTTGGCAAGAGGCCGAATCACAGATCGAAAAAAGCTGGAGCGGGGAGGGTATCTTGTATCGCCCCAAACACTTAAACGTTTAATCAAAAAATCAAAGCAAGCTTCGGATTTAACCCTTGATGGCCTTCCTCTTCTGAAAGATAAGGAAACGTCACACATCCTTATCACGGGAACGACGGGGTCCGGAAAAACAAATTGTTTGCATACGTTACTGCCTCAAATCCGCAAACGTCCTAATCGAGCGATTATCGTGGATCTGACGGGTGATTTTGTGAGCAAATATTATCGTGAAGGTCAAGATCTCCTCCTCAATCCTTTTGATCAGCGGAGTCAGCTCTGGAGCCCTTGGGGCGAATGTCTTATGGAGTCTCACTATGATACTCTTGCAGCAAGCATCGTTCCTAAAACCAGCTTTACCGAACCTTTCTGGGAAAATGCAGGGAAGGCACTTTTATCTTCAGCTCTTAAAGAATTAGCCCGT
>NCGZ01000003.1 GCA_002257235.1 Alphaproteobacteria bacterium 16-39-46
AAACAAAAATTACAAAAATTGGCTGTGTCTTTCAACTCTATTTTTTATGGTGATATAAGATTCAAATTTTTACGCCATGAAAAGTTGAGAATCGCGTTATAATTATTTATGAAGCACTTGTTTGTGTCAAGAATTTAAATTTTTGCGTAAACCAGAGTAAATTAAGGCGGAAAATTTTGTTTCACAGCTTTTTCTTGTCTTGAACGTTTAATAGATGTATTTGATGAGAGAGTTGTTGTAATTTTATTGAAAATTTGAGGATGTGTTGGTTTAAGGAAATCTAAGAAATGTTGAGTTATAAAGAAACCGTTTTTTTGCCCCAGACTTCTTTTCCCATGAAAGGGAATTTGCCCGCTCTTGAGCCAAAAATACTCGAAATGTGGCAGAGTGAAAATCTCTATGAAAAAATTCAGGAGAAGGCAGAAGGTAAGCCTTCTTATATTCTCCATGATGGACCTCCCTATGCCAATGGGCATCTTCATATGGGACATGCTCTCAACAAAATTCTAAAAGATGTCATTTTAAAATTTTATCATCTCTATGGGTATCGTGTTCCTTTTATTCCTGGTTGGGATTGTCATGGTCTCCCCATTGAGTGGAAAATTGAAGAAGAATATCGCAAAAAGGGCATTTCAAAGGAAGAAATTCCCGTTGTGGCGTTTCGGGCTGAATGCAGAGCTTACGCTCAAAAATGGGTTGAGATACAATCTCAAGAGCTCCAACGTCTTGGTGTCTTAGGGGATTGGAAACACCCTTATATTACCATGGATTTTAGATCTGAGGCTTTGGTTGTGAAGGAAATCTTTTCTTTTTTACAAAAGGGGCTTCTCTATCGCGGCGTCAGACCTGTTTTTTGGTCCGTGGTGGAAAAGACAGCCTTGGCAGAAGCTGAGGTTGAATATCATGATCATGTTTCGCCAAGTATTTATGTGGCTTTCCCGATTTCAAAATCAGATGATCCTCTTTTTAAGGAGAGGACTTCTGTTGTGATCTGGACAACGACACCGTGGACGCTTCCTGGAAACAGGGCGGTTGCCTATGGAGAAGATATTGATTATGTGCTCTTTGAAGAAGAAAATGGGCAACGATACATTATTGGGGCCGATCTTCTTCAGAATTTTCAGGAAAAAACCAATGCCCAAGGAAAAGTCCTTAAGACGTTTAAAGGTCATGATTTAAAAGATATTCTTGTGCGTCATCCTCTCTATAAGGAGGGATATCCTTTAGACGTTCCTCTTTTGCCAGGGGAGCATGTCACAACAGTGCAAGGAACTGGGCTTGTTCATATTGCACCTGGTCATGGCGAAGAAGATTTCAGTGTTGGAAAAAAATTTGGATTGGAAATTCCAGAAACGGTGGGGGGAGACGGGCTTTTTTATGCACATGTTCCTCTTTTTAAAGGAGAGCATGTTTTTAAGGTTAATCCAAAAGTCATTGAAGCTCTCCAAAGAGAAGGAACGCTCCTTCACGCAGAGACGCTCACCCATAGTTACCCCCATTCTTGGCGCTCAAAAGCGCCTCTTATCTATAGAACTACCCCTCAATGGTTTATTAGCCTAGATAAAGACGGGCTTCGAAAACGTGCTCTTGATCTTATTGATCATGATGTCAAGTGGATCCCGGCTCAAGGGAAGAACAGAATAAGGTCCATGGTTGAAAACAGGCCTGACTGGTGCCTGTCTCGGCAACGCACATGGGGGGTTCCGATTGCAATTTTTACAAATGTTCAAACGGGAGAGACTTTAAACGATCCACGTGTGAACACCCTTATTCTGAAAGCCATTGAAACTGAAGGTGGTGATGCTTGGTATAAGGGAGATCCAAAGCGATTTTTGGAAGGTCTTTATGACGAAGATCTCTATGAGCCTGTTATGGATTGTGTGGATGTATGGTTTGATAGCGGATCTTCCCATTCTTATGTATTGGAAGATCGTGAAGGGTTGTACAGTCCTGCAGATCTGTATGTCGAGGGATCCGATCAACATCGTGGATGGTTTCAAAGCTCTCTTTTGGAATGCTGCGGAACGCGGGACCATGCCCCTTTTAAAACAGTTTTAACCCATGGATTTGTTTTAGATGAAAAGGGATATAAGATGTCAAAATCCCTTGGAAATACCGTTCTTCCTCAGAAAATTATTGATGAAATGGGGGCAGATATCTTAAGGCTGTGGGTGGTTAATTCTGACTACAGTGAAGACTTGCGTGTTGGGGCTGGTATTTTAAAGCATCAACAAGAAATCTATCGCCGGTTTCGCAATACATTACGGTATCTCTTGGGTGCCCTTCAAGGATTCTCCCAAACAGAAAAGGTTTCTTATGAAGATTTAGGATCTTTGGAGCGCTATATTTTACATAAGATTTTTGAACTTGAAGCATTGGCTCAAAAAACACGCGAAACTTTTGATTTTCATCGTTTCTATACAGAGCTCCATACGTTTGTTTCTTCTGATTTATCAGCCTTTTACTTTGATATTCGAAAAGACGTCCTTTATTGTGATTCTCCCAGTTCGTTGAGACGGCGGTCTGTTCGGACGGTGATGGATATTCTGTTTAATGTTCTTGTTCTTTGGATTTCTCCTGTTTTGAGTTTTACAGCAGAAGAAGCTTTTAAGAGCAGAGAAGAAAATAAAGAAAGTGTCTTTTTAGAAGAATTGCCTGAAATTCCAAAGGAATGGAAAAATGATAAACTTGGTTTGGTGTGGGAAGATCTTAGAAATTTGCGACGTGTGTTAACAGGAGCTCTAGAGCTTGAACGCTCAAAGGGAACTTTAGGATCGAGCTTGGAGGCAAATTTGATGGTGTATGTTGATGATGAAAGAGCCGGTCTTTTTAAAGATACGGATCTTGCAGAGTTTGCCATTGTTTCTCAAGCGTCTCTTATTGAGGAAAATATTCCTGAAGATGCCTTTACGCTCTCAGATGTCCCTGGAATTGGTGTTCATGTTCTCTTGAGTGAGTATCCAAAATGTGAAAGATGTTGGAAACTGTCTCCTGATATTATGTCAGAAGGAGATCATTCAAAGATTTGCGGACGTTGCTCTGATGCTGTTGAGGTTTTTCTAAAGCAATAGGTTTGTTTAAAAAATTGATGTTTAAAGGAGATTTTGGGAATGGAATGCACTGGATGCCGGACTAAAATTGTTATCGTTATTGGATTTTTAGGCTCTTTTTTACCCGTCCTCTTTTTAGACCAATTGAGTAAAATTAAGATTTTAGAGCTTTTAAAGAAAGGATCTTTTGTTGATCCTGTGACGTCCTTTTTTAATATTGTCGAACGTTGGAATAGAGGGATAAGTTTTGGAATGTTGGGAGATCAGAATCTTTCTCCTTATCTCTTTGTTTCTTTGACAGGCATGATCTGCCTTCTTCTTTTTGTATGGTTTCTCAAAGAAAAAACTCCCCTGATGGCCGTTTCCATTGGCTTGATTATGGGAGGGGCTCTGAGTAATGCATATGATCGGTTGACAATTGGGGCAGTTTTTGATTTTTTAGAGTTTCACTTGTCTCATTATTATTGGCCGGCGTTTAATTTGGCAGATAGTGCAATTGTTTTAGGAGTAGGCTTGCTTTTTTTTAAAAGCCTTATTAAAACAAAACAAGATAAAAGGTCTTTTGGACCACAAATGGATGGGAAGTAAAAATGCGTCAACGGTTGATCTTAAGTCTTGCTGCTATGGGTGTTGTTCTTTCAGGATGTGATGGTGTCCGAAAAACGTTAGGACTCGAGAGAGATCCTCCGGATGAATTCGCCGTGGTCTCGCGGGCTCCTATTTCTTTACCGCCAGATTTTAACACGTTGCCCACGCCTCAAACGCCAAAACATGGCCATGACGGCAAAAAAGATGTTATTGGGGCCCCGGATAAACGTCCTCAAGAAGATAGTCCTCAACTAAAGGCTCAAAAAACGGTGTTGGGTCAATCTTCCGTTTTACCCATACCCCACAAGGGAATGATAACAGCCGGGGAGCGCGCGTTTATTCAACGTATCGACCAAAGTCTTGAAGCGCAGGGTATAGCGCGGGATTCCGTGCCTGATGTTCGAGGCGCTGTCGATCAGGAAACGCATTTCCAGACGGGTAATAAAAAATCATGGGTTCAAGAGCTTTTATTTTGGCAAAAAGGGGCCGCTCATAAAAAAGAGGCGATTAATCCATCCGAGGAGTACAAAAATCTCCATGGAACTTTGCCAGGGGAAGATGCTGTCACGCAATAAGCTCTTTTCGAGGGGCTAAAAAAGGATTTCAGTCTTTATGATTTATCAAGATATTTCCGGGTTGTTTCAGACTGGAAAGGAGCATGTTGGGCTCCATAAAATTGATCTTGAACGGTCCATTCTTCAGGTTTCTCGCGTTTCAGAAAAACTTCGAGAAAATATTGTTCAAAATGCATATCCCTTTTTGACAAGTGTTCAAGAAACGGAAGATATCAAGCGTCTTCTCCCTGTTCTTAAGCGATTTTCTGAAAATCTTGAGACGATTATTGTTCTTGGAACGGGAGGATCTTCTTTAGGGGGGCAAACTGTAACAGCCCTCCGGGATGGGGGTGTGGGATTTCATTTTTCAAAGCCTTCCCTCTACTTTCTTGAAAATATAGATCCCTTTACGCTGAATCTTCTCATCAATCATGTTGATCTTGAAAAGACCGGTCTTCTGGTGATTTCAAAGTCGGGGACGACTTCAGAAACGCTTGCGCAGGTTCTCACCTGCGAAAAACTCTGGGCACAAAAGAATCTCTCTCCTTTTTTTATCAAAAATACCCTTGTGGTGACGGAGGCCAAATCAAGTCCGCTCCGGCGGTTTGCGCAATATCTTGGAATTTTATGTCTTGATCATGACCCTAAAGTGGGAGGGCGTTTTTCTGTCTTTTCATTGGTCGGACTTATTCCTTTGATGTGTGCGAATTTAGACCCCCTTAAATTGAGACGCGGGGGATACCAAGTTCTTGAAAAGTTTTTAACCAAGAGTATTACAGAATCAACGCCAGCTTTAGGAGCTGCGGCTCTTTATGCCTTGATGATGGAACGCGGTATTACACAAACTGTTTTAATGCCCTACGTCGATCGTCTCGCGCCTTTTGGACTTTGGTTCAGGCAACTCTGGGCAGAAAGTCTTGGAAAAGATGGGATTGGACAAACACCGATTCGAGCGATGGGGACCGTCGATCAGCATTCACAACTTCAGCTTTATCTTGATGGGCCAAAAGATAAGGTTTTTACACTTCTTGGGCTTGAGGGAAAAACAGCTTTTGAAGATAAAGCTCTTTTAAGCTCTAAAGATCCTGAGCTTGACTACCTCGATGAAATGTCCTTGGGGTCTCTTTTAAAAGCGGAAGAGCACGCAACCTTTCAAAGCCTCCTTCAAAAAGGATGTCCTGTCCGGCGTCTTTCCTTTAATCGGTTAGATGAGGAAGTCTTAGGGGAACTTTTTATGCATTTCATGTTGGAGACCCTTTTAATGGGAACGCTTCTTAAAATAGATCCTTTAACACAACCGGCGGTTGAGGAAATAAAGCGGCTGACAAAGGTGTATTTGACAGAGGCGAAAAAAGTTAAGTAATTTCTTTTAGTGAGAAAGAAAAGGTGCTATAAAGCTGATTATACTTTTTAATATCTTTAGTTAAATTCCTTCTTCAAGGATGAATAAGAATGATTTTTTTTAATTTTTTATTTACGAATCGTCCCATTTTTAGAGCTGTTTTAGGAAGTATTCTTATTTTTCCATGTGCTCTCTATGGACTTGAAGAGAAAGCACCTGAGGTTCAAACCCATAGACCTCTCCCTTCTCAAAGGCAAAAAGACCCCCAGAAGCCAACTCTTAGCGATCTTGTTATGCGTTCTGGAAATATGTCGGGTGGTTTTCGTGAAGAAAGAGAAGCGCAAAAAAAATTCTTGAAGGACATACAACACAAGGCAGAGGCACCCCTTTCAGAAAGGATGCAGGCCGCTCGTGTTTTTCTTTGGCAACATTCTGAGGATGACCTAGAGGATAAACAGGACGCTCTCAATTTTTTCAGAATGCTTCAACAAGAAGCTGGAATATCCGTGCAAACTAAGATCGAAATCGCTCAAAATTTTCTATCTCCTGGCTTGTTTGAGGAAGAAGAAAAAGAAAGACAACTTTCTTTTTTTAGAAATTTCTTTCACGAAAGAAAAGGGGAAGAACAAGATCTTATTCGTGTTGCAAGGTTCCTTGCCTCTTATGAAAAGAGTGAGGATGAGACAAGAACACTTCTTAAATATCTCGAGGAAGCTCTTCGTACAAAACGAGGCTCTCAAGACGGACAAATTGATATTGCGATAGCTTTTTTATTTCAAGAAAAGAATGCTGGACAAAAAACATTGGGACGAACTTTTCTTTTCTCTTTTTTTAAAGAGCATCAAGACTCTTTAGATGATGTTGATGATGTTTTATATCCTCTTCTTCATTATGGGAGTGAAGAACAAAAAGAGGAGATTTATTCTTTTCTTCTAAATCTTATTAAAAATGAGAGAGCTTCTGAGGAAAACCGAAAAAGTGCTGCAAGTAGTCTTTCTTTCAGTTATTGTCATGCACCTCCTCAATACCAATTACAAGGATATGAATTTCTTTTGGCTCTGTTAGAAAGAGAGAACGCTTTGTTTTTTGAAGAAATTTGGCTTCAACAAAGTATGAATGATCTTTCTTATAAGTCTTCTCCCCTAAACAGACGTCTCTGTTCTCTTTTATGTTCTCTTGTACAAAACCCTGAAGCCTCCGCCGAGGACCTTATAGCATGCATTGAGATTCTCAATAATATTGCCGCTCAAGATGACATTACAGAAAATAAAGAAGAAGCTTGCAAGGGTTTACTTTTAGCACTTGAAAAGAAAGCAGAGTCCTTCTGTTTTGAACGCCGACTAAAGATTGCAGAAAAGGTCTTTGAATTTGGAAATACTTTTCAAAGAGAGCGCTGCGCCCGTCTTTTAAAATCTTTTATTAGAAATGACGCCTCTTTTTCTGAGCATTTTGATATGTATGTTGAGTTTATTCATTCTTTTAAATATACATCTTTTAGACATAAATCATCTCTGGAGCGAGCTTATATTTTTGACATTTCTCTCTTTATTCTTGAGAGAAGAGGGTCTACTCTGTCTTTTGAATCACGTCATAAATTTTTAGAAGATTTAAAATATCGGGGTACTCCCTCTCAAAAAGAACGTTGTTGTCACTTGTTTCTTCCTTTTATTGAAAAAGAGGCAACACCTACCGAACATCTTAAATTTTATGGAGATTTTGTTGAGCAGGTTATGTCTGAGAGTTCTCCATCAGAGGGCTCACAAGGGTCATTGAGTCCTGTTTTGTTAAGTCTCATGCGGAACGAAAAAACGCCCCTTGAAATCTATAAAAAAAGCTTGCGTTTGCTTTGTGAGAAGGGAACATTAGAGGAGAAGAAAGCAGCAGAAGCACATTTTTTTTCTCTTTCTTTTGAAAGGCGTCTCACGGTTATAAGAGATTTTTTAGCCTCTATAACAGAAAAAGAAATCAATTTGGGGTACGCTTTTTTGATAATGTCACTAGAGGATGAAAGTACTTCTTCTGAAGATCTTGAAGCTTATGTGACTCTTATACAGGATATTCTGTCCCGTGGCTCCTTTGTGGCTCGTATACAGAATTTTCTGTCTCCTGGCTCCTTTTTGTACTCTGATCTTAAAAGTTCTTTCTGTGAGACCTTATTAAAAATTCTGAAAAATTCTAAAACATCCTTGGAGGCATGGGACATATGCGTGAGAAACATTTTCCAATTTGGTGAGTTGGAACAAAAGAAAAGAGTGGGAGAAATATTAAACGAAAATACTTCTCCTGATAAGCTTGAAGCTTGTGGGGCTTATATGAATAATATTCTTTCGGGTAATAGTTTCTTAAATATCAATACCAGTCCTTGCTGCGAAACCTTGTTAAATATTTTGCGCATTCCTAACACATCCTTAGAGCTGTGGGGAGTCTGTGTAAGAAATATTTTTCGATTTGGTGAATTGGAACAAAAACAAAGAGCAGGAACGATATTATTAGAAAATGCTCTAGATTCTGAATTAAATCTTGACCGTCGCATAAAGGCCGCCACAAGAATTATTATTTCTGGGCAGAGAAGAGTTCTTGAAGAGGCAGTTGTGAATGAGGCGCTTTCATTTTTAATGAGCGTCACGCAAAATACAGAAACCCCACAAACGCTCCGAACAGAGGGAGCACAGGTGCTCCATAATTATGGTAACCAGATTCAAAAAATTTGGGCATATATTGTTTTGTGGACCCCTTTAGAACAAATGCCTTTAGCAAGCCAAATAGAATTACATACCCTTATAACACATCTTGTACCTGATATTACACAAGCGGCGGGAGAAAATTTTGCAAGAAATTTGTCTCATTGCCCGAGAGAAAATTGGGAAGATCAGCTTCAAAGAGAACGACGATTTTTACATCTCGAAGCGCATTTTATGAATGTGGATATTCAAACGCGTTATAGGGTAGGAGGACTGATACAGGCAATAAGAAATTTGACTCCCGTTGAACAGAATAATTTGTTGGAAAATTCTATACTTGTCTGCGAAGAATATTTACGCCTCGCAAGAGAGGCAACTTTGACCCAAGAAAGAGAGATGCCTTTACCGCTTAGGTTACCAGAAGAGGTTGCTTTTGAGATCCATAATTATTCAAATAATATTCATCGGGATATCGTAACATATTTAGATTCTCAATTACAAAAAGCCTCTTATCCTTACCTTTCTTATGAAGAAGCTATGCGCACCATTCAAGAATGGATTAGAACTGCTAAAAATATTCAGGCTGAAAATCAAGACGTGGCTTTACAGGCTATAGTTCATGGAATGAATGGCCCTGAATCTCAAGATTGCCTTAGGCGTTGTCTTACATTTGTGACAAAACTCCATCCGGATACACTTAATGTCTATATGAATGGATTTATTACAGAATCTATCACAGCTTATCTAGGAAGAAATAATCCTGAAAGTTGTGCAAAAGGCGTGAGCGAACGCGCTTTAACTGGGCTGCGCGGCACAGATGAATCTCTTGAAGTTTTTTTTCATAAAGCAGAAGCTCTTCAATCTGCAAAAGCATTTTTCGCCATGTGTAATTTTGGGTATTCTGAAGAAAAAAATCACTGGATGGTAAAAAAACTGCTCGAGCTCGGAATCACCGTTGAAACTCTTCCAAGAGAAGCAGCGCAACGATTTGGTGAATATGCTAACGCACACATAAGAAGCTTAAATCTCCAGGAAAATGAATCAGAATATTTAGGGCAGGTGGTTGCGATCGTATCATCTATTGAAGATTTTTACGATTACCTTCAAGACGGAATTTCTCAATCAATTCAAGCTTCTGCTGATAACACCGAATCTCTACCTTCTTAAAAGAAGACACTAACTCTGATTAAGGCGAAGAGGACAGTGGATCCGCTTTTTCTTCCTTGCTAGATCCAAAGGAGTGAGGAAACCCAAATGGTTCTTCTTCTGTTGTACTTTATTTTTGAATCATTGAATTAAAAAAAAGAATATGCGATTATCATTTTTAGTTTCGCCGATCAAAATAAAGTAGTTGAGGAGAGAAGTAATATGACTCAATTTCCAATTTCATATATCTATAAGCCCAAGATATCAGGCATGATTTTTGGTTTATGTTTTTCTGCATTCTGTGCTTACTTTTATATGGAAATGGCACTCACGAAGGATCAAGGATTAAAACTTAAAGTTCCTTTTGGATGGGCGTTTTCATTTTCTCCTTCTGAAGCAACTTTATTTTATTGGATTTTATTCATCATCTGTTGTGGGCTGTCCCTCTTAAGCCTTTTAGGATTTATATGCATTTATCGTTCTTCAAAGGTAGAGGCAAAAATTATTTTTACAAACAAGGAAATGCTTATTCCTTCAAGTATATTTAATCCTCGTAAAACTTTAGTCATTCCATATATTAACATTCTTTCTTTGCACCTTCATCAAGTAGGTAGAATTCGGTTATTAAAAATTGTTCATCAAAAGGGAAAAATATATGTGAGGGAAAGTTTCTTACCCCAAAAATTCATGTTTGATGAAATTATTAATATCCTCAATCACGAAAAATGCAATCTGAAATAATCAAAGAACGACTTCCTTTTCCATCCTATATTCAAAGCAGGTGATATCACCGGGTATTTTCAATTTCTTCAAGAACTCCTGATCGTAAAATGATCTCATTGAATTAAAAAAAGGAATATGCAATTGTCATTTTAGGTTTCTAAAAAAAAGAATTATGATCGGTGTAAGGGGTTTTATTCATGGCATTAAGAGCGTTACCAGAGAATCTTATTAATCAAATTGCAGCGGGCGAGGTTGTTGAGCGGCCGGCTTCTGCATTGAAAGAGCTTGTGGAAAATGCTCTTGATGCAGGTGCAACTCGGCTTGATGTTCAGATTCGAGGCGGGGGAAAGACGCTTTTATCGGTTCAAGATAATGGAAGTGGGATGACACCCGAAGAACTTAACCTGGCTGTTGAAAGGCACACAACGTCAAAGTTATCGGATGAGGACCTTTGGAACATTAATACGTTTGGATTTCGGGGGGAAGCACTTCCTTCCATTGGAGCCATAAGCCGTCTTCTCATTTCATCGCGCGTCTCCAATCAAGATATGGGGTGGAAGCTGAAGGTGGAGGGAGGCCTTAAGTCTGAAGTTGAACCGTTGCCTCATTCTCAAGGAACACGGGTTGAAATTAGGGACCTTTTTTTTGCGACCCCAGCACGGTTAAAGTTTTTAAAAACAGATGCGACCGAGACGGCGCACGCCCTTGAAATCATAACCCGTATTGCCATGGCGCATCCCCATGTTTCGTTTTCCATGAAAGAAGACGATCGAGATCTTTTAACTGTGTCAGGTGTTTCAGAGGCTCTTTTTTCAGGAGAAGATCAGTTTTTTCAGAGGATTCGCGATATTATGGGAAAAGAATTCTCGGAAAATGCTTTGCCGCTTTCCATGGACCGAAATGGGATTCGTCTTTTTGGATTGATCAGTCTTCCAACGCTGCATCGGGGAGGGGCGAGTCATCAATATCTTTTCGTAAATAAAAGACCCGTTAAAGATCGCATGATTCAAGCTGCAATTCGGGACTCCTATCAAGATTTAATTCCCCACGGACGCTATCCCCTCTATGCCCTTTTTCTCGAAGTTCCAAATGAGATTGTAGACGTGAACGTCCATCCCTCAAAAACCGAAGTGCGTTTTCGAGAAGGGGGAATGATTCGAGGGAGTGTCACAGGGGCTCTTAAAACAACGCTTGGATCCGCCTATCATAAAACGTCGTCTACCATTGCTCAAGAGACTCTTGAGTCCTTTAAAAGACCTTCCTTTCAACGCGAGAGCTTTTCAAAAGAGATGTTTTCAAGGGGACCTTCCTCTTCAGCATCTTCGTATGGTGCATTTGACCTAAAACGCGCGCCTATGTCAGAGTCACAAAATACATCTCCCTCCCTCACTGGAATGGACCTGCCGATGGGGCGAACCTTTTTTAAAGAAGAAGCCTCTTTTGAAAAGGAACATGAAAATATGGCCTATCCTTTGGGAATGGCTATTGCTCAGTTTCATGAGACGTATGTTGTGGCTCAAACACAAGATGGGATTGTTATTGTGGATCAACATGCGGCCCATGAACGCCTTGTCTATGAAAAGCTTAAAAAGCTTTTTTCTGGGGAAAGTATAGAGCGACAAAGTCTTCTTATTCCTGAAGTAATTGAGTTGCAGCCCGAAGAGGTAACGTGTCTTTTACAGCATCTGGATGATCTTGCATATTTTGGACTTATTCTTGAGCCTTTTGGGGGAAATGCTGTTCTTGTTCGAGAAGCGCCAGCGCTTTTAGGAAATTTTGATATGAAAGGACTTGTGAAGGATCTTGTGGACGAGCTTAAAGAGCTTGAGACGCATCATACCCTGAAGGAGAGATTGCATGAGGTCTGTTCTTCGATGGCGTGTCATGGCAGTGTGCGCGCCGGAAAACGCATGAATCTTCCTGAAATGAATGCGCTTTTGCGAGAAATGGAAAAGACACCGTTTTCAGGGCAGTGTAATCATGGAAGGCCCACCTATGTGGAACTCAAATTAAAAGATATTGAACGTCTGTTTGGACGCTCTTAGAAAAAATCTCTTTTTGAAAGACCTCGTTGACGTTTTAAAGAAAGGCATGGTACCTTATCAATAAAGGAGCTTTAAAAAAATAGTGTTAATTTTAAGGTTTGAATAGGTAAATAATTTAAAAAAAAGATCAAAAAGAGGAGATAAGGGTATGATTCAAAAAATAAAAGGCCGTGGATTTATTTTGGGAGCATTGATTTTTGGTGTAATCTTGAGCAGTGGGGGCGTATGTAATTTGAATGCCGATCCTGTGCAAACTGAGGTCCAGGATGTTGAAGCTGAATTCAAAGATCTTGAAACAGATTTAAAGAATTATGAAGAGGAAACAGACACTGCATTTGGGGATGCTCTTCCAAATACGTATTCTCTTGATGCTGGTGACCCAGTGGGTGAGGGCGTCTAAATCTTCAACAGGTTCTGTTTTAGGTATGTGAGGGAGAGTTGTTTACTCTCCCTTTTTATTTTTGATCTCAAACGGGTGAAAAAAATCTAAACTGAATTCTGTTCCCTGTGTCTTTTTCAAGTAGTCTTTTCATCGAGGCATGACTCTCGTCACTTCTTGTATAATTACCAGCATTAACATGAGCAAGATTTGGACTCTTTGCAAAATGAAGAAGAGCCTCATAAACTTGACGACTGGGAACATCCCAAGCCGCTTTTATTCTGTCCGCGACAGAACCTGAAAATCCTCCAACGGCACCTGCTGTGGCGCCTGAGGCCCCTGTAATCCCAGCAATTAACGGTAGTCCTACTGCTGCTGTTCCACCTGAGAAAAATACGGCTGCGACAGCCGCTCCAGAACCGAGGGTGCCACCTATTATTGTGCGTATGAGTTTGTGATTATCTCGGTTTGGGAGCTCGATGGAAAGTTCTCTCAGGAAGGGGGAGGTCGATAGAACAGCCGCGAGGGCGTGAAAGGTGTCACGGTCAAAAACGTGTTCAATATGGAGGCTTTGAAGGGGAAGTTTTGAGATCTCGGTAAAAAACGAAAGAAGTGATCTTTTTCCCATTCCTTCAAAGCATCTGCTGAGGGTTAAAGATTTATTAAAGCGCGTCGATTTAAGGCCGTTTAAGACGGGAGGTATCGTTGTCGCATCCAGAACGGCGTCCTGAATAATAATATGATTGAAGACATAGTTTTCAATGGATCCAAAAAAATATATCGACTCCCCTGAAAACATCTTTGTATTTTCAGGGGCTGATGCTGGATTGATGAAAAGCCGGTAAGGTTTATCTGCGGCTGTGGGGAGTTCAAATGTTTGGATTTCAGGGATTGAGGACTTTCCGGAGCTCGCTCCTACTTTAATCCATTCGATACGATTTTTGTCTTTTTCCGTGAAAATAATTTTTTGAAGCGAAGGTTTAGACTGAAAGAGTGAGAGAAGAAACCATTTAAATTGAGCATATGAATTTCTTTCAGAATTGAAAAGGGATTCAAAATCGTTCTCTGAAAAGTCAATATGTTGAAGATCATTTAAAGATAAGCCATTTAAAAATCGACAAACAAATTCAAACGATCTTCGTATTTGAAAGCTTCTTACGAAGCCAAGATGTGTGATTGTTGGGAGTTTACTCTGAACACAACTGCATACATTTTCTATTACATCTGGATCCATCCTCTGAAACTCAACAGAACGGGGAGAAGGGAGATGGTGATTGTGCAAAAGCGTTCTGAAAATATGATGAAGTGAACTTTCCACAGCAGCCTGCGTTAAAAGATCTCCTGAAAAATTAAGGCGAACAGTCTCAAAAGGAATTTTATCTTCTGCAAATTTACCAGAAGGATCAACGACAGCATAGAGAATTTCTCCCCGAAAGGCTTTTAAGTACAAATTTTTTGGCTCCAAGGTGAGTCTCTTAAAATCAGTGTCACTTGAATAAAAATTGAGCCTATATCCCGGATCGAGAGGACGTGAATCAAGAAGAAGAGAAAGATTAAGGGGTGTGACGATGATTTTTTCATTCTCTTCCCCTGTTAAGTTAAGAAAAATTCTGTGATAATGAGGATTCTCTGGAGGATTTTCTTCTCCAACGTAAAGAGCCGATGGGCTCACGGCTTTCATTGTTTTTATAAAGGACGCGTAGCGTCTTTGGAGTTCATAGGTTTCTTTTGGGTGAGAAGCAACCGTTATATAAAAATGCTTAAGATTTGGGAGAGCTCTTAGGGCTTCTGCGATTATGTCTAAAGGAAGCGTCTGAAATATCCCTGACAGGTTCAGATCTTCGAGGGAAGAAGGCAATAGCTTAAAAGAAGCTGGGTCAGTTTCAGAAGAAAGGACATTACAAGAAAGATCGAGCGTTTTTAGGGGGACAAATTTTAACTCTGAGAAAACAAGGTTGCAATTTAAAGGGTTCTCTTGTTTAAAACATCCTCTCAAAATTAAGGTGGTTAAAAGTGGATATTTGGAATTCAAGGAGGTTAAGCATGGAAATCCCCCCTCCAAGGGAAGAAGTGGCGTTCCAGAAAGGTCTAATGTATGAAAGGTTTTTCCTGTAACAAAATTAAAAAATTCCGGAGGAAGACCTTTTCCAAAGCAGTTTGTAATACATAAATGATCGAGGTGGGGAGATTCTATTATTAATCCCGAAAGCAAGCCTATAAAGTCAAGCGGAGTCATTGTTTGAGGGGTGAGCGCGTCTTGTTCTGATTCAGAAAAGAAGATATCCTGAAAGGTGAGTTTTTTTAAAGAAGACAGCAAATTTTCCCGCATCAGTTTTTTTAAAAAGGGAAGATTATGGCTGTTTATCTCTAATCTATCCCCATAGAAAGATGTGAAAGAGAGACGTCCCTCTTTTTTTAGAATTTTTTGAGAGAGACCCAGGGTTCCTGAAAAGGTGAGGGCGGTGAGGGTCCTATGATGGGTTATAAAATTCTCGAGCGTTGTTTTAAAATCTACGGGCGGGCGCTGATCATCAGAGACATCATCTCTAAAATAGCTTTGCGTTAGGTCGACGTGGGTTATGTTTTTCGTGTTGAGAGCTGTCATGAGACGCGGAAGAAATCCCGCATTAAAGGTACATCCTGTGAGCGTTACAGAAGAGAGATGTAAAGACGTCTCGAGTATTTTTAATAAAGAGGCCTCTGCTTGAGACGAGAAGACCATATTATTGATGATGAGAGAAGAGACATTTGTAGGCAGTTCTTCAAAGGTTTCAAGTCGTTGTCTTTCTCGATCATTCAAGGCGTCTTCGTCTGGTGTTTGCTCCGAAGGAAAGGTGCCAAAACAGAGATTAAATTTATATGTTACAGGAAAAAAAGTGTGAGAGGATGCTTCCCCAGTTTGAGAAAGAGCCTTCCATAGAAATTGTCCTTCTTCCCCTTTTGTTTCCAAATAATAACCCTCAGGAGGGATGCCTCTTTCAAAGATTGGCAAGCGTGTTGGAGACGTGAAGGGAGCGTTGAGATGTGCTTTTTGAGAGCACCGATCAAGGCACCTTTCTAAAAATATCTGAAAATCATGCTGCTCAGGTCCTTGTTCTTGAATCCCCCACAGCTCTTTCCACTCTGAATTAATGGAATAGGTGACTTTCTCCCCTTTTCGAAGACTGCCTTGTAACACGAGAGGTGGCATCATTGGGTTAAATTCGACGTGAAAAGCCTGACGCGTATTTTTTTGTAAAACGTACTCGGAAACCTTTTGTTTGATTTCTTGAAGAAGTTGATGCTTTTCGAGTCCTTCCTCTAAGAGAGAAGCTCTCTGCCTCAGAGTGCTTAGGGTGGCATGAAAGAGAGCCTCTTCTTGTTTAAAAGCATCTTCTGATGTTCGATGATGACAAAAATAGATAAGGCCTGGTATCTCTTCTTTTGTCTTTGTAAAAGAAAAAGAGGGAGGAATGCTTGGAACGCCGGGGAGAGAAGAAGATGTTGCTGCGGATTGTTCCTCTTCTTGGTCTATCATCTCCCAATCGCCGTCACCGTATTCTGAGGGGTCGTCTTCTGTTTTAAAGGAAAGCGTTTGAGACGCTTCTATTTTGATAAGTTGCTCTCCAAAAGGAGGAGGAAGATCGGTTAGAACAAAGACGTCAAGTTGGTCTTCAGAATTAAGAGCATAAACATATTTGCGCGGCGTGAAAATTATATGATGGGTATGTTTTTCTCTTGACGTAATTTTAAGAATTTCAGAGAGATAAACGTCGAAGTGTTCTTTGCGTGAAGACTTCTTATATGGAAACGGGAGGTTTTTTTTGTTAATGGTTTTCCGTTCAATTTTACCAGAGGGCCCTTTGACGGCATAGGACAGAGTCGTTTTTTCAGGGGTTAGGTAGATCATATTTGGCTCGAAATTTTCCTCGTTCTCAGGAACATTTAAAGAGAGCTGATAACCGACATGGGTATTAAACATTCCGAGGATATCGACTTCCAAAAATCCAAGCTTTTCAGACGTAAGTGTGGTTCTAAACGAAAATCTTTTTTGAGGAAAACGCGGTAAATCTTCATAAGCTTTGAGGGAAGGAGCATGTCCTCTTAAAAAACACCCTGTCTGGACGGCGCAAATTTCCTGTGCGGGAGATGAAAGAGTTGATTTAACCTTAAGCGAAAAAGGGTCATGTTGAAAAAAAGAATTTTCGTGTTGCTCTAAATAAAAATTTGGATTTTTTAGAATAGAAAACTGTTCTTGAGAAATTGGATGCTTTCGAGGATTTAAAAAATCAAGGCCCGTAAAATTTCTGAGAAGAGAAGCCTCTGAGATAAAAAAATCCTCTCGGTCACGAGGCTTCCAGAAAGTATTTCCAGCTTCATCCGTTGTTTTTGTAAGAGGAACGCCATTTTGCTGAATGCCTTCAAGGGTATAGAAAATGCTCTGGGTCATTGATGGAGATGAAGGATCCCTCCTTAAATCCTCGGAGAAGATATAATTTGCGGAATACAGTTTCCCTGTTTGATGGTTCAGTCTCTCCACCAATTCTCGGCGAACCCTCTGAATTTGAGATTCGGTGGCGTTGCTTGATTGATCTGGATCCATCATGGAAAATGCAGTGTGCCAAAATAAAAGGAAAAAGCTGCAGACGATAATTTTTTTGAAGGACATGTTTGAAAATTTCCTTGGAATACTATTTTTATTAGTTGTCATAATGCTTTTAGGAAAGCTTCTGAGGGGGCCATTCTATCTAAAAAAAAAGATAAAAGATAGATCTTAGATGAAAGGGTCAGAGCATCTCACCCTCCAAAAGGTCTCTCGAAAAAGAGTTCAGGGTTTACTTTTAGGGTGCTCTTGACCTTCTATTCATCGTCTTCTGAGGAAGGGTTCACATCTTCTCCCTCCTTTTCGACATTTTCCCAGTCTCCAATGTCGTCATCAGAAGCCTTCTCTTCGAGGGGTTTTAAGGTGAGGGCTTTTTCTTCTATAACCTTTTTCGGTAATACTTGAATTTCCAAGGGTGTTCTGTAGAGCGCCTGAAGTCTTACATTGAGAAGGGCTTGGTTTGTTTTAACGCATCCTGTCTCACTTCTATTAACGTTGTGTATGGAAAGCTTTCTGAGGTCACCCCAGGTTCTCACGATGTCTTCAAAAGTTTTCACCGTAAAGTCACTTTTTTTATCTCTTTTCGCAAAAGCCCGTGCGTCACTTGCTTTTGCTCCTGAGATTCCTCCAGCAATGGCCCCAATCAAACCTCCTGCAGCAGCTCCAACTGGTCCGGCTACGACAAACCCTGCTGCTGCGCCCGACGTAGCTCCGCCAAAAGCACCTGCAGCCCCTCTTTTTTTTGCGGAGCTCTTTTTTCGGGGGGCATTTATAGAAAGTTCTTGAAGCGTTGAAGAGGAAAGAGCTCGTATGAGCAGTTTAAAAGAATCTTCAGAGATGGGATTTCCTGAAAAATCAAATCGTTTCAGACTATTTAGTCCTTCTATAAACTCAAAAAAATCAGCTGGTAAGTCCCCTTTTAAACCACAGTCTTTAAAAGAAAAGTCAGAAAGAGGAGCGCGCAACTGTTTGAGCACCTCGAGATGTTCTAAGACGTGAGGGGCTCCGATAATGTGCAATTCTGTCAGGAAAGGTGTGTATTGTGCTTCTTTTAACGTTTCTTGGACCTGAGAATCTAAAGATAAGTCTTCTTCATAACTCATTTTAAACCCAAAAGGCTCATTTTGATCTGTTTTTTCAATTCTTCTTATGCCGCTTTCAGGACTGCCCACTGGATCCAATTCGTCTGCGGATGCAGATGCTCCAGTCGTTTTCTCTGCAGGCTCTGCCCTTAAAGATTTCCATGTCATATATGGATTTGCTGCTGCATGTATAATTTCATAAAATCCGGAAGGCAGATCTTCAGGAATCTCAAAATTTAAAGGCGTTATTTTTGAGTTTCCCTTCATACATATCAAAGTATGGACTTGATCAAGAGAATATTTTGGCCTTAAGGAAGAAGGGGATGTTTTCACCGTTCTTAATTGATGATTTTCAGTGTGAACGATATTTGAAGAAAAACGCGAATTTCTCAAAATTTTATAAAGGCCATCCTTATCTTTTGGTCGTTCATCAGGTGATATTCCAAAGACTCTTCCTTTCGTTTTTTTACCTTTCAACAAAGAATCGTAAAAACGAAGAAGGAATTGGTTTACATCTCTGTCTTCCAAGACCCAATTTTGCCACCAGTTTATATCGTACGCAAAGGTAGGATTTTTATATCCGACTTCATACAAGCGATTCCCTTCCCAATAAATCCAGTCGGGTAGTAACTGAGAGGTATTTTCGATTTTTATCGGCAGTGTTTGAGAGGCGTGTACGAAATAAGTGCCTCCTAAAAAAGAAGCCTCCGCATGAAAATAGACAGATATCTCTTTTGTAAAAGGATTTGTTACGTAAAAAATTCCTTTAATTTTAGCCATAAGCGCGTCCTGATGGCTTGTTTCTATTAATAGGCTACAGGTCCTTTGATCGCTTAAAGATCCTGAAAATATTGTTACA
This sequence comes from Alphaproteobacteria bacterium 16-39-46, assembly GCA_002257235.1. Lineage (GTDB taxonomy): Bacteria > Pseudomonadota > Alphaproteobacteria > 16-39-46 > 16-39-46 > 16-39-46. The sequence goes on from NCGZ01000003.1 coordinate 19,032, forward strand.
TGACTCGTAATTTCGCAAAGCCCTTCCTCCAGGGATTTTTCGAGGGAAGTCTTTGAACGGCTTTCGACCCATCTGTGTTTTTTAAGTGTAAAAACCTCTTCTAAGGGTGATCGACTTCCTGATATTAAGGAAAGCGTAAATTGGGGGGAAGGGTCTGACTGCGCAAAATAATGCCCTGTTTCTGTTACAAGGCTCTGAATAAGATTCCAGGGGGCCTCTTTAACGTTCTGGAGTGATCGATTCTCCCACAAATTTATTTTCTTCTCCTTCTCCTCTTCTTTCTTTTTATCTGCGGCACTCGATTGAGTTCTCTTACCAGTTTTCCACTCTTCTCGGTTTATTTCAAGAATTTTATACTCGGGCACAACATCGGAGACAGAGGGGACTCCGCTTCCTACGTCAGGCGCCTCATGGTAGAAAATATGACTCTCGTTGAAGGCATTCCCCCTTTCTTGCCGGTTCAACATCTCTATGAATCGCGTTCTTTCTTGCTGTTCGACAGAAGGGGGAGGATTTTCTGCTGCAGCTGCCCCCCGTGCGCCTGGAGGAGGAGCTACATCGGTATCTAAGACAAGTCCCGTAACGTCTTCTTCTTCATCTTCATCTTCTTTTTCTATAATTAAGCGTTCTTGTTTTTTTAAAAGAGCGTAGTATCGACTTTCCTCCTCTTCTATTTGTTTGAAAAAAGGGGGAAGCGTCTGTAGGTTTCCACTTCTGAATACTTCAATTCGATAAGGTTTGTTGTGATCTCTTTTTCTGATATTATAAGAAGTACCATTTCTTCCAGTCCAGATTAAAGAAAGATTTCCAAGAAAAGAATGAGCCCCGTGTTCTTCTTCAGCAGACGGAGAGGGACGCTGAACGTTACAGGAATACATATCAGGAGGGAGATCTTTTGGAATAAGACAGTTTAAAAAATTAATTTCTTCTGGGGTTACGTTTAAGACAGGTGTCGAGAAGAACTCTTCTGTTTCTGCGCGGCGCATCCATCGTTGGGATCCCTCTGCACGCAAAATTTTACCACTGGACTCTGGTCCAGAGTAATAGATATAACTGCTGTCGAGGGGCATCTTAAATAAAGTTTCATAAAATCCAGGTGTTGGCGCCTCCAAAAGGGCCTCTCCAATCGTTCGGTTAGGATTTTTTTTGAGCGCAGGCTGAAACACTTCCGCAAATTGTCGTAAGCTTGAGGATAAGTTTAGAGTCTTATCCAAAATTTCAGAATACTGAGTCCAATTCTCCCACCATCGTTTATCGTAAAAGGTACGATTAAAGTTCTGCATTTTGGGCTCAACGCCGGTCATCTTACTCCCTTCCCAATAAACCCAGTCAGAAAAAGGGGTGGGATCTGGCCAACTGGTGATGATACTTTTTGACGCTTTTATAAATTGAAGCGCTTGAACTTCTGGAAAATGAACATGAAAATAAACAGAAACCTCACTCATTTCAGGGATTCCGATATAAGACACTCCTTGGATTTTTCCCGAAAAGGGAAATTCTGTTTTAGTTTCGACATGAATCTCTATTTTATGTCCATTGGGTAAGAGACCTTTTAGAATGATGTCTTGTTTTTGCGCAAAACACGTGCCTCTTTCTAAAAAGCTCTTTAAAGAAGCCTCGTTTCTTTGAAAATCAGGAATTTCAAAACATCTTGTGATGTGACTTATAGGGAAATGATGATAAGGACTTGTTCTCTCCGAGGATAAAGAAAGAGATTGTTCAGAAAAATTTGAACCATAAAAATTAATGAGGTCACGCAAACTCCCAAAAAAAGAGCCATTTTTTTTTGCCTCATTTGTTATTCTTAAGCTTTCTTCTCCTAATTTTTTAAAATCTTGTTCGTGGGGCTCAAATACATTTATTCCTTTAATAGCAAGTATTGAAAAAGAGGGGAGCGGTAACTCCTGAACTTGATCTCCGTTACAATTAAGCGCTCCATAAAAAATCTCTCTTGGAGAAACTGTCCTATGACTTTGTGTTTGTAAAAAAGGAAACAATGCTTCTAAATTGCCTTTCTCTTCTCGTCCTTCTGCTAAAGGCGCGGGAGGAGAGGCGGCTATAGAGGCCGGAGGGGTTGCTCCCTCATGCGTTTCCTCCATTGCCCCGCACACGAAAAATCCTGAGCTCATCAAGAGGAGGCTTATCCTAAGAAATAGTGGAGGGATCTTGTTTAGGGGGGTCATTTTTTTATGCTCTTTATTTTTAATTCATTCAATAAATAATATACGCGTTACCCTGTTCTATAAATCGTATAACCCTCTTTGATTTTTCAAAAGAGTTATGCGCGTCGTGTTGATGCACTTTTTGAAGAGAGAATGTCTTCACACAGTCTAAAAACAAGAACTCTTATTTTCTTCTGGACATCATCATGCTGTAAGCAGAAGCCTTAAAAAGAGGTTTTCCTTCAAATGCTTATTTTCCTTTTAATTCCGTAATACGGTGATCTAATTCTTCTACCTCCTTATCTATTGGCTTTGACGAGTGAGAGAGGTCGACGTCGTCACGAGGGACTATTTCTAAATCAATTCTCTTTTCTCCATTTCGGAGGTCTTAAACATTTCAGATGAAGACTGTATCATTGAATCGCTTGCGGAGACAGTCCGCTCGAAAGTCATGAAGGTACCCAAGGCAAGGAGAGGGGTCAAAAATTTATACATCATTGTTATTTCTTTCTTTTTATGTTGATGATTTCTTAAGTTTTGAATTTTTTGAAACTATTGTCAATAAGGAAAAAGCCTTTTTTGGGGATAAATCTTGCTGATTTTCATGCAAAATATAAAGATCGCTCTAAAGGAGGAGAAATAGTATTCTTGGAAATCAGGGGAATAAATGCAGAATGTATCTTTTTTCTAAAGATATTTAAAATCGTCTGTTAAAATAAACATAAGACTCAAAAAAAATAATAAAACAGGAGAAAACGAGATGAAACCTAATCGAAAAATGTTGTCGCTTTCAGGTGTTGCAGGTGTATTAAGTATCTTGTGCTTTTCAAGCATGGGAATGTGCAGTGGAGAGGTGCGCTTTTATGAAAAGCCAAAGGAGGCTTTTATTGATCATAAAAAGAAAGCTCTTGTCATAGGATCAAAAGGAACGCTTGCTAAAATATTCCCTGTTTCTCCAAAGACAGAACAGGAAGGAATTAAGGAGAGTGTTGATAGAGCCATAGTTGCCGTATTGAACGAGAAGCAATAAATGGTGTTTAGTGAACAAGAGTAGGATGAATCTTGACCTTGGATTGGACGTCCGAAGGCCTTTTAAGTGTCGTGACGGTTCGCAGGTCTTCTTTTCTTAGGCGATTATTCTTTTCTTTTTTTTTAAAAAAATAAAACTTCGATCTCCCTCTTCACAAGAGCACTTTGGTCGCACGCAACAGAATATTTGCATATTGCGTCTGGAATAAGAGGTATTTTTCTTAATTTGACCGCAATCACTCTGATTCATCTGTTGCTTCCATTGACGGAAAGTCTGGAAACTGAGGCGTTTCCAAGGTCCAGATGACGATTTCTTTCCCAACACGATTTGTTGCAGTGAGAAAAGCGTCTATGACTTCTTTAAAAGAATCTTGGGGGATAGGGACCATGCTCTCAAAGGTCTTTGCTCCCACAATCTCACGGTCTTTGAGACGCATTATTTTTCCAAAGATGCGGATGCGCACTTCTTTGGATTCTCTGACCATGAGCTCAAAATCTCGAATGTCAATGAGGAGGACATAATCTGCGTCGAGTCCATCGAGAGATGTCCCGACGCCTTTGATTTGCCCAGAGTTTTCAAAGAGATTCAGAAGCAATTGTTGAATAAGATTGGGAAGACGATCGACCCACCTTGCGCCTGAGACATGGGTGATCTCTGCTGAAGATGTTTGAACAACGATGCGATCTGTGTTGAGGCGTCCGTCACAGGACGGATCTTCCAGGATAAGCTGCCATTTAACAGGATGAAGGCTTGCACGTTCTTTTTCAGAGAAAGGAAGCGTTTTGAGGTAAAAGAGCTTATACTTTTCAGAGTTTTTAGGAAGGTTCATACAGCCCGACAAGATCAAAAGAGAAAAGCAGCCGAGGAAGACCGTTGAAACGCGCATAAAAATACTTCTTTTAGTTAAGAACATATCCATCATCTCCTGTTCCAAATATGAAAGCCCAAGGGTCTCTTTCAAGGCTTGTGCTCACGCGATTAATACTTTCCAAAGTAATCCGGAATTCTGACATCACATTCGAGAATTCATAAAGTCCAGATGTTAAGAACGTTTGAAGGGGGATTTTGTTTTGGTTCAAGAAATCACGAGACTCTTGGAAGAAGTCGTGGGCGCTTTGTGAGAGAGGAAGGAGCTCATCTTGTAAAGTTTGAGCAAAGGATCTGAATGATTTAGATGTCTCTGAAATCTCTTTAAAGGCTGTATCCGCGTTTTCAAGGAACTGGTCGATGGTATGCGCTTTGTTTGCAAATGTTTGTGTGAGGATTTTAAGATTCTCTAAAATAGAAGCTAAGTTTTGAGTATTGCTTGTGTTCAGGATTAAATCTAAATCTTGAGAAAGTTTATTTAAGTTTTGAAGAAGCTTGGGAGCTGCTTCAAATATTTCTTCGATTTTAGAAGGTTTCGAGGGGATGACGGGGTAGTCATCTTTTAAGATCGCTGTGAGAGGGGGGCTTCCAGGAGATCCTCCTGTTAGCTGAACAAAGGCAATGCCTGTGATGCCCTGCATTTCAAGAGAAGCTTCTGTGTCTTTTCGAATGGGTGTGCTCGGCACAAGGTTAATACGAACACGAATTTGCTCGATATTCTTGGGGTCAATAACAATAGATTTGACACTTCCCACAGGCACACCGCGATAAAGGACCTGAGCGCCGAGTTTTAACCCCGTTACCGACCCTTGAAAATAAATATCATAAAGATTATCGGTTCCGCTAAATTCTTTTTTGCCCATCCAGAGGACAAATCCTAAAGCTCCAAGAAGGAGGATAAGAACAAAAGTCCCAACAGTCAAATAACGTGCTTGTGTTTCCATTTAAAACCCTTTTCCAAAGATTTTACGGGCTCTATTTCCATGAAAATAGTCATGGATCCAAGGGTCTTCCATTTTTTTGAGCTCTTCAAAGGTTCCAAGGAAGAGTTTTTTATGCAGAAGGACCCCAATACGAGTGCAGACTGACTTTATAGTATCAAGATCATGTGTAATCATAAAGACGGTAAATCCTAAATGAGCATGTAATTTTTTAAGGAGTGTATCAAAAGCCTCAGCTGAAATTGGGTCAAGTCCAGATGTTGGCTCATCCAGAAAGAGAATGCTGGGATCAAGAGCGAGTGCCCGCGCGAGACCGACACGTTTTGTCATCCCTCCAGAGAGCTCAGAGGGGTATTTTAAGGCCGTGTCCAAAGGAAGCCCGACCATCCCAAGTTTTAAGGCAACGATTGAATCTGCAAAGGGTGGATAAATCTGAGCGACTTCCTTTAAGGGGACGAGGATGTTTTCACGGACCGTGAGAGACGTATAGAGAGCGCCATTTTGAAACAAAACTCCGCAAGATTTATCAACTTGTTCTTGAGCGCTTTCAGGGGCCTGATAAATATCTTTTCCGAGAAGTCTGATCGATCCTGACTGAGGTGGCTTAAGTCCTAAGATCGTCCTTAAAAGGACAGATTTTCCGGAACCAGATCCTCCAATAATACCGATAATCTCGCCTTTGAAGATAGTTAAATTTAAATTTTCATGAATGAGCGTTGACCCAAAGTTTGTCACCAGGTTTTTTATGTCTATGACGGGTTTTTCAGGGCTGAGAGAAAGCGCGGGGGGATGCATCATTTAAATTCCTAAATACGAAAAAAGAATTGAAAATGCCGCATCGGCAACAATGACCAAGAAAATTGATTCGACAACCGACTTGGTGGTGTGTTGTCCGATGCTTTCGGCGCTTCCAGATACCTGAAGACCTTCAAAGCATCCCACAAGACCAATGAGAAAAGCAAAAAAAGGAGACTTTACCATACCGACCCAAAACGTTGTGGGCGTTATGGCGAGTTTGAGTTGCTCTATGAACTGAACATAGCTGAGGTCCATTAAAGTATGCGTCATAAAGGCTCCCCCTAAAAGTCCAACGATGTCAGAAAAAAAAGTGAGGAGAGGGAGTGCAATCATAAGCGCCATAATTCGTGGAATGACGAGAACATTTACAGGATCAAGACCCATGGTTTGCATGGCATCAACTTCCTCGTTGAGAACCATAGTTCCAATTTGAGCGGTAAAAGCACTTCCAGATCTTCCAGCAACAACAATTGCCGTAATAAGAATTCCAACCTCCCTCAGAATTCCCAACGCCAGAAGATTAACTGTAAAAATCTCGGTTCCAAAACGTTTGAGTTGGGTTACGCCTTGATAGGCAAGAACAACACCAATTAAGAATGAAATAAGGCCAACAATGGGAAGGGCATTCACCCCCACATCTTGCAAATGGGAACAAAAAGATATGAGACGGAATGAGGAGCGCTTCCTAAGTGATTGAAGCAGCGTGACAATAACTTCTCCAAAAAAAGAGGTCAGTTGAAGGGTCAAAGAGAAGAGGTTCACGGTGGCCTCGCCGAGCCTTAAAACAAAAGACCTAAAAGCCGAAGACTTTTTTGGAGTGTCTTCCAAATTAAGAGGGTAGTGATGAACAAGATTCAAGATTTGCAGAGTTTCGTCGCTTCCGTTCTCAAATTTAACGGAGTATTTTTGATCTTCTAACCGCTTTTTTAAAGAAAGAAGCAACACGGCGCCGCCTGTGTCTATTTTGAAGATTTCTGAGAGATCGATAATAACTTTTCGGATCTTCCTGTCCTCAAGATCGATGCTTTGAAGTGTTTGGTAGTGTTTTCCGAGCGTCCAGAGACACCACTCCCCTTTTGGAAAGAGGACGATTTCAGAGCGGTGTTTTTGAATCGACAAGAAGGGCGCTGACACTCTTTTTCTCCTTTATTTTTCTTAAGCGTTTTTAGGAGTCCTTCCCTTATAATGTGAGGGAAAGAGAGACAGAAAGCAATGTCCTTTTTTTAAGTTAAAAAAATAAGGAGGGTTCTTAAGAAAAAAAACAATGTAAATGGGTAAGAGAGACTTCAGATTTTTTTTGGTTCAAGTCCTTAAAGCGTCTCATAATCAAACGTTTGAGAGGAAAAAGGAAGGGCCGCGTCGATGTCTCCAATCTCAAGTTTTTTGTAATAATGGGGAAAAATAACGCCTTTAGCGTTAGGCTCCCATTTGAGATGATCTGTGAGACGGGATTCTTTCATTTTTAAAAGAACAAGGTGAAGTGCATCTGCATAATATTTGAGGGCAGTTGCCTTCACTTGAGAAGGGAGACTCATATGAATAAACCCATCCTTTTGATCGCGCTCATTCCCGAGATAAAAACCAAACTCTTGAGCTTTTTCCCAAGCATTTTGATCTGCGATATGATAAATGTAAGACATTGTTTTTTGCTTGAAAGAAAATGAGGAATGAGAGCATTGATTGTTCTGTGTCAAAATGGGACTGTTGAGTTAAAACAGAAAATATCTATAATTTACAGAGAGATCAAGGAAAATGTCATTAAAAATTATATGCGGCGCAGATCATGCTGGATTTGCTCTCAAAGAGCTTCTTAAATTAAAATTGATTGAGATGGGGCATGAGATTATAGATTGTGGAACCCATTCTGCCGAAGAGGCTGTTGATTATCCAGACTATGCCTTTAAGGTTGCTGAACTTTTAAAAAAGGATACGGGAGACTTCGGACTTTTGATTTGTGGATCAGGAATTGGGATCAGCATTGCAGCCAATCGGTTTCCTGGAATTCGGGCAGCTCTCTGTCATGACGTTACCTCGGCGCGCCTTGCAAGAGTTCATAATGATGCGAACATCCTTGTCCTTGGAGAACGCCTTATTGGATCTTATACGGCGGAAGAGTGCTTAGAGGTTTTTCTCTCAACGCCCTTTAAGGGAGGGGAGCGTCATCAAAGGCGTGTTGAGAAGCTTGGGTGAATTCACATGAAATTCTATTGTTTTTAAGATGTTAAAATCCCAGAAAAGAAGAGTCTAAATCTTTCTTTTCTGGGATTTCAGAGTGAACTTCGACGTTTTTTCTAAGAGCTTGCTTTAGATTTTTCTGCGCGTTGGAGGACGTAGGCACCCACGTATCGTGTATCAAAGGGGCCATATTTAAATCCATGCACGCCTTCAACGATCGATTTTCCATCTTGCAGAATGCCTAAACGTGTATAAGTCTCATCCAAGAGACCCATCATGGCGGCATAGAGATGATAATTAAAAGGCGTGAGGGTTAGAACTTTGATGTCTTCCCATTCTGTCGTTGGGTAGTAGGCTGTTTTTCCCACTCTCCAAAGTTTCCCAGCGGAGAATTTATCACTATCCCCTATGATTTTATCATGACGTCCCTCAAAATATTTTTCTTCTTCTTTCAGAAAATCAGCTTTTTGCATGTTTGGGTTTGACGGAGAGATTTCATCAAGTTTTTTACTTTCTTCTGTATAATAATTTCCTTTAGACGTAAAATCACTGTTCATTCTTTGATGAAATGAAACTGAAACACGTGGATTTCCACCATAAGTTATTGTTAACCCAAACTGATCTCTTAAACTATCTACGCATGTATCCACGGTTGTCTTAATATTTTGAGCAATGGATAAGATTTCAGGGGTGGAAGAGAGAAGGAGGTTTGTGGAGAAGGTGCTGGAACTTTCACTCTCATCTGAAGGCTTAGAAACGGGAACTGGAGCTGGCAGAGAAGAGTGTGGTCCAGAGGATGAAGAGGGGTTTCGCAACGACTCAAGTTGTTCGAAGAGAGCATTTATTGAAACGTGCGATGTATTAATAGTGTCGAAAAGAGATTTTTGATCTTCAGGGGCTTCAAAAGTTTTCAGTTTCTCTAAAAGGGTTTGAGATGCGCGTCGATCGTCATCTGAAAGTGGAAAAAAATTCCTTGAAAGAGGGAGAGATTCTTTTGCTGCAGCCTTGTCTTTTACAGCTTCGTTACCTTTTACAATGGCAGCAAAAGTTGCCACTGGTGCAACAGGCTTCGTTTCTCCATCTTCTGTTTCCATTGCGAAACTGTAAGAAGTAGACAGAGAGAGGCAAATGCAAGAGACTGAAAGAGAGCGTAAAAAAGTATATTGAGATATTTTTAACATGAAAACCCCCAGAATTATTATTGTTAAGTTTCCTCTTGATTGGACAAGCATTTAAAAATCCTGTCAATAAAGAATGTCTTCTTAAGACCTTATCTTTTTGATAAATCAAAAAAGTTTTTATCCATTATAATAAAAAATAATAATTTTTTAGAGGAGATGGGATTTGAGAGGTCGAAAAGGATTCTTATTATTTGAGGAGGAATTATTAAGAAAAAATACAATTCCGAATTTTGAAATTTGTCATAATAAATTATTTCATTTCAGAATATTATTTTTTTTAAAATTTAAGGATCTCAAAAAGTTGAATTTAAGGTTTTTTTCTAAAAAAAAATGAGGTATCCTCAAACAATAAGTAAATATAAATCATAATTCAAAAATACAAAAAATAAACAGGAGATCAAAAATGAAGGTAAGAAATACAATATGTGCTTCCTTAGCTGCTCTTATTATGGGGGTGACCTTTTCTGAAGCGCAAGCAGTAGTTCACATTACGTCCAGCGAACAAATGCAAGAGTGTAATGCTAAATTGAAACATCTAAGCGTTCTCAAGAACAATATAGCTAAGCTCAGAAAAAAAATGACGGATCAGAAACAAACTCACAGTGATGGATGGAAGGCGGCGCTTCAAACCGAGGAAGATGAATATACTAAAGCAGAGAATACGTTTCAGCGTACGTATGGGTCTAATGCATGCTTAAAAAGTGATGAGAGAGTAAAGTCGCCATCCCGATCACGTAGGTAGAGGGTATAGCTGTTAAAATAAAATAGGTAACTGGTCATAAGGAACCCCCGTTGTTTTTTTTGAAGGAAATAACGGGGTTTTTTTGCCTAAATTTAACCTAAGATATTTCTTAACTTTTAATTTTTTCAAAAAGTAATTTTTCTCCTGACAATCCCAAAGAGGATGTTTATTATACGTTTTAAACGGGTAAAAATGCAGTGCTTTAGGAGGAGAGTTTCTTTAATCAGAGCGTTGCGACTTTTTGTTTGCATATTAAGGGAGAAAATTTTAAGCTGAGTTTTATTCAAAAACAGAACTTGCGTTCTGTTTTAATCTTTTTCTGAGGTAAGGGAGGAACATAAATTCTCATAAATCGTAAAAATTTCAAAAATATCTTCGTTATTTCTTTTAAACGCGCTTGAAATTCAAAAATAGAAGGACTTTATGATGGATTTTTTTAAAACCTCTTTACGCACAATCGACCCAGAAATTTATAACGTTATAAAAGATGAACTTGATCGTCAGCAGAATCAAATTGAGCTCATTGCCTCTGAAAATATTGTCTCCCCAGCTGTTCTCGAGGCCCAAGGGTCTTGTTTGACAAATAAATATGCGGAAGGGTATCCGGGAGCACGGTATTATGGAGGGTGTGAGGTCATTGATGTTGCTGAAAATTTAGCCATCAGTCGTGCTAAAGAATTGTTTCAGTGTGCTTTTGCAAATGTTCAACCCCATTCTGGATCTCAAGCCAATCAAGCTGTTTTTTTGGCTTTTTTAAAGCCTGGAGATACGATTCTCGCGATGGATCTTTCGTCAGGCGGACATCTGACCCATGGATCGTCCGTGAATCTTTCCGGAAAATGGTTTAATCCTGTTTTTTATAATGTTCATCCTGAAACGGGGCTTATTGATTTAAATGCCGTTGAGCTTTTGGCGCGCGAACACAAACCTAAGCTTATTATTGCGGGAGGATCTGCCTATTCGCGCATCATTGATTTTGCAGGGTTTAGAGCCATTGCAGATCAGGTTGGGGCGATATTGATGGTGGATATGGCCCATTTTGCGGGTCTTGTAGCCGGAGGTGTCTATCCGAGTCCTCTTCCTTTTGCCCACGTGGTGACAACAACGACCCATAAAACTTTGAGGGGCCCAAGAGGAGGCATGATTTTATCTAATGACCTTGATGTTGGAAAGAAGATTAACTCAGCGATTTTTCCAGGACTTCAGGGGGGGCCTTTGTTGCACATTATTGCAGCTAAAGCGGTGGCATTTAAAGAGGCACTACTGCCGTCTTTTAAGACATATGCTCAAGATATTGTGGGGAATGCAGAAGCACTCGCCCAGGTTTTTGTGTCGCGGGGTATCCCTTTGGTTTCAGGGGGGACGGATACCCATTTGATGACGTTAGATTTGAGGCACCAAGAGATTACGGGACGAGATGCTGAGGTTCTCCTCGATGGCGTTGGTTTTACGTGTAATAAGAATGCCATTCCCTTTGATCCGCTTCCGCCGCGCGTCACATCTGGCATTCGAATGGGAACGCCTGCGGCGACCACGCGTGGGTTTAAGCTCCCCGAGTTTGTGAGGGTGGGGGGATGGATTTCAGATTTGCTTGATGCTTTCTCTCATAAATCTGCTGAACTTGACGCGCTCCAGAGGAAAATGCGAGAAGATGTGACAAAATTATGTCAAAAATTTCCAATCTACTGAGAGTGAGAAGGAATTAAACAAAACAGTTGTTTTTTCAAAGAAGGTTGGGTCAAAATCTTCTGAACAGTGGTCATGTGAGCAAAGGATGCGGGAATGCGATGCCCTTTTTGTGGGTTTGAAGATACACAAGTTAAAGATTCGCGTCCGACAGAAGATGGAATGTCCATTAAACGCCGCCGATTTTGTGGTGGCTGTCAGTCGCGTTTTACAACGTTTGAACGTGTTCAATTGTGTGAATTGACGGTGGTTAAGTCTGATGGCCGAAAAGAGTCTTTTAGCCGTGAAAAGCTCGCAAGATCGATCTATGTCGCCACCCGTAAGCGTGCCATTCCTTCTGAGAAAGTTGAGCGCATTATTAATGGGCTCCAACATCGTCTTGAAACACTTGGAGAATCAGAAATTTCGTCGCGTCTCATTGGTGAAATGATTATGGGTGTTTTATTTGAGCTTGACTCTGTCTCTTATATCAGGTTTGCATCGGTCTATAAGAAGTTTAGCGAAATGACAGATTTTCAAGAATTTATTGGAAAGCATTTAGATGATAAGAAGGAAAACCCTCGAAAAAAGAAAGAGTCCCGTAAATATCCAAGTTTATTTGAAGGTGTTGATGATGAAGTTAGGTGAAATTTGAAAGACGAAAAAGAATCTAAAGGGATATATCCAAAAAAGAGGTCTGTTTCTCGGTTGGCAGCCGTTCAGGCACTCTATCAGGTCTTTTTTAGAGGAGAGACCCCGGCTTTGGTCATTCGGCAGTTTATTGAAAATAATATTCTTGAAGAGAACTTTATCCCAATTTCGGACACGTTAGATGTGAGTCTTTTTTCTCAATTGGTCTTAGGGGTTTCTGAAAAACAAGTAATGCTGGATGATATTTTGCGTCAAAATCTGTCTCCTGAATGGCCTTTTGAGAGGATTGACCCTATTATTATTGCGATTTTGAGATGTGGACTCTTTGAGATTTTGACGTTCATCGAGATCCCCATCCCCGTCATTATATCTGAGTACATTGACGTTGGACATGCCTTTTGTGGCGAAAAAGAAGCACATTTTATCAATGGGCTTTTGGATCGTTTGGCACGGTTATTAAGATCTTAATGAAAGATTAAAGAGAAGGAATATTGAAGAAATATTTCTAAAATCCCTTAAAATTATTATTTTCCTTGTAAAAATGAAGTTTGATCTGTTATAGAAAAGACGGTGATAATCGTGTGTTCTATCTATTAATTTAGGTTTTAAAGGGTTTAAAATGAGTACCAAATCAACTTCTCCGACCGCAGACTTTACAGGGTGGCGTGCTGCTCTCTGGCCAATTCATAATTTTGAATTGAAGAAATTTTTGCCGTTGGCTTTTATTATGTTCTGTCTTCTCTTTAACTATACATTGCTGCGTGATACAAAAGATACGCTCGTGGTGAACTCGGCAGGAGCTGGAGCCATTACGTTCTTGAAACTTTATTGTGTGACGCCAGCTGCTATTTTATTTGTTATTATCTATGCGAAACTTACAAACATTTTCAGTCGTGAAAATGTTTTTTACATTGTGGTGGGACCCTTCGTGGTCTTTTTTGCATTGTTTGGTTTTGTTATTTATCCAAATCTTGCAGCTCTGCATCCTTCTCAAGAAGCGGTTATGGCGCTTCAAATCGCCTATCCTCGATTGAGTGGATTCATCGATATTTATGCCTATTGGGCATTTTCTCTTTTCTATGTTTTTGCAGAAATTTGGGGAAGTGCCATGATTGCGCTGATGTTTTGGCAGTTTGCCAACTATATCGTCCGCATGAAAGAGTCCAAGCGGTTTTATGGTCTTTTTGCAGTGATTGGAAACTTTTCTCTGGTTCTGTCAGGGCAATTTGTGAGTATTTGTTCCGGAGAAACGGTTCAACAATACTTTTCCACAAAGGAAGCGGCCTGGGAATTTTCCGTGTATCTCCTCATGGGGGGTGTGACGGTGTTTGGATTCCTTGCGATGTTTATTTATCGTTGGATTTATACAAACGTTCTGACAGATAAACGGTATTTTGATCCAGCGGAGCAAAATCATCCGGTTAAGAAGAAAGAAAAGCCTTCGCTCGTGGAAAGTTGTAAGATTATTTTCCGTTCTCCTGAGCTCGGTCTTATCGCAATTCTTATTATGGCGTATGGGATTACCATCAATCTTGTGGAAGTTCAATTTAAACATCAATTGGGTCTTTTTTACAGCGGCGATAAGGGAGGATACAACTTCTTTATGGGGCAGTATTCAACGTTGACGGGTATTCTTACGATTCTCTTTGGCTTGTTTGTAGGCTCTAATATTTTGCGACGGGTCAGTTGGTTTAAAGCAGCGGTCATTACGCCGCTTGTGATCAGCGTTGGAGGCGGTCTTTTCTTCCTCTTTACTTTTGCTGAAGAAATTGCTGAATATGCACTCCATACGTTTTCTTTGGGTGCCGTTGTGGCTGCAACGTTTCTGGGAGCTGCGATTGTGATCATCAGCAAGGCCATCAAATACATCTTATTTGATGCAACGAAGGAAATGGCCTACATCCCTTTAAACGATGAACTTAAGACAAAAGGTAAAGCAGCTGTTGACGTGATTGGTGGACGGGCTGGTAAAGCCGGTGGTGCCTTTGTTCAAAATATGCTTTTGATTGCTTTTGCAACAAAAGACGTTGTTTTGATTGCACCTTATGCTTTCGTTGTTTTCGTAGTGATTTGTCTCTTGTGGCTCATTGCGGTGAAGGCTCTCTCCAAACGTGTTGATGCAGCTGTGAAGCTTCGCGAAAAAGAAGCCAAGCATGCTTAATCTCTAAATGCGTGGAGTATATTAAAAATACGGCAGAGAAATCTGCCGTATTTTTTTTATGTGTTTTAGAGGACCGGAATGTTAAACAAAACGTCCTGTGGACCGACAATTAAAAGTACCGTCCGTATTGCATCATCTAAAAATCATTGCCGAATATCCTCTTTTACAGAGGCTTATTGGGTAAAAATCCTCCCACTTGCGCTTCCCAAAGCGTTTTATAAAGCCCTTCTTTCTTAAGTAACTCATGATGCGTTCCATCCTCTACAATTTTACCATTCTCAAAAACTAAAATCCGATCCATATGAAGAAGCGTGGAAAGACGATGGGCGATAACAAGAGAAGTCTTGCCTTTCATTATTTCCCATAAGGATTCTTGAATAAGAGACTCTGTGACAGAATCAAGCTGGGAAGTAGCCTCATCTAAAATCAATATGGGCGCATTTTTAAGCGTCGCGCGAGCAATCGCAATACGTTGACGCTGTCCCCCAGAAAGTTTTATACCCCGCTCACCGACAAGAGAGTCGTAACCTTCGGGAAGTTTTGAAATAAATTCATGAGCATGGGCCCGTTTAGCCGCTTCGATGACGGCTTCATCTGTTGCATCAAGGCATCCATAGCGAATATTATCCGTTAATGAACGATGATATAATGACGGATCCTGTGGAATCATGCCCACTGCATTTCGTAAAGAATCTTGCGTAATTACTTTTACAATCTGCTTATCAATTAAGATTTTTCCCTCATTGATGTCAAAGAGACGAAGAATTAAATTTGCAAAAGTTGTTTTTCCACACCCTGAATAACCTACGAGCCCAACCTTTGACCCTCCCTCTATCGTTACGGATAAATTTTGGAAAAGAGGGATTGCTTCCCTATAATGAAATGTAACATTATCAAAAATGATTTCTCCTTTCGTGATATGTAAGGGCGTTGCATTTGGTTGATCTTGGATTCCAACACTTTTAAATAAGCTACGAATACTTTGATTGCACTTTCCAACTGCATTATTTAAATTATCAATTTGTTCTGTCACGTACCAAATTGTAAATCCTACTTCAATGCTTAACCCTAAAATCAAAGCAAAATCTCCAATTGTGACAAGCCCTAGCGTTCTTAATCTTATCAGGGTGTACATCATAAAAGAGAGCATTAAAGTTTGTGAAAAACCTTGAATTAAATGGAGCTTTATCAAAAACCACTGTTTTTGTTGAAACTTATTTTTCATGATTTCCAGAGCTTTAAGAATATAAGAGCTTTCGTAGGCAGAGCGTGAAAATAGTCTAATATTTTGAGAGTTAGAAACGCTATCGACGAGCTGACCCGAGACAAGTGACTCACTTTCAGCATATGTATCCGCAAGTCTCACAATTTTTTTAGAAAATAGCCAGCTTATGAGGAAAAAAAAGAAAGCCCAGACAGCGAATCCATAAAAAAAGATGGGTCGGACAAAATACATGCTTATAAGCGCTCCGATTAAAAGTACGGCCCCTCTGATAATATGGGGGGAAATGTCATGTATTGATTCTTCCATGTTATTGGCCAAGATATTAATGTTATTGGAAATTTTACCACTAAGGTTTTCTTGGAAAAATTGATGGGAATGGCTTATCACATATGAAAATGTCTCTCTAATAACCTTATTTTTTATATAAGGTTGAATTTTTTTGTTAATATAGCCAATGCCTCTCCAGGAAAGATTATGAATTTCAAAGTTAATTATAAAAAATAAAGCTGGCCAAAAAACTGCGGATGCAATGTTGTTAGAGGACGGCACTCTTTCAAGGGAATCTATAATAAGTTTAAGCAAGTTTGAGTTAACGACACCATACAATCCGGACGCCATGGAACATAAAATTCCCACCCAAATAAGAAAGGTATAAGGCTTTAAAAAATAAAGCATGAGAGAAGAAAGTGTTTTCGGGAATTTTTTGTCTGAAGGGTGTAATTCATTAACCATTTTGAGGCATCTCCTATATTTGGATTTTGCTGGATGGTACAATAAAAAAATTAAACGATAATTTAAGAAATCTCCAACCTTCTACAATACTTTTATTTAAACGAAGAATCTAGACAAAATATTTTTTATGGATAAATGCCGAAAACTTCTCCCTTTAAAGAGGAGAAGATGTCAATTTTTAACTTCTTTTTTAAGTTAATTGATCTGAAAAGGAGGGTGTTAAGCGCTTTATTTGAGGACAAAGGCGAGCGAGATTGAAAAGGAGAGCTCAAAAACGTATTGACGTTGAGGCTCAGATAGTCCATGAAAAGAGAGGAGTTTTAAATATGTTTATGGTTGTCGTTTAAAAAAATGGATCTCTAGAATGCTTTATTATGTAACGCTTGGATGTGCTGGGTTAGCACTTTTATATGGACTTCTTGCAACGCGCTCTGTGCTTTCTGCAAGTGCGGGAAATGAACGGATGCAAGAAATTGCTGCTGCAATTCAAGAAGGCGCAAACGCCTACTTAAACCGTCAATATACAACGATAGGGGCTGTTGGCCTTGTGGTTGGAGGACTTTTATGGTTCTTCATGAATACGCCCGTCACCATTGGATTTTTTATCGGGGCCATTTTATCGGGGTTGGCTGGATATATTGGAATGAACATTTCTGTTCGTGCCAATGTCAGGACAGCAGAAGCGGCGCGTCATGGTATCAAGCCAGCGCTTGCGCTTGCTTTTAAGTCAGGAGCTATCACTGGTCTTTTGGTCGTGGGTCTTGGTCTTCTCGGTGTCACCTCTTATTATATGATCCTCACTGAGTTTGGTTATTCAACGCGGAGCATTCTTGAAGCTCTTGTAGCGCTTAGTTTTGGGGCCTCTCTTATTTCAATTTTTGCGCGTTTAGGCGGCGGTATCTTTACAAAAGGAGCCGATGTGGGGGCGGATCTTGTTGGAAAGATTGAAGCTGGAATTCCAGAAGATGATCCCAGAAACCCTGCGGTGATCGCAGACAATGTTGGCGACAATGTCGGGGATTGTGCTGGTATGGCGGCAGATCTTTTTGAGACCTATGTCGTTACGCTTGTTGCAACCATGCTCCTCGGTGCAATTTCCTTTGTCGGTGCTATTCAAGAAAAGGTTTTGCTTTATCCTCTTTTAATTGGGGCCGTCTGTATTGTTGGGTCAATATTAGGAACTTTTTTTGTAAAACTCGGTAAAAATGGCTCGATCATGGGAGCTCTTTATAAAGGGCTTATTTCTTCAGCTGTTATTTCGGGGGGATTTATTGTTGGCCTAACTTACTATCTCTTTGGAGAAGAGACGCTTTATTACGGAGATTTTATCCTTGAAGCTGATGATCTTATTTTCTGTTCCTTGATAGGATTGGTGGTAACGGGTCTTTTGGTGTGGATTACAGAATATTATACCTCCACATCATATTGCCCTGTGAAAAGTATTGCTAAATCTTCAACGACAGGACATGCAACAAACATCATTCAGGGGTTGGCTGTTTCGATGGAAGCAACAGCTCTGCCGGTGTTGGTTATTTGTGGCGGCATTATTGGGGCCCATATGATTGCAGGTCTTTTTGGAATTGCCCTTGCAGCGACAACCATGTTGGCCCTTGCTGGGATCATTGTTGCGCTTGATGCCTATGGGCCTGTCACAGATAATGCCGGTGGTATTGCTGAGATGTCAAATTTGCCAAAGGAAGTTCGGAAGGTGACGGATGCTTTGGATGCCGTTGGAAATACGACGAAAGCCGTTACCAAAGGATATGCGATTGGATCTGCCGCTCTTGCTGCATTGGTTCTTTTTTCCGCCTATACAGAAGACTTGAATCATTATTTTATAGGGTTGGACGTAACGTTTTCTCTGCAAGATCCTTTTGTGGTGGTTGGGCTTTTCATTGGGGGGCTTCTGCCGTTTCTCTTTGGCGCTCTTTGCATGAAGGCGGTTGGTCGTGCTGGTTCCGCTGTTGTGGTCGAAGTTCGTCGCCAATTTAAAGAGATCAAAGGCATCATGGAAGGAACGGCAAAACCTGAGTATGGAAAGGCCGTTGATCTTTTAACAAAATCAGCCATCAAAGAAATGATCGCACCGTCTTTGCTTCCTGTTTTGTCTCCGATTGTCTTGTATTATTTAGTGCTCTGGATTGCAGGACAAGCAGCGGCCTTTTCTGCTTTAGGGGCGATGCTGATGGGAACGATTATCACGGGTATTTTTGTGGCAATTTCCATGACTTCTGGTGGTGGAGCTTGGGATAATGCTAAAAAATACATCGAAGATGGTAATTTAGGCGGAAAAGGATCTCCGGCTCATATGGCTGCCGTTACAGGTGACACAGTGGGTGATCCCTATAAAGATACCGCAGGTCCTGCGATTAATCCTATGATTAAGATTATTAACATTGTGGCGCTGCTTTTGCTGGCAGCACTCTCTCATAGTTAAGATTAATCTGATTGAGCTAAAAAACCCTTAAGGAGAGATTCTTAAGGGTTTTTTTATGGGTTTTTATTTCAGCTTTGATTTTTTAGGAAAATATGTTTTATTAAATTTTATAAGAATTCTTTATAACGCTTGTAGATGATTTAAATTCTTCAACTTTCAGAAAGATCAGTATGTTTATAAAAAAATCGTTCCTTTTGCTGAGTTCATTCTTATTAATTTCCCCAGATCTTTACGCAATGGAAAGTGATAGAGATCTGGAAGGAGAGAAAAATAAGTCTCTCTCCAAAAATCCTTTGAAATTATCTCCTTCAAAATATATTTCATCACGTTCTTTTGAATCTCCAGAGGAAGAGAAGTTTTTTCTTAGAACAATGATTCATGAGAAAAAATATGCGTGGTTATTAGACGATCAGCGTGACTACCTTTTAGAAATTCTTAACAAAGACAATCTGAGTATTTTTGAAGAATCTCCACACGCCTATTCTGAGAGACTCCTAGGGTCGTCTAGATTAACTTATTCTGACTTTGTTCAGGGAAGGCGCATGGTCTTGTTTAGTAATGCACTTTATAGTTTTGAAATCAAAAGGAAAAAATAGTGGAAAGAGAGGTCCTTTAAATGATTTTAGGCAATTAAATTTCGATCATGGTGAAGATTGAAGTTGGGTTGACTGATGGATTGATCTTCTTACATCTTAAGCAATACAAACCACAAGTCTCGAGAAGTGTCGAGATACCCAAAAAATGGAGATTTTCGCCCGCTCGCGATAAGGACGGATACCTTTGCAGCTCGATGATATTTATGACTCTTTTTCAATCACATAAAATCATATAATATTTTTATATGATTTTATAGGAGGAAAGAGAATTATGAACCTCATTACGGTAACGCAAGTTGTAAGAAATTTTGGTAATATTATTGGGCGCGTTTATTATAAAAGAGAGGAGTTCAATATTAAAAAAGGCTCTCAGATTGTTGCGTGTCTATCTCCACCTAAACGTAAGTCTGGTCTGTCTATGGCAGGACTCGAAAGAGTTCTTAAGAAGGGTCTTTTTTTATCTTCAAAAGAACTTGAAGATTTTGAAAGAGATATTCAGTTTATGCGTGAGAAAAAAGAAGAGCTAATTGATAAATGGGATTAATTATTGACACATCTGTTATTATAGAAACAGAAAGAAAAAAAATAAATTTTATGCATTATGAAAAATATGAGGAAGCTTATATAAGCGTTATTAGTATTTCTAAGCTTCTTGTAAGAGTCTATCGAGCAAACACAGAAGAAAGAAAAATTAAAAGAGCTGCGTTTGTAGAAAATATTATCAATAATATCCCCTCGTTATCATTTCAGGAAGAGGAAGCACGACTCTATTCAAATTTAATTTATCTTCTTTGGCAAAAAGGAATAACAATCGGAGTACATGACATTATGATAGGAGCAACAGCTCTTGTTCATGGATATTCAATCTTAACTTCAAATAGTGCAGATTTTTCAAGAATACCTGGTCTAAGTGTTATAAATTTTGAATCTAAAATTTAAGTATACAAAAACGCGCTCTAAAGATGAAGAAACGCGTAAAAGCAAGAAAAATTATGTAAAGAATTATTTTCCAAATAGAGAGGATTCTCTGGAAAGACCTTTTTAAAACGAAAGAATCTATGCCGAAAAATGATGTCCTTCTGCTTGAATTGTTAAATTAAATCCAGCGAGATGACACAAGGCTTTAATTGTTTTAAATTCAGGCTTAGAGTGTCCTGAGAAGATACGATACAGGTGTTCACGATTTAAATGAGACTCTTCGGAAATTTGTCTCACACTGTAATTGCGTGCTTTAAGCACATTATCGAGGGCAATGCCAGCCATACGGGGATCTTCATCTTCAAAAGCGGCAGCTAAGTAAAGATAGGCTTCTTGAGGGTCTTTAAGACTTTCAATAAGATAATGGTCATAATTTCGAAGCTTTGGCATTTGAATTCTCCTGTAATGTCTTAGCATAATTTGTTGCAATTTTGATATCTTTTCGTTGTGTTGATTTTTCTCCGGCAGATAACAAGATAATGATATTTTCTTAAGATTTTGCATAATAAACTCTATACCCAGGCCCATAATGAATGCGTAATTCAAAAATGTTTGGGCCCAAAGCTTTAGAATCACCAAAGAGACCAAATCTAAGTCAATCAATTCTTGATTTGATAAGAGCAGCCCCTTTTCTATCTTTAAGATCATCTAGCCACTCAATGAAAGGGGACTTGCCAGAATCAGTTTCAAAATACTGAATAACATAGTTCATTTTTATTGTATCCTATAAGCTACCAAAAAGCCGGTGAATTTATTGTGCCTCCCCAAAAATTTTTCTATTAAATTTCCTAAGAAGTGTCAATGTGAGTGGGCTAAAATTTAAGAAGTTAACTTTTTCTATCAAAAGTTTTGAGGGGTCTTTTTGTCAAAGCGGATCAAACGTTCTTGATCTGAATAAGAATCCCCTATAGGATTTGCCTTGGTTGAAAAAACAAGAGAAAGAAAGCTCTGAGATCTTATGGCAAAAGCGGATAATATCGATAAAGAGACCCTTAAAACAACGGTGTCACCTTTGACCCAAGAACACCTCTTGGGACATGAGACTGTTGAAAAAAATTTAAGACGGCTTATCCAAGAGAATAGACTCCCCCATGCCCTTTTAATAACGGGGCCCCAAGGAATCGGAAAGGCAACGCTTGGGTATCGCTTAAGCCGCTTTTTATGTGCATCAGGGATGGGAGAAGAAGGAGTTCTCGAGAAAGACTCTCTTTATCTTTCTGCTTCTCATCCTGTGTTTCGACGGTTTGTTCAACGAAGTTTTGGAGATTTTTTAGCCGTTCCTGAGGGGGAAGAGACTTCTATTTCTGAAATTGGGATTGAGGCGATCCGGCATCTCATTCAGTTTTTGCATCAAACGCCAAGGGAAGGGAGTGTTCGGTGTGTTTTGATAGATGAGGCCCATTTGATGAACCGAAATGCCGCGAATGCCCTTTTAAAAATTCTGGAAGCGCCCCCCGCGCATGTTTTCTTAATTCTTGTGACGTCAAAAGAAAATTTCATGTTGCCCACGATCTTATCACGTGTCCATAAAATACGTCTGTCTCCCCTCGACAAGAAGATAACGCGCAATATCTTGCGTCAAAATCTTGAAGAGGTGACTGAGGAGGAGATCAATTTCTTAGAGAGCTTTTCAGAAGGATCTCCGGGATTTGGACAAAACGTTCATGTCTTGGGCGGAAAGGTTTTTTACGATCGTCTTATTTCTTTCTTTGAAGGATGTGCCCTGTCTCCAAAGGAGCAAGTGATTCCCTTTGACCTGATTCAAGTTTTTTTGGAGAAACATAAGAATGATCGTCTCTCCACGGACGTTATATACGGCTATTTTTTAAAAGTTCTTGGCATGTTTTTGGGTCTCCAAAAAAATGAATTTTCCTCTCAAAAAAAGATGGTTTTCCTTATGTCTATTGCTGAAAGACTTGGTCTTTGGCAAAGAGTTCAAGATATATTAAGGGAGGCTTTGGCGTTTGATCTTGATATGAAGCAAGTCTTGAGTTGTGTATTTTTAGAGGTTCATAAGGCATTTTCAGCTTGAAGTCTTCTGTCTCCTATGAAAAAGTAAGATTTTAAGTATGGAGTTTATAGTGCCTGATCCTTTTTACATTACCACCCCCATTTATTATGTGAATGACGTTCCTCATATCGGGAGTGTTTATACCAACGTTGCGTGCGATGTAATGGCACGGTTTGCACGTCTTGATGGGCATGAAGTGAAGTTTTTAACAGGAACAGATGAGCACGGGCAAAAGGTTGAAAAATCAGCCAAGGATGCCGGTCTTTCTCCTCAAGCTTTTGTGGATAAAATTTCTGAAAATTTTCAGAGTCTGATCCCCCTCTGTAAACTCTCTTCAGATGATTTTATTCGGACAACAGAAGAGAGGCATATTAAGGGCGTTTTATATTTATGGAACACGCTTGTTGAAAAAGGGTATATTTATCTGGACTCTTATAAAGGATGGTATTCTGTTCGAGATGAAGCTTTTTACGGAGAATCGGAGATAAAAGACGGAAAAGCACCGACAGGGGCTCCGGTGGAATGGGTTGAAGAGCCAAGTTATTTTTTTAAACTTTCAGCGTTTCAGGAAAAACTTCTTAACTATTATGAGAATCATCCAGATTTTATTGGGCCTGTCTCGCGCCGCAATGAAGTGATCCAATTTGTTAAATCCGGGCTGACAGATCTCTCTGTTTCAAGGACCAGCTTTACATGGGGAATTGAAGTTCCCAATGATCCCAAGCATGTTATATATGTATGGCTCGATGCGTTGACAAACTATTTGACGGCTCTTGGGTATCCAGAAAAGACCGAAGATTTTAAAAAATTCTGGCCAGCCCTACATGTGGTGGGAAAGGATATTTTGAGGTTTCATACGGTTTATTGGCCTGCCTTTTTAATGGCCGCAGATCTCCCCCTTCCAAGCAGAATATTTGCCCATGGTTTCTGGACAAATGAAGGGCAAAAAATGTCAAAATCTCTTAAAAATACGATTGATCCGGTGGCTTTGATTGAAACGTATGGACTTGATCCCGTGCGTTATTTTTTAATGCGGGAAATTCCCTTTGGGCAAGACGGAAACTTTTCCAAGGCGCATCTTGTCGGAAGGTTGAATGGGGATTTGGCCAATGATCTTGGAAACCTGTCGCAGCGTGTTCTTTCTTTCATTCAAAAAAATGCAGAAGGTCGTATTCCGTCAAAAGGTTCTTTGAATCAAGAAGATAAGGACTTGATGGAAATGTCGTCAAACCTTCTTTCTAAGATCAGACCCATGATTTTAAAAGATCAAGAACTTCATCGTTACATTGAAGAGGTGTGGAAGGTGATTGCGGCATCAAATCGTTATGTTGATCATCAAGCGCCCTGGGCGCTTAAGAAAACAGATCCAGAGCGCATGGAAACAGTTCTTTATGTACTTTGTACGGCGCTGCAGAAAATTGGAATTCTTCTGCAGCCTCTTCTTCCAGATTCAAGTGGAAAAATTTTAGATCAGCTTGCGCTTCCTCTCGACAAAAGAGGATTTGAAGATTTGGAGACGCCTCTTCAGACAGGCGTTCTGCTCCCCCCTCCAAGTGTTATTTTTCCAAAATTTAAAGAAGAGAGTGTTTAAACGTGGAGAATTCTTATTGGGTTGATAGTCATTGTCATCTCTATCCTGATCTTCAAGAAGAAGTGGATCAGGTAATTAAAAATGCGCATGCGGCAAATATTCAAGTGATGCTCTCAATTTGTACCGATTTAAAAGAGTTTCCAGGTATCCTCTCTCTTGCCGAAAAGGAGCCGTCTGTTTTCTGTACCATTGGAGCCCATCCCCATGAAACATCTCATCATACTTCCTTAGCTATTGCTGATTTTTTAGAGGCAACAGTCCATCCAAAAGTTGTGGGAATTGGAGAAACGGGATTGGATTTTTACTACACCCACAGCCCTGAAGAGATTCAAAAAGAATCGTTTCGTGTTCATGTTGCTGTCCATAAAGCAACAGGGCTTCCACTTGTGATTCATTCCAGAGACGGTGAAGCTGATCTTTTAAAAATTTTAAGAGATGAAAATGTAGGTCCCATAAATGGAAAAGCACCCGGTGTTATTCATTGTTTTAGTGGAACAGAAGAATTTGCTTTTGAGTGTTTAGATCTTGGGTTTTATATCTCAATTTCAGGCATTGTGACTTTTAAGAAAGCAGATTTTTTGCGTGATATTGTCAAAAAAATTCCCCTTGAAAGAATTCTTGTTGAAACGGACGCTCCTTTTTTAGCCCCTGTCCCTTATCGTGGACAAAGAAATGAGCCGGCCTTTATGATTGAGACGGCCAAGTGTGTTGCAGATCTTAAGGGCATTTCTTTTGAAGAGTTGCAAACCGTGACAACGGAAAATTTTCATTCTTTATTTTGGAAAGTGCCACGCTGCGCTCCTGAACGATAACCTTTTTGAGAGTAATTCTAAATGCGCGTGACAATTCTAGGATGTGGTGCGGCTCAAGGAGTTCCTGTATGGGGGCTTGAATGGGGAAAGGGGTGGGGGGCGTGTGATCCTCAAAACCCTAAAAATAGACGCACCCGTGCTTCTATCTATATTGAAAATAAGGAAGTCTCTCTTTTGGTGGATACGTCCCCAGATCTTAAAGATCAGGGGTTTATCA
Source organism: Alphaproteobacteria bacterium 16-39-46 (assembly GCA_002257235.1). GTDB lineage: Bacteria > Pseudomonadota > Alphaproteobacteria > 16-39-46 > 16-39-46 > 16-39-46. Next base: position 44,004 of record NCGZ01000003.1, read on the forward strand.
ATAAAATTGCCCATATCGATGCTGTTCTTTTTACGCACGCCCATGCAGATCATTGTCATGGGATTAACGATCTTCAATTTTTAGCGCGGACTTGGGACAGACTCATTCCTGTTTATGGATCTCAAAAAACGATAAACGCTTTGAAAAACCGCTTTAATTATGCGTTTCAGACACCCGACAGTGCTGCCCCGCATCACGGGTCTTTTTTAGCCCCTCACATTATTACTGAGGCCTTTCAGGTTAAAAATGTAACGGTGATTCCCTTTGAACAAGATCATGGATTTGAGATTTCTTTGGGGTTTCGGGTGCAGAATTTTGCATATTCAACAGATGTTGTTCAACTCAATGATCAGGCCTTTGAAGCGTTGAAGGGCATTGATACTTGGGTCGTTGATTGTCTTCGGTACGAGCCCAATTTAACCCATGCTCATTTGTCTTTAGCTTTAAGTTGGATCGAACGTGTTCAGCCAAGACGCGCGATCTTAACGCACTTAAACTTTGAAATGGACTATGAAGAGCTTTCGAAAAAACTTCCTGCTCACGTCGAAGTAGCCTATGATGGTATGGTTTTCGAGATTTGAGGTTCAAGTTAATTGAATTTCAAAAAAACAAAAAAACTTGAAAATGAGATATTAATTTATCATGAGGCGCTCGAAAACTCCTTTCTTTAGGGTATTCAGTCTATTTTGAAGGTGGTTGCTTGAGCCTCATTTCTTATGAACTTAGACATACAGCTGGAGAAGAGTTGAAATCTGATCTTTTATGGGGTAGAATACCTAAATGCGAACGAATAAATAAATTAACATTATACCTTTCGCGATTGAAGAGTTGGTGTTGTGAGATGGCAACGACCAAGTTAAATTTCTGAAAAAACCCAGACGGAAAAAATTAATGAGTAGTATC
>NCGZ01000004.1 GCA_002257235.1 Alphaproteobacteria bacterium 16-39-46
AACAAAAATTACAAAAATTGGCTGTGTCTTTCAACTCTATTTTTTATGGTGATATAAGATTCAAATTTTTACGCCATGAAAAGTTGAGAATCGCGTTAACACAGTCTTTTTCTCCCTCACATTTCTCCTTGAGAAGACGAGTTCCCATCAAAATAACATAGTGTGAATCTGAAATTTTTCCAGCAAATTCATAAAGATCTGTAGCGGGAGGATTATCTTCTATATCGAGAAGGGCATTTTTACTCACTCTTTTTAAGTCACGGCCTAAGCGATGAACAACTTCATTTCGTGCAGTATCTCCCCATGCATAACTATTAAAAATCTGAGGTTGTTTTTCTAATCTAAAGGCGTTGGGTAAATTTACTTCTTCAAGATACCATCTAATATATTCTTCCCTCAGGGGTTCGAGAGGAGATCTCGCGACAAGAGGAGGTGATTCAGTTTGATTTAATAAATATTTTAAAACTCCTAACCCTCCAACAAGTAATGCCAGAACTATTATAGTTTGCCCTTTAAAACGGCGCATAGTTTCTTGAGTTTCTTTTTTAAAACTGCTAATAGCTGCTTGTAACTCCCTGTCATTGAGACTTCTCTGTTGTTGTAACACTTTGTTATTTTCATAAAGCTGGTCTTGTAACTCCATTTTATTGATCTCATGCTGGTTTTGTAACTCTTTTTTAGAAAGTGCTCTTTCTATTTCTAAGCGTTCTTTTTCCGGGTTAAAAGAATTGGAAAACTGACGATAGGGTATTTGAAAAGTAGATTTCCTTAAAATAGGAGCTTCTTGAAGTCGTGATGGAAGAGGTTGTTGAATTTTTGAAATCATTCTTGCATGCGGATATCTGAAGACTTCAAGGCTATGAAAGAGATTAGATCTTATTCTTCCTAAAGGAGAAGCATAGGAGGAAGATATTGCAAAACTAAAAATTATTAATCCCGTAAAAATGATCCTAATTATTTGAAAACATCTTTTCATCAATTTGTGTTTTCTAAAAATAAAACAAAAATAGTTCATATGCCCCTCTAATTTCTTCTTATTTTCAAAGTATTTATAATAAATTATAGTTTTTACTTGTGTGTTATTATTCCCCATTTACAGAGTCTGAAGAATTACCACAAAATACACCTGGTGTAAAATGGATATAACTCAACTTTTAAGGAACAAGAAAGAACAGGTTTGAAAGACATGATCAAATTCTGTAAATTTAGAGTATTTTATCTAAATATGACAAAAAATATAGAAGCCTTCTGAATCCCCTGTAATTCTGACAATTTTTTAGAATATTTTCTTTTCAACATCTAAAGTTTTTCCTTGTGCACCCATGCGTGAGCTTATAATTGGCTCGCAGGTACGTACCATCTTCAGGTCACGAAATTCCCTCAAATGCGACCTATGCGCTCGCTACCTGGCATAAAAAGCCTAAATTTAAAATTTCTCTTGAAGCCTTGAAAACATTGGTGGGCGCTGAAGGATTCGAACCTTCGACCTACTGATTAAGAGTCAGCTGCTCTACCACCTGAGCTAAGCGCCCCCAGATATGAAAGACCTATATCAAAAATAAGCCCATGCTGTCGAGGGGTTTTTAAGGAAATCGATGAAAAGAAGTCATTTTGACGAAAAAATACGCAATTTCTCCATTTTTTAGACTATTTTGGGTAGGACTCCCGTGTCATGAGTGTGATTCCAATGGCAAGCAACATACAAATAGGAATAACCGAAAGTCCAAAAACATAATTTTGAGCTGTGTATTGAGGAATACCATTTATGAGTTTTCCATCCCAGACCTGATGCATAAGCCACCCAATAAAAGGCTGAAATATTACACCACTGGTCATGCAGCAGGCATTAATGAACCCTGTCGCTGTCCCACTTAATGAATAAGGGACACTGTCTGTTCCAACAGCAAAATTCATGAGTTTTCCCCCGACAAAGAAGCCCACTAAAAAGAGGAAGATAAAAATAACAGAAAGGGAGAGATTTGCGGTGTATAAGAATAAAGAAAAGAAGAAAAGACTTCCAATTGCGGCAATAAGCATGGGAAATTTTCGGCTTTTAAAGCGCTCTGAGACATATCCGAAAAAAGGACCCCCAACAGCAACGCCCAGCAGAAGAGCTGAAGATGCAAGACCGGCGAGAGGTTTGTCTAAATGATAAGCTTTCATCAAATAAGCGGGGCCCCATAAATCAGAAAACGACGACAGGACCGTATACATGGTTGTTCCATATAAAGCAGCAAGCCAAATCTGGGAATTTGTTACAATTTGTTTCAGTCCGACAAGAAGCGGAATCGGTTTTTCCTCGGACTTTAAACCAAGAGGCGCTTTTCTATCTCTTATGAGGGTCCACAATAAGATAGCCCATAAGGCCCCTACTCCAGACATGACAATAAGGGACATTCTCCATCCAAGGGCCTCAATCATCAAAGCGAGAGGGGTTTGGGCACCAATGGCACCAAAAGTCCCCATCATCATGGTAAATCCAACAAAAATTCCAAATTTACGTTTGGGAAACCATAAGGTGATGAGTTTTAAACAGCTTAAGAATACACCTGCAGATCCAACGCCCATAAAAAGACGCCCAACTTTTGCGAGAATATGTCCCTCAGAAACGCCAAAAACAAGGGCTCCTAAAGAACACATTGCTGCTGAAAAGGTTAAAATACGCCTTAATCCTATTTTGTCAATCAGAACGCCCATGGGAATCTGCAAAACAGAATAAGCAATGTAATAAAATGAAGCAAGAAGCCCAAAAGACTGAGCGTCCATTAAAAACTCTTCACGCAAAACATCTTCCATAACACTTGGGGAAGTTCTTAAAAAAAACTGATAGCAATAAAGGAAAGTTGCAGACACCCACATCAAAAGAGGTTTTACCCCATGTGAATTTATAAAATGACGCAGACTTTCTGATTCTTTAAATGGCATACCTTCTTGGATCATCATGTCGTTTAAATTTCCTTCGTCTTCTATTCTATGGATTTTTTGCAGAGTCATATAAAGAGGTCTCCCTGAAAAAATTAAAGTAAGGATTAAAATTCATACAGTGTACGGAAAAAAATTCAAGCATTTTTAAAATTGTCTTAAATTTTTTCTTAAATTTGTTTTTTTCTATACCACAAAATGGCACGGAAATGAAAAGACTTTCTTTAATAAGCACATAATAAATGCATAAGTCAAATGATTTTTTCGAATGAGTCTTAATTTTTAAGTCAAAACGATAAGGCGCCCAAAAAACAACCTGTTGTTTTTATGTATTCTTAGAGGAAGTTTTTTTTAGCGGGTGTATTGTTCCCAAATTTTATCTTTATTTAGAGAAAGCGGATCGACAGCACTTTGGGGGTCTTGATGAATTAAGACATCAGCTGTTGGAAATTCTTTTAAAAGACTGCTCTCCACGTCATCTGCAATTTTATGGGATTCAATAAGAGGCATTGAATCGTTAAGTTCAAGGTGAAGTTGAATAAAAGTATGAGAGCCAGAGGAGCGTGTTCTTAAGTCGTGAAGACCTAAAACACTTGGGTGATTTAAAACAGTTTCAATGATTTTTTTTCGATTTTCTTCTGAAAGTTCTCGATCCATTAACACAACGAGGGCTTCTTTCACCATACGAAAAGAACAATAAAGAATATAGGCAGCAATAAAAATTGCAAAAATAGGATCAATAAGGTTAAATTTAAGCCAATTTCCAAGGAGTAAGGCGATAATAACGCTAAAATTAATCAGAATATCACTTACATAATGGAGAGAGTCAGCAGAAATTGCGAGCGAACGCGTTTTATGGATAACAAACCGCTGAAAACTCACAAGAATAAGTGTTAAAAAAACAGAAAAAAACATTATCCCGATAGCAATACTCGTGTCTTCCAAAGGTGTTACATCGTAAAATCGATGTGTTGCAGAAAAAAGTAAGAAAAAAGAGGATCCAGCAATAAACATAGATTGCCCGAGAGCGGCAATGGCTTCTGCTTTACCATGCCCAAAACGATAGAGGGTGCTTGCAGGCTTTAAAGCGCGTCTAACGGCATAAAAATTAATAAGAGATGCAATTCCGTCAAGCATTGAGTCTACAAGCGTGGATAAAATACTTAAAGAGTCAGAAAGCATGTAGGCAAATAGTTTTAAGCCAATTAAAATGAGAGCAACAATAAGAGACGCAAAGGTTGCAATTTTGACCAAGTTAAAGGATTTAGGAAGGTTTCCTAAGAGGGAATCCCAATGAAATTCGATGAAAAGTGTTTTTTTAGAGGCCATGTTTTTGAGAACGCTCCCGTCGTTTATAAGTTTTGAAGATGAGGCCTAAAATTTTTCAGGCCTAAATTTTTTTAGAATGGATTTTCTTTAGGATTTGCTTTCAAAAAGACATTCATGATATAAGAATATAACAGTATAACACTATCTTCTTACAAGGAAGATTTTTAGAAAACAAGTCATTATGACTTACTATTAGGTAAAGGGATTTTCAATGGTTTCTCATAAATATGTTTCTGTAATAGCTGGAATTGCAGTTATTTCAACACTCTCAGGGTGTATGACAGGTGGTCCCAAAGAAACGGGAGGAACACTCCTCGGAGGGATTGGAGGCGCCGCAATCGGATCTCAGTTTGGTAAAGGAACAGGTCAGCTTGTTGGGGTGGCTGCTGGAACTCTTTTGGGCGCGTTTATTGGAAATAGCATTGGGTCTTCTTTGGACAAGGCGGATCAAATGTATGCCGATAAGACGGCTCAAAAATCTTTTGAAAGTGCTCCCTCAGGACAAACTCAAAGATGGGCAAATCCAGATTCTGGACATTCTGGGACAATAACACCTACAAAAACCTTTCAAACTCAAAATGGGCAATATTGTCGTGAGTTTACCCAGACCATCGAAGTTGGAGGTAAAAAGCAGCAAGGATATGGGACAGCTTGTCGTCAACCTGACGGCTCTTGGCAGATTGTTAGTAACAACTAAGGTCGTAACAAATTACAAGGAAATATCTCCCTTTTATAAAAAAGGGAGATATTTTTTTAGACAGCCTGATGGGTGCCTTTTTTTCTTTTTCTTCCGAAGGCTGTGAGATATAATCAAAAGATGTGTAAAGAAGGTACAGAAGAATAACCATGGCAGATCCCTATACAACGTTAGGCGTTCAAAAAAAAGCCTCTGCAGAAGAGATTAAAAAAGCCTATCGGAAGCTTGCAAAAAAATATCACCCTGATTTAAATCCAAATGACAAAGAAATTGAAAAAAAATTTAAAGAAATAACAGGAGCTTATAATCTACTTTCTGACCCTGATAAACGCGCCCGCTTTGATCACGGTGAAATCGATGATCAAGGCACTGAAAGTCCTGAGCATGCTTATTATAAAGCCTACCAGCAGGGTCAAGGACCTCAGGCTCATGGAGGGTTTGACTTTTCGGATATTTTTTCAAATGAAGATATGTTTTCAAGGGTTTTTAAGCAAGGGGGAGGAACCTCTGGATTTGGAGGACAGGACGCGCGACGAGGACATCCCTTTTCAGAGAAAGGGCGTGATGTATCCGTTATTTTACGCATTAATTTTCGGGAAGCGGCTCTTGGAACGAAAAGAAGTATAACCCTTTTAGATGGAAAGGCACTGAGTGTTTCAATTCCCGCAGGAATAGAGGAAGGACAAAAGCTCAGACTTAAAGGCCAGGGCGAAAAAGGGCTTGGAAATGGTCCTTCCGGAGACGTTCATATTGAAATCCATATTGAACCGCATCCCTATTTTGTGCGGAAGGGATTTGATATTTATCTTGAGGTGCCCATTGGACTAAAAGAGGCTGTTCTCGGGAAAAAGATCCAAGTTCCCACAATCCATGGCCCTGTGATGGTCAACATTCCAGAAGGGACGAATACAGGACAAACACTGCGTCTTAAAGGAAAAGGGATCATTCCAGAAAAAGATGGAAAACAAGGAGATCAATACCTTAATTTTAAAATTGTTCTGACAGATCCTAAAGATCCTGAACTTCATAAGTTTGTTCAAGAGTGGCAAGAAAAACCGTCTGAAGAAGAGTCTATTCGCAAAGCATGGTTGTAAATTAAAAAGCGGGTGTTTTAAGTTTCCTTTTTGACGTTTTTGATTTTTTTTCTCGCGCTTTTTCTTTAATTTTAAAAAATAAAATTAAATAACTTCAAATTATTATATGTGAATTCTCATTTTTTGTGTTCAAAAAAGTCCTCAGGTCTTGAATTTTAGTGGATAAAACCTTATATAAAAAAGTAGGTTAATTTATAAATTACGATAAATTTAAATCAAAGGTATTTTTAGAATGAAACTCAATTTTATCAAAAAAACTTCTTTTATGAAGTCAAAGAACTTCCTTTCTGGATTTTTAACAATCGGCGTTTTAATGAGTGGACACGTTTTTGGAATGGACGCTGATTGGGGTGCTGCTCCTCGTCCAGGGATAGTTGCCCCACAAGTATCCCTGGATGCCAATGATCAGGTAAATATTTCCAAGGCACTCGTAAGAGCTGGGTTTGCTCGTATGATGACCTCTCCAGAGGAACGTTTAAATCTCGTTTCGCAATATCAGAAACAGGTAAATGGACATCAATTTTTTTATGTAAATGTAAACGGTACAACCAAGATAACTCATGATGGTGCAAATTGGGTACTTGTTTCGCATCAACCTCCTCAATCTTTTATGGGTGCTTCATTTACTCCGCCAACAGCATCACAATTTCCGGTTATTTTACCTCCAATGGTAGCTCCAATGGCAACTCGACCTGTAGCTCATGAAGGTCACTTCGCAGGAGCTCAGATGCAGCCTCAGCCCTTTTTACCAGATATGGGTCCCATGAGTGGTCATCCAGCGACGCATCAAGCCCCCCTACCCACAAAAGAGGGCATTTTTCAAGCGTTATTGGAAGCAGGCTTAGCCGCAGAGTGCGGTGTTGGGTCAATAAATCCAGATTATTGTGCATCTTTGTTCTCTTCTGTCCTTGTTTTACCAGGTCAAACTGTCTATTCTTTACGCGAAAACTCAGAAATTTCTGTCGTTTATGAGGATGTTTCTTCTACTTGGGAACTGAGAGGTCCTCCTGCTAATGTCCTCAATAATATTACGGGTCAAATGGAATTTAAGAGTCATACCCAAGTTACAGTAACGCATAGCAGCTTCCCTCAAACCCAGGGTCAGCTACAATTTTCGATTCTATATTCAACTGTGTTACCCTCTAACCGTAATGTGACTCTAAAGGAAGCCCATATATTTGATGCTTTTAAAAAAGGTGGATTTGCGAGCGATAACAAACTTTATGGACTGACCCCAAAACATTCAGCGAGAGGGTTCCGCGACTTTAATTCTCAATCTTATCAACATTATTCTGACCCATCTATTCATGTTTTTCAAGAACAGGGGGAATGGACGCTTGCAAGAATTTTGCCTAATGGTCAGAGAGTTCTTCCGTCAAAAATCGAGCCCGATTTTAGGATTGGGGGCTTTTTATTAACTTTTTAACTCATTAAAAAGAGTGAGAATTTAACCTTATTTTATTATTAACCTCCATGGGTAAGCCTATGGAGGTTTTTATTTATCTTTATCTCAGCCTCAATCATAAATTTAGGGGAGAGGCAATTTTTAAGTTCTGTTTCTTAATTGAATATCCTTTGGGCTAAAGGAGGGCAGAAAGGCAATTCCTCCGAGAGAGATAAGCGTAATCCCGCCGCCAACAAGATAGGTCATCTGAGGGGAATAATATTCCCAGACAAGACCTGCCCAGGCGCCGGCAATAAGGTGAACCAGGCCGGTAATGAGATAATAAATTCCAAAAGCTGTTGCTCTTAGGTCAGGTCGCGCCGTATCTGCAATCATGGCAAGAATAAGGCTTGTTGTTGCCCCAATTTGCGCTCCCCACAAGCCAACCCCCACAAAGGCCCAGGTCAGTGAATTGGATAACCCCAAAATAAAATCTGATAAAATAAGAATAAAAAAGCTAATCGCTAAAAGAATTCGGCGATCATAGATGTCTGATAATCGTCCAAAAGGATAAGCGGCAAATGAATTACAAATATTCATGACAAGCATAATAAGAGCAATATTGTGAGTCTCAAGGCCTAAATTTTTGCCACGTAAGGAGAGGAAAGCCTCCCCAAAACGTGCCAATGTAAAAACTGAACTGAGTCCAATTACCAACCAAAAGCTCTTTGAGAGCTGCATAATATTAGAAAGTTTAATGAAATGTTTTTTATAGGCTGCCACAGGTGGAAGTTTGGGCTCTTTTACCATCCAGAAAATTATGAGAGCTCCTATAAAAGCAGGAATAAAGGAAAAAAGAAATAAAAGTCGATAGTTGTTATGAGTCCAAATCATGAGGGGAATTGTTAAAAGAGACCCAAGAGCAGACCCTACAATCGCAAGAGTTTGCCTGAGTCCATAGCACTCGCCTTTGAGATGTTTGGGAGCAATGTCGCCAATTAAAGCATCTCGGGGAGCGGCTTGCATCCCATTTCCAAGACGATCTAAGGCATGACCTATCATGAAGATAGAAAGCAGAGGAGAAAACGCTAAGAGAGGTCGCGAAATCGCTGCAAATCCATATCCAATTAAAAGAAGGAGCTTTCGTTTTCTTAAATAATCACTGATCATTCCAGAAAAAATACGGCTCATAAGTGCAAAAGCTTGTAAAAGACCATCCCAAATTCCAACCACCCAGGGGCTTACGCCCAATATTTCAACAAGGTAGATGCTATAAAGACTAAAAATAATAATGGTGGAAAGGTTAATAAATAAATTAGCAAATCCCACACCCCAAATATCTTTTGGAAGGAGTGCAAGGTCGCTTGCGACCTTTTTCAAGGAAAGGGCAGATAAGCGTGACATTTTATAAAAATAGCCCTTTGAGAAATCATCAAAATGAGTGGTGCCCCCGGGGAGAGTCGAACTCCCACTTCCTTGCAGAAAACAGATTTTGAGTCTGCCGCGTCTACCAGTTCCGCCACAGGGGCATATGCAAATGCATAATACTGAACTTCAAACGAAGGTCAAGATTTTATTGATGTGGTATTTTTTCTTTTAGCGATTTAAAAACAAGAGGAGAGACAAATTCAGAGACATCTCCGCCCAAGAGAGCAACTTCTTTTACAAACCGTGAAGAAATAAAATGATGTCGTTCTGAAGACATTAAAAATACAGTTTCAATTTTGGAAGAAAGATAAGTATTCATTCCGACAAGCTGAAACTCATATTCAAAGTCTGATACAGCTCTGAGACCTCTTAAGATAAGCGTCGCCCCCCGAAATTCCGCAAAACGAACAAGAAGGCCTGAAAAAAGAGAAGCTTCTACCTTGCAACCTGGATTAAAGAGAGGAAGGGTTTCTTTAATCTCTTGCAGAGTCATCTCAAGACGTTGTTGAGGAGAAAAAAGAGGAGATTTTCCAGGGTTTTCCGAAATACCAATGATGAGATGATCTAAAAAATGGGTGCCTCTCCGGATAATATCGATATGCCCCTTTGTAATAGGATCAAATGTACCTGGAAAAACACCGATTCTTTTTGTCATAAAAGGTTATGCCTCGCTTTGAGGCTCTTCACTTTGAACCCCCTCAGTTTGAGGATCTTCAGTCTGAACACTTTCACTGTCTTCATTCTGAAGAGATTCAATTTGACCCTCTTGAATATCTTCATCCGCCTCTTCTTCAATATTTTCTTCCCGTACCACTGCGGTGGAAGCAACTTTTTCATCTTTTCCAACACGGAACAAAATAACCCCTTGTGACTGACGTCCGCAAATTCGAATATCGTGAACGGGGCACCTTATGAGTTGGCCTTGATCGGTCACAAGAATGACCTGACCTTGATTTTCAATGGGGAAAGACGAAATCACATTTCCAGTTTTAGTCCCAAGCGTCATGTTAACAACCCCCTGCCCGCCGCGATTTGTCCGGCGATAGGCATAAGATGAGGTTCTTTTTGCAAATCCATTCTCAGTGATGGTCAAAATAAATTGCTCTTTTTCAGCCATTTCTCGATAGAGATCTTCCGTTATTTGAATATTGGAAGACTTCTCTCCCTCTTCTTCTGGCACTTCTTCTTGAAATTCAAGTTCTTCTCCCCGACGATCTTTATTCGCTTTTCTGAGATAAGCTTCGCGCTCTTCAGGCGTAAACCGGGTTTCATTGATAACGGACAAAGAGTTGACAGTATCCTCTTTTCCAAGGCGAATGGCTCTCACACCATTTGAACTACGCCCTGCAAATATTCTTAAGGCATCAAGCGGAAAGCGAATGGATTTTCCAAGACGCGTTGCAATTAAAACATCTTGATTTTCTTCACAAATATGAACTCCAATAAGCTTCTCTTCACCATCGAGCTTAATGGCAATAAGACCATTTGAGCGGATATTTGAAAAGTCAGAGAGACGATTACGTCTTATATTTCCAAGCGATGTGGCAAACAAAATATAAAGATTTTCCCAGGTTTCTTTCTCTTCAGGAAGAGCAAGAACGGTTGTAATGACCTCTCCTTCTTCAAGAGGAAGCAAATTAATCATAGCTTTTCCGCGCGATTGGGCAGAGCCCAAAGGGAGGCGATAGGTCTTCATTTGATAGACTTTTCCTTTTGACGAAAAGAAAAAGACAGGAATGTGCGTATTTGCAATAAAGACTTGATTTACAAAGTCTTCATCGCGGGTTTGCATGCCTGTTTTTCCGCGTCCACCCCGTCTTTGTGCACGGTATGTGGAAAGCGGAACACGCTTAATATAGCCAGAATGAGAAACAGTAACAACCATGTCTTCCCGTTCAATGAGGTCTTCATAGTCTTGATCGCCAAAATGGTCAATAATTTCAGTACGGCGGGGAACGGCAAATTTTTCTTTAATTTCAAGAAGTTCCGTTTTCATAATTTCAAGACGGCGCGGTTTAGAAGCAAGAATAGCCAAGAATTCTTTAATTTGCTCAATAATCGATTCCAATTCTTGGGCAATTTTGTCGCGCTCAAGGCCTGTTAAACGATGAAGTCTCAAGTCAAGAATAGCGCGCGCTTGCGTTTCAGAAAGGAGATATTTGCCATTCTGTACCTTATGAGCTTCCTCTTGGATAAGATTCAAGAGAGAGGCCACCATGTCTGCAGGCCACGGGGTTTGCATGAGTTTTTCACGCGCGACCTGGGGATCCGAGGCGCTTTTGATGAGGGCAATCATGGCGTCAATGTTAGCCACAGCGACGGCAAGTCCAATTAAAATATGAGCCCGATCTTGTGCCTTCAAGAGGTCAAATCGTGTTCGATTGGTAATAACTTGTTCCCGAAACTCTATGAAATACTCGAGGACGCGCCTGACCCCCATAAGTTTGGGCCGCCCCTCATGAAGGGCAAGAAGGTTAACACCAAAGGACGTTTGAAGGGGTGTATGTTTAAAAAGTTGATTCAAAACAACTTCAGGTGTTGCATCGCGTTTGAGCTCGACAACAACCCGGACACCATCCCGATCCGATTCATCTCTCAGATCTGAAATCCCTTCAATAATTTTGTCGGTAACGGTCTCTGCAATGCGTTCCACAAGACGGGCTTTGTTAACCTGGTACGGGATTTCAGTTGCGACAATCGCCATACGGTCTTTTCTAACTTCTTCAAAGTGGGTTTTTGCACGCATTAAAACAGATCCGCGTCCATGCAAAAAAGCTTCCCGAACAGCATGACGTCCTAGAATTTGACCTCCCGTTGGAAAATCAGGGCCTTTTATGACCTCCATCATTTCCTCATCGGAAATCAATGGATTGTCGATCTGCAAGATACAGGCATCGATGACTTCCCCAAGGTTATGGGGTGGAATATTTGTTGCCATACCAACGGCAATTCCCGCGGCTCCATTTACCAACAAATTTGGGTAACGGGCTGGAAAAACAACGGGTTCTTCTAAAGATTCATCATAGTTTGGACGATAATTGACTGTTTTTTTATCAAGATCTTCTAAAAGGAAATGAGCAAGATGACTGAGGCGGGTTTCCGTATACCGCATGGCCGCTGGCGGGTCTCCATCCATAGATCCATAGTTTCCTTGTCCATCAATCAACATGGCACTCATGGAGAAATCCTGAGCCATACGAACCATCGAGTCATAAACGGCCCCTTCTCCGTGTGGATGGTACTTACCAATCACATCTCCAACAACACGTGCAGATTTGCGATAAGGCCGGTTGTATTCATTGCCCGCTTCTTTCATGGCAAATAAAATACGTCGGTGCACCGGTTTAAGTCCATCACGGACATCTGGCAGGGCGCGTGAGACAATAACGCTCATGGCATAGTCAATATAGGAACGCTTCATCTCGTCTTCGAGTGAGACCGGGGAAATATCTGATTGGAGTTCGATGGAATCAGTCACGTTTAAATGTGTCCTTACATAACATTAGGTGTGAAAAAAGGATAATTTCTTAGGCTTATTTGTGCCATGTTCCAACATAAAGGACAAGGAAAAAGAGCCTTTAGGGCTTTAAAAAAGTTCCTTTTTAAAATTAAAAATGAATGAATTAGAGAAGATAAGGAATTTTAGAAGGGTTTTTGCAGAAAAAAAATTGAACTTCATCAAAAAGATACTTATATCTAAGAAATGTTGGTAAAAATGTTTTTTTAAGCTCAGTTAGTTTTAAAGGAAGTAAATTATGTTAAGTAAAAAATCTAAAATTTTGATGTCCCTTGTTATCGTTGCAACTCTTTTGGCGGGACTTAATTTTGCCCTAAATGCATCAAAAGGTTTTGATGATGTAAATAATTTTGACAAAGACCAAGACGGAAAAGTGTTTTCACGTTCCGGAAGAATGAGCTAATAACATGATTTAATCGTTTTAGAAGCATCTGAAAAACAGAGGGGTTTTTCTCTCTGTTTTTTTTATCAGAATGAAACTCTTGAATTTTTGAAAATAAATCCCTATATAAATTTTAAGTTGATTTTAAACGTTATTATTTTAAACGTTATTAAAAGGAAATTAAATTATGCCCTCTAAACTCATTCAAAAATCTAAAGTACTCGTCTCTGCTGTTGCTTTTTCTGCTTTGTTACTAACTTCTAGCTTGCTAAACGCAGCTCCTCCTCAACCTGATTTTGTTATTGAAGCTATTGGGGAAGAATTACTGCACCCTGACCGTATGGGACCTGTCCATGCCCCTGTTTTTGCGTCAAGAGGAGCACAAGCTGATCCATTGGCATCTTTAAAAAAGGAAAAAGAAAGAGTTCTAGGGGAGCTAAAGAAAATTGCTTCTGTTGATGAGACAGGACATTTAAGAGCTGGCGGAAGAATTCAAGATGGAAAAGAATCGGAGTATATAGGTCTTTTACAACAGCACGGGAATCTTTGCATTGAGCTTAATTATGATGAAGAAATGGAAGCAATTAAAGCCGAAAATCTTTCAGAAAGCGCAAAGATTTCGGCTCTTTTGCAAAATGGGGCGAAATATCTTGGACTTTTGAATCTCTTAAGCACGACACTTCCAGGTAAGTATGATCTTTGGGGTTGGGGAGAACCATTTGATCAATGGCAAAGGCAAAACTCCCCCCACGAAGATGATAACCTTCTGGTTCTTATCGGCGGAAAAAACTATCGAAAAACTCTACTTTCAGTACAGCTTTTGAAAAAGGAAATGGATAGCCTCCCTCCTCTGCGTGCTGAGCAAAATCCTCAATATATGAGATCTCCCCAGAGAATACTTGAGGCGATTTATACGATTCTTGGGGCTGAAACCTTTGATCAAGCTCAAGATACGCTTGATCATATGGTAGCTTGGATGTCAGACTTTAAGGCGCTCAGAGAAACAACACACGATGACTTGAGGTCTTTAAAATTAGAAAAACTCAATCTGAGCAAAGAGAATAATTCCTTTATGAAAAGATTAAAAATCTTTAAAGAGGGTGGCCGGCTTGAAGAGGTAGACGGAGCAATGGTTCCTTATTTTAAATATTTAGGGCTTGTTCCAACATCCACAGAATTCTTAAAATTTGAACCTGCAAATGTGGAGGCTGTCGAATCTTTAATGAAAGAAAGCTTTGTCCACAAATCTCAAGTCTTAAGAGCAGAGATTATTGCTAAAGAAAGAGATTTCACGCTTTATGAGAAAATTACAAACTATATTCTTGATATTGAAGCGTATCTTTCTAAAAAAGGAAGATTAAGCTGATCATTTTAATATTATAACTTATTGAAAATAGAAGAGATTTTTTTCTCTTCTATTTTTTTATGATTTTAAGATCAATGAAAAAACTAGAAAAAACCTGCAAAATTTGATATAGTTCATAAAAGGCAAAAATTGCGATTTAAACCTTTGAAAAAAGATAAGAGGCGATATAAATAAAAAAATAAGTCTCTCAAGCTTTTTTGAAAATGGTCTGAAAAATCCTTAATCTTATTTAAGTGGTGAAAGCATATGAATCAATTAAAAACTTTGAAATATCTCTTTTGTTTTGAGGGTATTTTTGTGATCTGGCTCTTTTCGTATCAGTTTAAAAATGCGCTCTCTTTTAAAAGCCCTGATATAACGCTTCTTGTCACCTTCCTGCTGATTCCTTGGGCCTTTTTTTTAGCTTTTAAAGATAATTTGAAGCTTAAAATAAGGGGATCGTTTTTGAAAGGTGCTCCTCTTCTTTTTATTCTTTGGAGTGCCTGGAGCCTCGTTACTTTTCTTTGGTCTCCCTCTCAATTTTATGGGGTTCAAAAATCGTTATGTTATCTTATTTACACCTGTTCAGGATTTTTAATGGCGTATTATATTATTGGGAAGACTTTTTTTCGAATTAAACGATTTCTTGTAAGTATTGGAATTTTTGCAATTTTGGTTCATTTTTGGGTTTTAGGAGACTTTTGGGCCTATGGTATCAATTTTAGAGAATTTTTAGAAACCAACTATCTTGTTACAGGACAAACATTAGGAGCAGGTTTTTTAATCCTTTTTATATATTCTTTAAACGGTTTTTTAAAATTATCTTCGCACGAGATCTTTGAGGAAAAGAGAGTTCTTGTAAAAGAGTTGTTTCTCTTCTTAGGTGCTGCAACCCTTCTCTATGTTTCTTTAAATTTGGGGGGACGCGGACCCGTTCTTGCCCTAAGCGCTTCTCTTTTCTTTTTATATTTTTTAAATATGATTTATCGCCCTTCTTTGCTCCTTGTTTATCATGCTCTTCTTTTTTGTTTGATTTTTATAGGTATTTTTTATGGGTTTAATAGCCTTTTTAATTATCAAGGACTCCCTCTTTTTATCGAAAGAACACCTCTTCTTTTAACTGATCCCACAACAGCTCTTTCATCCGATATGAATATTACTTTGCGCCTTGAGTATTATGTGTCGGCCTTTAAAATGTTTTTAACCTATCCTATCCAAGGTGGTGGTTTTGGGGCGTGGCCCCTCTTTCACAATCTTGGAGATATTGCTTGGCATCCCCATAACATCTTCTTTGAAGTTTTATCAGAGACAGGACTTATTGGTTTTATGCTCTTTATCGGTGTTTTAGTCTCAGCTCTCAAAGGAATTTCTTTCAAATCTATTGTAAAAAATCCTTTAGAAATCAGCCTATTCACTCTTTTTATATTTGGATTTTTAAACGCTCTTAAAACGGGAGATTTAAATGACAATATATTTTTCTTGTGTCTGATAGCTCTTATGGCACGTATTCCGAGACAGAGGACATCGCAAATAACAAGTTAATTTTTTAGAAATTTATGGACGAAAAAAGAAGCCACTCGTTAAAGTGACTTCTATTTTCGTCTCTGTGAAACGCCCAGCTCAAAAAATCTAGAGATCTGTTAGGTCTGCATCCGTCTCGTAATCAGCATTTTCATCTCCTGGAGAATAGAATTGGATAGATCCAAGAGGCATTACCGTGGAAATGGCATGCTTATAAACAAGTTGAGATTGCCCGTCTCGGCGTAATTGCAAGCAAAAATTGTCAAAACTAACAATCATTCCTTGCAGCTTAATGCCATTCACAAGAAATACTGTAACGGGAACTTTATTCTTTCGAACGTGATTCAAGAAAACATCTTGAAGGTTTGTTTTATCTGAAGACATAATTGTGCCCTCTTTCTTTTTTTGTGTTAACGCATCCCTTCATCTTTCTTTTGCAGGTCGTTCTATAGCCTTTTATGGTTATCTAAATACTTTTAGAAATTAACCTACAAATGAAATACTTTGGACTCAAATACTCCCTTTAAATAAATTAAAGGGAACGACAATTAATTCATCAATCAGTAACACCTTAAAAAAATAGATGCCTAACGATTCAAATAATAAAGTACTTGTATCAAAAAAAAAAAGTTATTTCAACATTTTTATGAGTTCTTGGTAAGAACGAATTGTTAAAGTTGGAGGATATCTATAATTTTCTTCAATTTTAGAAACAAAAAAGGCTGCTTCTATAGGAATGCATTTTGTCGCATGGGCACATTCCATATCCACAGACCGATCTCCAATGAACCAAACAGAATGATGATGAGGATTTAGCCCTGTATCTTTAAGGGCATGTTCCACAGGGTCTGGAAAGGGCTTTGAGCGCTGTGCGTCTTGAGCTCCCACGATCTTTGAAAAATAATGCGCTAAATTTAAACTTTCGGCCTCTTTTCGTAAATCATCTCCTTTTTTATTGCTTACAACAGCACAATAAATTTTTTTGAGAGAGAGTGCTTCTAAAAACTCTTGAACACCTTCAAAAACCTTAGGTTTTTGCGTCTCTGTGTTCATTTGTACCTGACGGTAAACCTCCCGGGCTTCCTCCCAACGTTCTTTAAAATCACGTTTAAAAGCATCTTCGAGAGAATATCCATAAAATTTATAAAAATCTGGAACACTCGGACCCTCAAGACTAAAATGTTGAAATGTTCTCTGAAGCGCGGAAAAAATCATATGTTCGCTGTCAACAATAACACCATCCCAATCGAATAAGACAGCTTTTGGTGCTTTTAAGAGTGTATTTTGAGAAAGTGGAAGATGCATGTGAACCCTAATATTTTCCATGATTTAAAAATAGATTTTCAGCCTCTCGAACAGCATTTGACTTTGCAAACAAAATAACCAAGTCTCCACGACGAAAAATGAGGCTCTCATTGGCCATCATAATTTGGTTATCTCGAATGACGGCTCCGATAATGAATTTGTTCGGATCATTAATGGCTTGTATGGAATTTCCCATAAGAGGAGAGTTTTCAATAACTTCTGCTTCTATGAGCTCTCCCATTCCTTGGCGTAATGTATAGATAGAACGAATTCGACCTTGTCTTACATGATGTAAGATGGAAGAAATCGTTATATCTTGTGGAGATATGATAGCGTCAATCCCCAGAGGTCTTACAAGCGCAGAATAAGCTGGGTTATTGATGAGTGTAATGGCTTGTGCGGCACCATTTCTTTTGGCTAAAAGGGAGGCCAAAATATTAACTTCATTATCATTTGTGACGGCGATGACAGATTCTGTCTGAGAAACATTCGCCTCAATTAAGATTTGAGTATCAAGGACATCCCCACACAAAATTGTACTTCTATTTAAATGTTGTGCAGCCTCGGTCGCGGACGCTTTATTAATCTCAATCAGTTTGATTGTCGTATCGGGAGAGCTTTCTTCAAGTTCTTGAGCAAGCTTCAAGCCAATTTTTCCGGCCCCCAGAATTAAAACATTTCGAGCTATTTTTTGATCATACCCAAATGCTTGCATCGCTCTCATAACATGAGACTGATTGGCAATAAAATAAACGTCGTCGCCCGGGAGCATTTCATCTTCTGGCTTTGGGATGATGAGAAAATCTTCTCGTAAAATGGCAAGTACTGTGATTTCTAACTCAGGAAATAGATTACTGAGCTGACGCAGAGGGGTGTATGTTACTGGACACTGAAGTCCACATCTTACACCAACAACGTTAATTTGTCTTTCAGCGAGAGGAATTAAGTCAAAGGCACCTGGAACGCCAATGGTTTGAGCAATCGTCCGTGCTATTTCACGTTCAGGGGAGATTAAAATATCAATGGGAATCCGGTCCGGACCAAAAATATCCCACTTGGAATCAAAATAGACAGCTTCTTTAAGATAGGCGATTTTTAAAGGAACCTTAAATAAAGTATGAGCAATTTGACAGGTTAAAATGTTCGTTTCATCTTGATTTGTGACGGCAATAATAAGTTGAGCATCCCCGGCTCCAGCCTTTTCAAGAATATCTGGATGCGTGGAAGATCCATGAAGTGTTTGAATGTCTAAAGAATCTGAAATATGACATAAAAGATCCTCTGAAGCATCAATGATGGTGACATCCGTTTGTTCACGTGCAAGGTACTTTGCAATTCCCGAACCAATCACGCCCGCTCCACAAATAATTACTTTCACGCTATGCCTTTACGTATTTTTTTGACAGGTCTTTATGAAACATGTTGATTTCCAAGTCCGAGTGAGCGCAATTTTCGATGCAATGCAGAGCGTTCCATCCCTACAAAATCAGAAGTTTTCGAAATATTGCCCCCAAAACGGATAATTTGAGAAGCTAAATATTGGCGCTCAAAAATTTCTCTTGCTTCTCGCAAAGAAAGTTTTAAAAGTTCTTCCCCGCCATCAAGTGCTAAAATCGAAGGGGATCCCGAGATTATTTCAGGGGGGAGAACATCCTCTCCCAAAAAGTCTTCCTTTTTATCTTCGCTTACAATTGTAATCCATTCAGCGACATTCCGTAGCTGACGAACATTCCCTGGCCAAGCATAATTTGTAAGCTTTGTTTTTGCTTCTTCGGTAAAGGGTCGAATCGGTAAATTCAAAGCTTGGGGATTTGCTTTTTTTAGAAAATAATTCATGAGTAATAAAATATCTTCCTGTCTTTCAGAAAGAGGTGGAAGTGTAATGTTAACAACGTTAAGGCGATAAAAAAGATCTTCTCTAAATTTTCCAAGCTTTACAAATTCTTCAAGATTCTCAGTCGTTGAACTTAAAATTCTGACATCTGCACGGATTTTTTTTGTTCCCCCTAAACGTTCAAAATTTAAATCATGGAGAATACGTACAAATTTAGATTGAGCATCAACAGGCATAAAGGAGACATGATCTAAATAGAGAGTTCCATTATGGGCTTCTTCAAGCACGCCGACAGTTGACGGAACGAGGGGGGTTGTTTTGTCCCCTTCCCGCCCTAAAAGAGCTTCCTCAAAAGACTCTGCTGAATGCCCTCTACAATCGAAAATAACAAAGGGTCCCTCAGCCCGGCGGGATTGACTATGAATTAAACGTGCAACAAATTCTTGCCCAGATCCAACAGGACCTGTGATCATGACACGACTGTTTGTTTGAGCAACTTTTGTAATTGTTGATCTTATGTGTTGGGCAGCAGCGGAATTTCCGATAAAATCCTCTGAATCAAAAATCCGGCGTTTTAGAGCATCATTTTCACGTTTTAAATCTGCCGCTTCCAATGCTTTTTTTACAGAAAGCAGAAGTCGTTCAACCGTAAAAGGTTTTTCAATGAAGTCATAAGCCCCTTTTTTTAAGGTATTAACTGCTGTTTCAATCGTTCCATGTCCACTAATCATAATAACGGGGACAAAAGGGTGATCTTTTTTAATAACGTCTAAAAGTTCAATCCCATCAAACCGGCTATCATTAAGCCAAATATCTAAAAAAACAAGATTTGGTCGGCGTGATTTAACAATTTCAATTGCATTTGCCCCATTGGAAGCCAAATGGACAACATAGCCTTCATCCTGAAGAATATCTGATATAAGATTACGGATATCGGCTTCATCATCAACAACAAGAATTTCGTATGCCATAGCTTTTATACCTAAATTATGTATGAGGAAAGAACAACAATCTCACATGAGCACCAAGTCTATCTTCTCTATCTTTTAATTCTAGAACACCTCGATGATCTTGCATAATCTTTTTAACAATAGCAAGCCCTAGACCTGTTCCTTGTGTTCTGGTTGTATAATACGGTTCTGTTAACCTCTCTCTCCCTGCCTTAGGAAGTCCCGCTCCTGTATCTATAATATCCAACTGAATGACACCTTCTTCTTGAGAAAGATGGAGTGTAATTTGTTCAGCCTCATCAGAGCACTTTTCCGTCAAAGAGGGTTCAGTTTGAAGTGTTAATGCTTTTTCGTCAATAGACTCTGCAGCATTTTTAAGTAAATTTGTTAATGTTTGCATGAGTTGCCTTGCATCGCACTCCAAAAATAAAGGCTTTTTAGGGAGGTTAAGTTTGTACGTAATTTGAGGATGGGCATTTTGTTGAAGAATGATAGCTTGATGACAAATGTCTGAAAAATTTTCTTGTTTCATAATGGGAGCTGGCATGCGTGCAAAGGCTGAAAATTCGGAAACCAAAGACCCTATTGTCTCAACTTGGCGCATGATTGTATCGACACATCTGAGAAAACTCTCTGAATCCGTTGTGATTTGAGGGGCATATTTTCGTCTTAATCGCTCTGCGGAAAGTTGAATAGGTGTCAGTGGATTTTTTATTTCATGGGCAATGCGCCGTGCAACATCTGACCAGGCAGCTTTACGTTGATCAGAAAGTTGCTCCGTTAAGTCATCAAAAGTTAGAACGAAGCCTTTGTTTTTTTCGCGCTCAGTATTTTGAGATGAAATTCGAACGAGAAAAGTTCTTGTATGCCCTCCTCGATTCATATGAACTTGGGACTCTAGGATTTGATGATTCGTCGAGATAAGTGTTTTTTCAAGAAGATTGGAAACTTCAGGAAAAATACTTAAGATGGGCTGAGAAATTTGATTTTCTAAATTAACACCCAAAAGAAGAGACGCAGATCTATTGGCAAGATTAATTTTGGTTTTTGAATCAAGTCCAATAATACCGGCGGAAACGTTCGATAAAACAGACTCGGTAAACTGCCGTCGAAGTTCAATTTGCTGGGAGGCTTCTTTAAGTTCTAATTGTTGTAATTCGAGTTTTGAGGTCATAATGTTAAAAGTTTGGATGAGCGTTGAAATTTCTCCTTCTTTGGAAATCCCTCGTTTTTCTTGGATCCGGAAGCTTAAGTTTCCCGATCCGACTTGACGCGAAGCATCTATTAAATAACTGATAGGACGTACAATTTGAGTTGCAACAAGAAGACCAACCCAAATCGCCATTAATAAAAGAAGAAGAGCAACTGCAGCAAAAATCAAAAAAAATGTGATCTGAAAATTAGATTGATTTTGCTCGAGGGCTTTGTACTCGGAGATAGCTCCTTCTGCCTGAATGACCTTTCCGAGAACATGAGGATCTACCATGCGCCCAACATACAAATACAAGGGTCCTAAAGTTGGATTGAGAGAATCTATTTGTATAATGGCACGTACGCGATCCCCGTGTTCTCCCGTTAAAATAGAGATTTCTCCCCGCTTTGCTTGGTCAACAGCATTCTGAGAAACGGGTTCAAACTCTAGGGAAAAGCTAAAATTTGACCGTGCAAGAACATTATGAGCCTCATCAAAAACAACAGCTTCCCGTATAGAGCGGATCGTGCTCATGAAAGAAAGATAATCATTAAATTTTTTAGAATCGTTAAGGAGGTCTGTAAGGTGGTGACTTACATCTCTGGCCATAAGAGAGGCATCTGTTGCAATGGATCGTTGATGTTCCTTTAAATACGCTTGAGCCACGGCAGAAGAATCATCTAAAGCGGTCTTAACATGCGTACTAAACCATGATTCAATTCCATAATGGAAAAACAGACCTGAAAATATTGCAACCAAAATAGCAGGAATGGCAGAAATGAGCCCAAATAGAAAAACAAGCCTTACGTGTAGGTGGGATCCTGCTAACCCTTTTTTATGCTCTGCCCATAAAATAGTGAGTCTTCGTGCAATCACAAGAACAATAAGGGCTAGAAAAATAAAGTCAGCTAAGAGAAGTGCAAACACATGTTGAACGTTTAATGTCAGAAATTCTGGATCTCGAAGTGCTGTAAATGTTAAAATACCGAGAACAAAAACCCCAATTCCGAGTGTAAAAGCAATAAGACGATCACGCGAAAAGCCTTTGAGTAATTTTGGAAAAAAAAACGTATGCACAATTTTTTTTATAAAAAAACTCCAGGATCGTTTTTTAAGAGATTTATTTTTTCTCATGGTTAAACCCGAGGCTTCTAAGCTTTTTACGCAATGTATTTCGATTAATTCCTAAAATGTCAGCGGTTTGAGATTGATTTCCTTTGGTATAATTCAGAATTGATTGAAATAAAGAGCGATCAATTTCTGATATTAAAAGAGGATATAACCCTCCCTTATTTGAAAGGGTATCGTTGTTTTTTAAGTAAGAATCACAGTATTGTGCAATAAAATCTGATAGATTATCAGAAAAAAATACAGAGGTATTTTCTTTTTTATCAAGAACGGAAAAGGGGGTGATGTTGTCTTTGGGTGTCATTTCTAAATAATAATTTCCTTACTTTGAAGAGAAGAATTAGAGTCTATTTCAATCGATGTATAATATTGATTTAAACAGCTTAAAACTTCTTGAAGCGTTTGAGAAGCATTAATTTGAACTCGAAATTCTGTCGAATTTGGAAGCCCTTTGCTATACCATCCCAAATGTTTTCGCATCAGAAGAATCCCTGTTTCTTCACCGTAATGCGCGAGTGTTTGTTCGAGATGCTCAAGAATAATGTCTTTTTGGTCTTTTAAAGAAGGGTCTTCCAGTTTCTTCCCCGTCTTTAAAAAAGTATCCACTTGATTTATAAACCATGGCTTTCCATAAGTTCCGCGTCCTATCATAACAGCATCAGCCCCGGAGGCCTCGAGTAAAGAACGCGCATCTTCAACAGTTTTTACGTCTCCATTCCCAACAACTGGAATTTTAACAGCGTCTTTAACCGTTTTAATGAAAGGCCAGTTGGCGTGGCCATTATAGAGTTGACAACGTGTTCGCCCATGAATTGTCACCATTTGTATGCCACACTCTTCAGCAATTTTAGCAAGTTTTGCTGCATTTAGGGAGTTATCATCCCAGCCCATCCTCATTTTTAAAGTAACAGGAATTTTAATGGCGTTAACAGTGGCTTCCATTATCTTAGCGGCTTTATATTCATCTCTCATAAGAGCGGAGCCAGCATGTCCATTAACGACTTTTTTAACCGGACATCCCATATTAATATCAATAATTTGAGCGCCTCTATCAACATTAAGACGTGCTGCCTCTGCCATAACATGAGGATCACACCCTGCAAGTTGAACAGCCATCGGAAACTCTTCAATGCGATGCGCACATTTTTTAAGAGACTGTCTTGTTTCTCGAATCATGGCCTCACTCGCAATCATTTCGGAAATGACGAGTCCTGCGCCAAATTTTTTAACAAGATTTCGAAATGGCAAGTCTGTAACGCCAGACATCGGCGCTAAAATGACACGCGAATCAAGAGAGATATCGCCAATTTTTAAAGAAGTCACTGCAAAACTTTCACATATTTTATCCAGAAGGTGCCTAATTTTTAGGCAATCTACATCAAAAAGGCAAGAGTATTCGAGAAAAAATGGAAAAATTTCTTTTTTAAGACAATTTTTTTCTAAAGTGTGTAACTTTAAAGGTATTTTTCTCTCTTTTTTCTTTTAAGAAGAGGAAAAAAGCTTTTTATTAAAAATTTTTCTTGACGGAATGGATTCAATTTGAGAACTCTTAGAGAGAATAAAGACATCTCTAAGATGGATGGGTGGCCGAGCGGTTGAAGGCACCGGTCTTGAAAACCGGCAAGGGGGAGACTCCTTCGTGGGTTCGAATCCCACCCCATCCTCCAACTTCAAGAAAAGAAGATATCAACCGATATGGGTAACTTTCTTTCTCTCTTCTTCTTTTTCCAAAAAATCCAATGGGAAATAAGGATCTCTTGGGATGGATATAATTTCACCAAACCCTTCAGATTTTTCATTTTTTTTCTGGTTTTTGTAGTTAGAGAGCAGTAAAGCCCCATAAAACATAGAAATTAAGAACATTATATAATAAGCAGGGAAATATAAACTCTCTTTAACAACATCTATGGCCTCAAAGTAGATAACAGGAGCCGTTCCTCCTAATATTCCCATGCCAAGATTAAAGAAAAAAGACATTCCACTATAGCGTTCTTTCACAGGAAAAAGTTTTTGCATCAAAGCAAGTGATGTTCCGGCAATTGTTGCTGTGCAAAGACCTAAAAAAATTTCTCCTAAGAGAATTAAAGAAGGGAAAGGAGAAGAAATCAGCCAGAAAATGGGGATCATTGAGAAAAAGAGAAGGTATGCAGTAATGCGCAAAAAAGAAAAAGAAGGCGTCCGGTCATACAAAATACCTAAAAAAGGGCTGCTGATTACAAAAAATAAGAGGGCAATAAGGTTTATAGAGATGGCTGTAGAGAGCGGAAGAAAACAATATCTTACAACGTAAACGTTCAAAAATCCAAAAATAGTATAAACAAGAGCCCCCACAAGAGCTCCAAGCGTAAAAGAAAGAAGGCAAGCCGGCTTACGAATTTGAATGGTTTTTAAAATGGGAATTGCTGCTGTGGAAAAGGTGTTTAAAAAAGCAGGAGTTTCTGAAAGACTTCTCCGAATATAATATCCAAAAAAGCTTACAAGACTGCCGAATAGAAAAGGAACTCTCCAGAACCATTCTGGAAAATCAGGAGAACTTGCTAAGGCACTAAAGCCTGTCGCTGCCAAAGCCCCGATACCACAAGAAGCTGTAATTATCCCCCCAATAAAACCTGGATTTTTTTGAGCATGTTCACTTGCAAAAATAAAAGCACCCGCATATTCCCCTCCAATGCAAATTCCCTGTATTAAGCGTCCTGCTACAATAAGAATTGGTGCGATCATTCCAATCTGATGATATCCAGGTAAGATCCCAATCAATAAAGTTGGGATTCCCATTAAAAAAACAGACACTGAGAGGGTTTTTTGACGACCAAAAACATCTCCAAAATATCCAAAAATAAGGGCCCCAAAAGGGCGCATTAGAAATCCAACACAAAACCCCCCAAGACTCATCAGAAGGCTCATCGTTTCATTCTGAACCGGAAAAAAAACAGAGGCAATTACATTAAAAAAAGCCCCATAGAGAATAAAATCAAAAAACTCAAGCGCATTTCCGATACTACTTGCATAAATAACTTTGTTTCTCATTTTTAATGCCTTCCTCGTATTTAATCTATTTAAAGACATGGAAAAGAAGTATCTCCCCCATAATTTTAGGAAATTTTTAATAAAGGCTAGATTTGAAAATTAGAAAAGTATTTAAAAAGACTTCATATCGATCTTACCGAAAAAAATAAGAACTATCTTTTTCTCACTTTACATTTTGAATGGTAATACAAATTAAATTGGATGCAACCCCTAATTTAGATTAATGCGCTGATAAATTTATAATTTTTTATATTTATTGCCACAAATTAAGGGAAATAAATGGTTTTAGAGCTCAAGCTAACTCTAAGTTTTTTTTAAAGGGGATTTTAAAATTATTTCGCGTGCATGAAACGAACGCAATGTTGATCGGTGCCCAATACTGATGAGCGTGGTCTTTTTAAGATGTGTTTTTAAAAGCCTATAAATTTTCTCTTCAAGATCTTCATCCATCCCACTTGTGGCCTCATCCAAAAAAAGCCATTGAGGTTTCATAATAAGGGCGCGCGCAAAGGCGATGCGTTGCTGTTCTCCTCCAGATAAAACACGACTCCAGTCTTCCACTTTATCGAGAGAGAGTGTTAGGTGAGAGAGAAAACAAAGGTCGAGTATTTTAGAAAAATTTAAATCAGAAGGAATATCATTCAAAGTGAGAGGATATATTAAGATTTTTTTTAAAGATCCAAGGGGCATATAAGAGCGTTGCGGAATAAATAAAAGATTTTCGTGACAGGGAAGAGAAACAGTTCCATGCCCAAAAGGCCATATGCCTGAAATTGCCCGCAAAAGTGTGCTTTTTCCAACCCCCGAAGGGCCCGAGATTAAAATATTTTCAGAAGGTTTAAAAGTTTCCTGAATGTTTTCAAGGAGAACTTCTCCTGTGGGAAGAAGAATATTTTGAAAATTGAGGATCAGATTTTTCTCCGTGCCTTCTTTATCTTGTTTAATATCCGCATAGGATACTTGAGAAAGAGCATAAATCTCCTTTAAACTTTTTTGAAACCCTGAGAGACGCCAAACAACAGCCTGCCAAGAGGCAATTTGAAAGTAACTCGATATAATAAAAGAAAGAGACTCGCGAACCACACTGAAAGCCCCGCCTACTTGCGTAACATCGCCGAGCTTAATTTCTCCTCGAAAAAATCGTGGCGCCATCATAAGGGTTGGAAATACCTGATCCAGGTTACTATAGGTAGCCGACCAAAAGTTAATGTAAAGGGATCTTCGGATAATTTCATAAAAATTTTGAACGACAAAATTAAAACGGCGTTTAAATTCTCTTTTCTCTTCGTTTTCCCCCTTATAAAAAGCGACAGCTTCGGTATTCTCACGGAGTCTTACAAGGCTATAGCGGAAATCAGCTGTGAGCTTTTCTTGCTTGAAATCAAGTTTAATAAGCGGGCGACCAATTTTAAGAGCAATATAGGTCCCTCCCCCAGCATAAAGAAGCGCTGCCCAAAAAAGATATCCCGGAATATAGAAGTCTCCAAAGAGAGGAAGCGACCCTGACAGCGTCCATAAAATGACTGAAAAAGACGCAAGCGTTAAGAGGCTGTTAAAAACACCAGCGGATAACGTTAGCGTAAGAAGGACGAAAGACTGAATATCATCGCTAATCCGTTGGTCTGGGTTATCCGTCGGATCTTTAATCATTTGCATTTTGTAATAGGCCTGATCTTTAAGCCAAAAGCCAAGATATTCATGGACCAACCAGCGTTGCCAGCGAATATGAAGATATTGCACACAATAAAATTTACTGAGCAATACAATTAATAAAAATCCCAAGAGCCAAAAAAATTGAATAATTTGAGCGATAAAGACAGGCTTGTTAAGCTCTTGCAAGGCATTATAAAAAATTCTATTCCAGTCATTAAGAAAGACCATTGCTTGAACAGTGAGAACATTTAAAAAAATAATAGCAATAACAAATCCCCATGCAGACCATTTTTCATTTGATTTCCAGTAAGGTTTAATGAGGTGCCAGGCATTCCGTAAATCGTTCATCTTATCCCTAATATTTTTTTGTGACCTTCTCAAAGAGGGGTATTTTTAAGAATACCCCCTTCCATTTGGATTTTTTGACTCTATGTCTTATTCTTTCAATGTCAATATTGTTTTTGAAAAAACTTATCCACACAATCTGTGGATAACTCTGGGGATAAGCATAAGGACGATCCAACAATGAGGTTGAAAACCATAGGTCTTGACCCCTCTGTCTATATTTTAATCGGTAAAATTAACTATCTGATTTTAGAGGGTAAATAAATATTTCTAAAATGTAAAATTTAGTCTTGACATGGGAAATATGAGATTTTCAAAGATTTCTTGTCCTGTGGATAAGTTTCAAAGAAATCTCATCTTAGGTCTCATTTTTTAATCTTTTTTCTTTATTTACAGTCAAACCAAGGCATCCAACGTTACCCACCTGCACCTGCTATTGCGGGAATAAGAAATGTTTTTTCAATTGCAAGGGCTTCTTTTTTGGCTGTCTCTAGGACCATCATCGTTTCTTGCTCTCGAGCTTGTTGATATGCCAGGAAACACTTGCTCAAATCCAACGTCTTTAAGCTTGAATTTTCTAAGCATGATTTTGTTAACAGTTGAGCCTGTGACGGAGAAAAATAATAGTCGCGGAAAACGATTGTCCGAATGTTTGTCTTTTCCAAAAAAGGAATGAGAGCGTCAAGGGGAGATGGGGAATAACGAGACAAATGGCTTGAGAAGTCTAAGTCTAGGACAGATATCGTCGTGCTCATTTTTAATGTATCAAAGAGGCACGAGCCCTTTATGAAAGAGCTTGCGTCAGAGCATAGCTCAGAGATTCCTTTAAGCGCAAGAGTAACAAGCGGTTTAGTATGACAAAGGGCCTCTGTGAGATAATTCATATTAGCTGGATTTCTGAAACCATTTAAATCTAAGGTCAATGCTTGAATGGTTTTATTTTCGATGAGTCCTCTCATTGCAAAATGTATCCATTCATTAGGCCAAGGAGTAATTGCAGACAAATCTAAAGATTCAGAAGGGGTTTCAGCGATCATTGGAAAAATGATTTCAGGATTTCCCTGATCACGAGCTATTTTTATGCTCTTGACTGGGGCTGAAATTATTTCTTCCCAAGCTTGAATGAACCAGGGAGAGGATCTAAAAGGTCCCTCCATTTTCATCAGTTCGCTCATAAGGGCAACCCTTTCCTCCTCATTTAAAGAGATTTTTTGAAGTGTGTTATTTTTTTGAAGACCCAAGGCTAAGATTTTTCCTTTTCTTGAGTCAAAAAAACGACTGGTAAGATCTAAAAACTGAACGGTTGTATTTGTTGCAAGAGCTTCTGACAAATGAGAGAAGGAATTTGTTGAAGAGAAGGAAATGTCACTCAAATCTATAGAATGAGGGGCTGTATTTTTTTGAATTGAATCTATGAGCATATCAAGAAACGAGTAATCACAAACAGATGTTAAGAAGGTGGAAAGTTTTATGGGACAAGACGTTTCTTGAAGAAGGCCTAATGCAAAACTAAAATTGGCTCTTCTGAAAGCCTCCTCTTGAAGAAGGCCTAATGCAAAACTGGAACCGGCTCTTCTGAAAGCCTCCTTAAAATAATTTTCTGGATTTTGGTGGACTTGAGCTCTTGTCTTGATAAACCAAGCAGCCTTTGTAAAGGGGCCTTGAGGCGATGACATTAAGTTTATCATGACATCCATCATTCTATTATCATGGAGTTTTAATTCTTTAAGCGTTGTATTGCCTTTCAGTCCGTCAAGCATCGTTTCGAGTATCTCTGGACTGTACCTTGCTTCAAAGGACAAAGTTTCGAGAGACGCGAAACGGGGATCTGTTAAAAGATTTTTTAGAAATTGAGTCGAGGGGTAAAAGTGAGATATTTTTAAAGTTTTTAAATTCGTATTTGAGGCGAGTGCTTCGATGAGCTTATCGCTCTTTTCTTTAATTTCTGTCAGATCATATACATTATACAAGCCAATTATTGGTGCTTTTGTGGATCTTAAGAGAGAGAAAATCAATTCGCTGCCGGATGCACAGAGCTGTTGAAAATAATCGTTTGGGCCCTCAACTATCTTATCACAGAAAGAACTAAGTTCGGGAATATTTATAGCATCTCTTAAAACCAAAAAAACCTCTATCATATTTATCATTTTTGGGAAGAAGAATAACTCTGCAAAAATTCCTTTCTCTTTTTCTACTTTCTTTATCTTTTCTTCTTCTTCTAAGAAATGTGCACGTAAGAACTTTTCAATTTTGCCTCTCATAAAAGAAAACAACTGTTTGTATTCATTTTGATGCCACTCAACAATACGCGTTAATAGGTGTTTTTCCTCTTTTTCGCTTAATCCATCTGAGAAATTAAAATTTCTCTCAAGAGACGCGGTTGTCCATGATAAAAGATCTTCTTGGAGACGATCCTGAGCTCCAAGAAATTCATTTAAAAGCTTATCTTCACAGTTAATAGAGAACTCAAGAGGCCTTTTTACTTTCTTTTGAATTAAAAATTGAACAACCTCAGAAAAGCTGGACGTATCAGAACTTAAAAGATTGAAAGGAGATACGATGCTTGGGGTCAAGCTGCTCCGATAATCAAGACTTGGAACGCCTTCATTAAGATCTATTTCTGGATGTTTCTCAAAAATTTGACCAATAAGGGTCATGTTTCCACCTCTTATGGCATTCGAAAGCAAAGACTTAAAACTCCTTTCTCTATAAGGGAGGTTCAGTACGTCTTCATAGGCAAGTTGGTACATTCTTTTAAGAGGGCATACCCCTTCAAAAAAAACATCACGGCGGAGATACGTGTGTTGCAGAAGCCATTCCGTCAGATCTTGCGTTATTTGACGGTTCAATTTATCCCAATAGTCAGTCTCTG
Organism: Alphaproteobacteria bacterium 16-39-46; assembly: GCA_002257235.1. GTDB lineage: Bacteria > Pseudomonadota > Alphaproteobacteria > 16-39-46 > 16-39-46 > 16-39-46. The sequence goes on from NCGZ01000004.1 coordinate 29,926, forward strand.
ATTTCATTGGATGATGCCAATAAGGATGTATCTTCACAAACTCAGGATTATGAAAGATTTCTGGCTTCAAGAAGAGACGCCCCTGAACCCTATTGAGGTTTTCTATACCTTGTATTTTCAAGCTTTCATTAAATGCATCGGGATTTGTCCTAAGCTCAGACAAATAACTCCCAAACCTGTGATCAGGATGAGCTGTTCCTCCTAACGTTAGAGGTGTCCCTCCTGCAAGGGCCATGTATGAGACACTATCGAGAACTTGAGGATCGATAAAAATCTGAAGTAAGAGAGCATTGTTTCGGAGATCTTCGCTATAATATTGATTAAAAAGGGCTTCATAATTTTTGAACTCTCCAGGAATCCCAAGCGTTGACATAAAATAGTTAAACAAAGCCTCTTGTTGTGTTGGACCGATAGATTGTGTGTTGTAAAAAAGATGATAAGTGGCCGAGCTTGAATGTCCATCATTTCCAGGGAGACCTGGATTTACGGAGAGTCCCAAATCTGCGTAGTGGACACTTCCAACAGTCGCGTAATTATCTACCCCTCCTCCCTCATTTTGATAGCTTTTTATGAAGGCTTCAACATCTAAAATAGATGAGAATTTATCATCCAAAGCTCTCAAAACAATAATATTATCCCCTCCTCTGAGTTCAAGGCGAGAACGATAGACCGTAAAAATATTCCAGAGAAAACATGTCATAGGGTCGGAGGCGTGATAAAAGACAGCTTTATCTGAATGTTTTTTTTCAGCTTCAAGAGCTTGCGTCAAAACAGTTACATAATGTTGATCAAAAGGGGATAGTTCATCAAAAGGCAACTTTGGTGTTCGAATGGTTGTCAGCTTTGCATATTTTCTTAAAAATTTTTCAATTTGTTGTTGAGAGTTTCCTCCTTGCTCAAAGTCTTCATTCATAATCCACTTTAAATAAGCTTCTGTTTGTGTGTATGGACAGGCTCGAAGCTTTGCTTTAACCTCAGCAGTTTTCTCAACACTTAAATATCCTGACATACTCTTAATTGTTTTAATTGTTTCGCTGACCTCAGAACCCTTTCGTTCTTTTTTAAGTGACGCAAGAACAGTGTGTTTGCGCACAACCGTTTCGGCTAAGGCCATTTCTTGATTCTGAAGAGGAAGATAGAGCACCTCAGAAAAAATGCGTTTTAGGGCCTCATTATGGGTATGTTGGTTATAGGGATGAGAAACCGCTCTCTCTCCTTTCTCAAGAATCTTTTGAATAATATTTCTCACCTCATCCTCTTTTAACATCTCCCAAAAAGGAGGGTAGAGAATCATATCTTCTATTTGGCAGGTTTCCGTGTTTTCTTCTGTTACTAAATTTTTTAGCTTAAGTCCGTCTAAAAAGGTAGAAAGACTCACCCAACGAAATTCCGTATACTCCAGTTCCCAATTATATTTAGCAGCAAGAGGAGACCACATAAACTGTTTAGCCTCCCTAAAAGGATGAGGCGCTATGTACATGCGATAGAATACGGAACTGCTGTTGACCATAGCGTGGGAAGACATATGGCTCAAATCCAAAGGCGTAAAGCTTAAATGTCCTAAAGATTCTTCTTGCGTCTCACGAACGGCGCCCTCTCGTGAATTTTCACCGGCATTTATTGTACCCCCAGGATTACACCACCAATGATGACCTGCTCTCTTTCCTAAGAGAACGACGGGTTCATTTTCATCATTACGACTACAAACAAAAATACCGCTTGCAAAGGCGGACGCAATAAATCCATCCAACGAATGAGAGTTTCCCGCGAGTTCAAGCGTTTTCTTTGTACTATATCTTTGAAACAGGTCATCAAGACGCCTACGTAACATTTCTCTGACTTCAGAAGGACTCTCTAAATGAAGGGCAGAGGCAACGTGATCGAAGGTTGAAAGTAACAGGGCACTGCGGTCTAAAATTTCTTTGATTTGTTCTAGAATGTCCTTCTCTTGAAGATCCTTATAAATCTGTGCTCCTTCGGAATTATAGGCAGGATCACGCATGGTTTCGAGTTCTCTGACATGATCAGGATCCCATTCTTTTAACTCAAATTTTGAGCCCCCTGTCGCGCGAAAGCGCAAAGATCCGCCATTGTCAACTTGCCATAGCGTCCCTTCCCGGTCAAAGACGATATTTTTAAACTCGCCCACGACAATATCAAAATTACTTAAAAAAGCATTCGCCACAAAAAATCTCTGCATTTGAGCTCTAACAGCTTCCTCTGAGGCATTTTCACTTTTTACAATGAAACGCGACAACCGATAAAGACCGGGACCGCCTTTTATTCCAGGAAAAGCTGGAAAATCATTATAGACCGCAAAATGAGGGACATTAACGCCAAGGGCTTGAAGGAGCGCATCTGCCAGAATCTCTTCTTTCATGTGGTCAAGATCTCCTACAGATTTTAAAGTAAAAAGATCTCCCTCACGCGTTCTTAAAACAGATACTCCTCCCGATCCTCCTTCGATATGATCAACATAGGTGACTTCTGATATGTCAAAAGACTGAATGGATTCAGATGACTTATAAACTGCATGAGGAGGTGATTTTTTTGCTTTTTCTTCTGCTAGAACAGGACTGGCTTCTTCCATCGCAAAAGTTGGAAGAACGGATTGAAGAAGAATAGTCATCAGTAATAAAGTTGATGTGATTTTTTTAAAAAACAATTTATGAGTCCTTTTTTAGAAAAAATATTAATATAAACAATAAGGCTCGTTTAAAAAATTAAGGGGGATGGACCTCTGAACAATATGTAGTTATTAAAGATAAACTTTCAAGGGGAAAGTTTATGATCTCGTAAAACTCTTTAAAATCCTTAAAATAAAGATTCTGGGTATTGACACATAGAGGTGCAGAATTTTGCATTTCATAAGAAGTTAACTTATGATATGGGTAAATGTATGCTTGGGTTTATCTTTTAAAAGGATGCTGAATCTCTATGTCTGTCTTTTCTTCCATTCTAACACGTGTTGCTCCCTCTCCGACTGGAAAACTACATGTCGGAAATGCGCGCAGAGCCCTTGAAAATTGGCTTTTTGCACGTCAAGCCGGTGGCAGATTTATGCTGCGCATGGATGATACTGATATTGAGCGTTCAAAAGAAATCTATGAGCTGGCCATTCAAAAAGATCTCGAATGGCTTGGTCTAAATTGGGATTTATACGTGCGTCAATCAGATCGTATGGAGCATTATCAAGCAGCCGCCCAAAAACTTAAAAGCTTGGGGCGTCTTTATCCCTGTTATGAAACCTCCGAAGAACTTGAGTTTAAGCGTAAAAGACTTCTTTCACGGGGTCTCCCTCCGCTTTACGATCGATCTGCATTGTCTTTAACCGAAGCGCAAAAAAAAGCTTACGAGAAGGAAGGGCGTACACCCCATTGGCGATTCCTTTTAAATCCCACAAAAATTTGCTGGGATGATCTGATTCATGGAACGCTTTGCTTTGAAGGAGAGAAACTTTCCGATCCTGTCTTAATTAAAACAGATGGATTTCCCGTATACTCCTTGGCCTCCGTCGTAGACGATCTTGATTTTAAGGTGTCTCACGTTATTCGGGGAGATGATCACATTACAAATACAGCGCTTCAAATTCAGCTGATTGAAGCCCTCGGAGCAGATCCCCTTTCCATCCATTTTGCACACCTTCCCCTCTTAACAGACGCAAGCGGCGGAGGACTTTCCAAACGACTTGGAAGCTTGAGCATTGAGTCTCTCAAGGAAGACGGATTTGAGCCGATGGCAATCAATAGCCTATTGGCACGTCTTGGAAGTTCAGACCCCATTGAACCTTTTCTCTCTCTTGATCCCCTTGTGTCCTCTTTTAATATTGAAAAATTCAGTAAAGCAACGGCTAAATTTGATGTTCAAGAGTTAAAACATTTGAATGCAAAAATAATTCATATGATGCCCTTTTCACAGGCCAAAAAGCATCTCGAAAGCATTGGAATCACAGGCGTTTCTGAAGAATTCTGGAACACGCTTCATGGAAATTTTTCAACCTTTTCCGATGTTACAAAATGGCTTAAAGTCCTTCACAATGATTTTGCTCCTCTTTCTTTTTCCTCCGAAGACTTAGATTACCTTAAATTAGCCCTTACGTTTCTTCCAGAAGAACCTTGGGGACCTGAAACGTGGAAAAATTGGACAGATGTGTTGAAAGAAAAGACGGACAGAAAAGGAAAAATGCTTTTTATGCCACTGCGTCTTGCGCTGACGGGAGAAGAGCATGGGCCAGAAATGAAAGATTTTTTGCCGCTCTTAGGATATGACGTGTGTTTAAAACGACTTAAGGATTCTTATGCTTCAGATCTATAATACATTGACACATCAAAAAGAAACTTTTCTTCCTTTAGATGCTCATCATGTTGGATTGTATGTGTGTGGACCTACGGTCTATGATTATGCGCATCTTGGAAATGCACGCGTTTATGTTATTTTTGATATTTTGAACCGTCTTTTGAACTATATTTATCCCACCGTCACCTATGTTCGAAATATTACAGATATTGACGATAAAATTATTCAAGCTTCCCTGACCTCTGGAAATTCAATTTCAGAAATTACAGAACGCACAACCCAGGCGTTTCAGGAAGACATGAAAAGCTTGGGGAATGTCTCTCCAACCTATGAGCCTAAAGCGACAGAACATATCCCTGAAATGATCAAGATGATTCAAACCCTTATTGAAAAAGGGCATGCTTATGAGGCGGAAGGACATGTTTTATTTCAAGTGACGTCGGATCCCTCTTATGGAAGCCTTTCACGGCAAGGACTTGAAGATATGATTTCTGGGGCACGTGTGGAGATCGCGCCTTATAAAAAGGATCCGCGTGATTTTATTTTATGGAAACCTTCAACGGGAGATATTCCTGGATGGCAAAGCCCGTGGGGGCTTGGGCGTCCTGGATGGCACATAGAATGTTCGGCCATGAGCTCTAAATACCTGGGAGAAACTTTTGACATTCATGCAGGGGGACAAGATCTTATTTTTCCGCACCATGAAAATGAACAAGCTCAAAGTACATGTTGTTCCAATAAACCATTTGTTCGGTATTGGATGCACAATGGGTATTTGATCGTAAATGGTGAAAAAATGTCTAAATCTTTGGGGAATTTTTTGACCGTTCGAGATCTTCTCAAAAAAGCCTCTGGTGACGTTTTGAGATACGGCCTTCTCAGTGTTCACTACCGTCAACCTTTAGATTGGACAGATGCAGGACTCTTGCAAGCTCAAAATAGCTTGTGCCGCCTTTATACGGCCATGCGTCACGCACCTAAAGAAGACGCGGCTTCTCCAGATTTGAATAAAGAATTCTTATCGGCCTTAGCGGATGACCTTAATACGCCCTTGGCGCTTCATATTTTGCATGGTCTTGCCTCTGACATTAATAAAAGTTCCTCAGAAAAAGAAAAGGCCGTACTTGCTCATCAACTTAAGTCTTCTGGAGCCTTTATTGGCCTTTTAACAGAAGATCCAGACGTATGGTTTCAAAAATCCCCTAAAAACTGCTCTGAAAAAGCTCTGGAAGGTCTTCATATTGAATGTCAAATTGAAGCCCGCAATAAGGCGCGTCAAGAGAGAGATTTTAAGGAAGCTGATCGTATTCGTGATCATCTTCTTGAAGCGGGAATTGCTCTTGAAGATGCCCCTTCAGGAACACTTTGGAGACGCCTTAAATAACATGGTGAATCCTAATGATTATTAATACTTGCCTCGAAAGAGCGCCTGCCATTATTCTTATTGAACCCCGGGAAGCCGGAAATATTGGATCTACGGCACGTGCCATGATGAATTTTGGGATGACAGATTTAAGACTTGTCCGTCCCAAAACCCACTGGCTTGAAACTTTTACAAGGCAAATGGCATCCGGAGCAAATGAAATTCTAAATGGAGCACGCGTTTATGAGACAACCGAGGAGGCTATCTCTGATTTAAATATTATCTATGCAACGGCTTCAAAAAAACGGGATATGATTAAACCCCTCTTAACGCCACGTTCGGCAGCCCAGGAAATGAAGAGCTTAACGCAACAAGGGGCGCGGATTGGACTTCTTTTTGGAACAGAGCCATCAGGACTTGAAAATGAAGACGTGATGAGGGCCAGTGCTCTCATTAGCATCCCTACAAGTGAAGATTTTGATTCTTTAAATCTCTCTCAAGCTGTCTTGCTTATTGCCTATGAGTTTTTTCAAACACATCTCCCAGATTCTTTTGTCGAGGTTTCTCTTTCCGGAAAAAGAAGTTCTTTTGCAACACAAATGGAAGTTGAAGGCTTCTTAAAACATCTTGAAGAAGAACTGGACATTGCTAATTTTTGGCGTGTTTCTGAAAAAAAACCAGACATGCTTCAAAATGTCCGCAATATTTTTAATAGAATTCAGCTAACACAGCAGGAAACACAGACACTTCGAGGCATTTTAAAGGCTCTCGTTTATCATCGTTGGGGCATTTTTTCGCAAAAAAATAAAACTTCTTCATAAATTAAGGAAAAGATGTATCAAAAGAGTTTGACAAAACGGGAAGATTTAGGATAGGTATCAAAGGTCTTTTAAAAGACAACAGTTTTTTATTTCTTATGAAACATTAGAGAGTCACATAGGGTTTTCATGACAAAACGTTTAGAGTCTAAATATAAAATCAACCGTCGCCTTGGTGTTAATCTTTGGGGGCGTTCTAAAAGCTCCGTCAACCATCGCGAATATGGTCCTGGACAACATGGTATGCGTCGCGGAAAACCATCCGATTATGGTATCCAGCTTATGGCGAAGCAAAAACTCAGAGGATATTACGGAAACTTAACGGAACATCAGTTCCGCCGGATCTATCAAGAGGCCGTTCGTCGCAAAGGGGATACAAGTGAAAACCTTATCGGTCTTCTGGAGCGCCGTCTGGATGCTGTGGTTTATCGTATGAAATTTGCGTCCACTGTCTTTGCGTCGCGTCAAACGGTGAATCATGGACACATTTTTGTAAATGGCGCGCGTGTTAATATTCCTTCCTATCTTGTAAAAGTTGGGGATGTGATTGAAGTTGCACCAAAGGCACGTGATATGGCTGTTATTCTTGAAGCACAGCAGTCCACAGAGCGTGACATCCCAGATTATATGAACGTTGACAGCAAGGCTCTTAAAGGAACTTTCTTGCGTATTCCTCAACTTTCGGATGTTCCCTATCCGACTCAAATGGAACCAAATTTGGTCATCGAGTTTTACTCCCGATAACTAAAAATAATTTAGCGTCTATAACTTACAGAGAGAGAGGAAGCGGTTTTTTAAGCCTCTTCCTCTTTTTTATTAGCTTTGAGCGGTCAATTTTATTGACGATTAAAAAGAAGGCTTAATGTTGATGCGTTTTATTGAACACTCTAAAAGCCTCACGATTCATGAAATTTCAAAATATCTTGAAAATAACTTTGAGGGTCTTAATATTATTAATGCATGGGGTGAAAAAAATTTCTTTTACAATCCAGAAGGATTATTAAAACGCGGCGTTTACTTTTCCACAATAAAAGAAAAAGATGGAGAGAATGATAAAGCCTCTCATCTTTATAGAGAAGGCATTTTTAGATTAAACTTTGGGATTTCCAAACAAACATTTTTAGATCTTTTTCAAATACTTCCCAAACGCCCTTCTCGCGGAAACAGCATTGAAGGGTCTTATGATTTTAAAGAGATTGATATTCTGACGCCCCATCCTATTTATGGCTGGATGGCTTGGGTTTCAGTCTTAAACCCTTCTCTATCGTCTTTTGAAAAACTTAAAAAGTTGCTTTCTGAGAGTTATCATCTTACCGTTAAAAAATATAAGCGTAACACGTTAAAATAAAACAAAGCAGATAAAACTTAAAAATGAATGATAAAAAAGAAAATCCAGAGCAATCCTTGACAGATTTTGGATTTGAGGACATTCCTATTCTTCAGAAAAAACGCAATGTTGAAGATCTTTTCAACCGTATTTCTTCTTCGTACGATCTTATGAATGATCTTATGAGTGGGGGGTTGCATCGCATATGGAAAGACCTATTTGTAAAACGTATTGCCCCTCTCCCTTCTGAAATCATCCTTGATCTTGCGTCAGGGACTGGAGATGTTTCGATCCGTCTTTTAAAAGCGTCTCATCAGTCTATCCGTCTTTTTATCAGTGATTTAAGCTTTAAAATGCTTGAAATTGGAGAGAAGCGTATTCTTGATGCAGGTTTTGTAAAAAATCTAAATTTTATTGTAACGGGAGCCGAGACCCTTCCCTTCCCCGATTGTACCTTTGATAAGATTACAATCTCTTTTGGACTCCGGAATGTTTCCAATCGAGGGCAGGCCCTCTCTGAAGTTTTCCGAGTTCTTAAGCCAAACGGGCAGTTTTTTTGTCTTGAATTCAGTCATCCCATTTTTCAATCTCTTAAAAAAATCTATAACTGTTATTCTTTCGAAGTTATTCCACGTCTTGGAGAACTGGTGGCTCAAGATAAAAAAGCGTATCAATATCTGGTCGAGAGCATTCAAAGATTTCCAAATCAAGAATCTCTCTTAAAAGAGTTTCAAGAAGCAGGATTTACAGCCTGCTCTTTTGAAAATCTCTTTGGCGGGATCTCCGCCATTCATCGAGGATCTAAAACTTCTTAATTTTTTAAGTCGTTATTTGGTTATTTTGACGGTTTTTGTCCACCACGCCATAGGGTTGGGACCAATTTCAGGCCTATGAGGAGGCATTCCAAACTTATCCCAATAGGCAAGGCGATCGACATTCGAGTAATAAAGAGGAATCATATAAATACCGTACCTCAGAACCCGATCCAGCGAACGTGCCGTTGTAAAAAGTTCTTTTTCTGTTTTTGCAGTTGCAAGTTTGTCGACAAGGATATCAACGCTCTCTTCTTGAATGTTGGGATAGTTTCTCAAACCAGGAGTGATACCCGCTTTTTGAGTCCAATAAAGACGTTGTTCATTTCCAGGGCTTAAGGAGGAAGCCCACCAATTAAAGATCATATCGTAATCCCAATCAAGACGACGCTCTTCGTATTGGGCAGAATCGACCATTCGAACTTTTACAATAATTCCTATTTTTTTAAGAGATCGACCAAAAGAAAGGGCAAGTTTTTCATACTGAGGATCACTTAATAAAATCTCAAAAACAAAAGGCTTTCCCGTTTTTTGATGCGTTAAAACACCCTTCTTAAGAATCCATCCTGCCTCTTTTAAGAGAGTCAAAGATTTTGTTTGAGCATCACGATTGTTCCCTGATCCATCATATTGAGGGGGTGTTAGAGCTTCCTCTTCCAAAATTTGAGGATCAATTTTATCTTTAAGGGAAAGAAGAAGGTTTTTTTCGTCTCCTGTGGGTTTTCCCTGGGCTTTGAAAGGAGAATTTTCATAAAAACTCTCCATGCGTTTAAACCCACCATCAAAAAGGTTTTTATTCATCCACTCAAAGTCAAACATCAGCATGAGAGCTTCCCGGACACGGCGATCTTTAAAAATGTCACGCCGTGTATTAAAAATAAATCCTTTTATACCTGCAGGGCGAGTATGCTCGACTTCCATCTTTTGAATGCGTCCATCGGAAAAACCAGGTCCTTTATAGACATTTTTCCAACGATTTAAATCTGCTTCGTGGATAATGTCATATTGTCCCGCTTTAAAGGCTTCGAGCGCCACATTTGCATTACGATAATAATCGTAGCGAATAAGATCAAAATTTTTAAGTCCTTTTCGGGTGGGGTGGTTTTCAGCCCAGTAATCTTTCACCCGCTCATATTCAATAAATCGGCCTGGCTCAAATTTTGAAATCCGATACGCTCCACTTCCTAAAAAGGGCTTTAAAGTAACAGCATCAAATTCTTTTCCCTCCCAATTTTTTTTAGAATAGAGAGGCATCATTCCCATAATAAGAGGTCGTTCAGGATCCATCAATTTTTCAGACGCGTCTTTCTTAAAGGTGAATTTAACCCCGTGCTCCCCAATTTTTTCAGCTTTTTCAACCTTACTATAAAGCGTCCTTGTACGGGGAAGCCCTTTATCACGCTGAATTTCCCAAGAAAAAATGATATCTTCGGGAGTTATAGCGCTCCCATCATGAAATTTTGCCCGAGAATTCAAGTTAAAAAGAACCCAAGAATTATCAGGGGCTACCTCAACACTTTCTGCAACGAGTCCATACATTGAAAAGGGTTCATCTGCTGCACGTACTAAAAGAGTGTCATAGGTTAACGCTAATCCTTCTGGAGCTGCGCCTTGAAGTGTTTGAGTCAATGTTTCAAAACTTCCTAAAACGGCTGTTCGAAGTGCTCCTCCTTTAGGAGCTTCAGGATTGACATAGTCAAAACTCTGAAAATTCTGAGGATACTTAAGAGATCCATATCTTGAAATACCATGAGATAAAGAAGTTGCCTCAGAAGAATTTACCCCTAAATTTCCTATGAAAAAAATAGTTAAAACTCCTAAAATAAGAATTTTTGAGCTATTAAGTATCATTCTAAATGTTCCTTCTTAAAAAGTGTTTCTGAGGATCAAGAAATCAAAAGCCAGAGTCATGAGTTTAAACGAGCTTATAGTGGAATTTTTTTTATTTTAAATCAATTAAAAATAGACAGTATTTTTTAAATTTTTAATTTAACTTTCAAAATATCTTTGATATTTCGCCAAATTTTCATCTTTACCTAAGGAAGTTTAAACGTTACCTAGGTAGATTTTCCGGATATATTAGAGAGGATTTTTTTACTAAGGTCAGGTCAGAAGTTAATGAGCTTTTAGAGGAAGTATCATTTTTAATGATGATGTGACTTTTTAATCATTAACATAATGTGTCTCTCAAGTAAAATACATTGAGGGAAATGAGAATAAGTTTTATGCAATCAGAGGAAAGCGAGAGCCCAAAAAAACGGATAAAAACAGTAATAAGGTTTAAAAAAATTACTGTTTCTTCAAAATGAGGTCAAAATTTTTGAGTGTCTTAATTTGAGAAAGTCTCTTATTTAACTGCCTACAGATCCTAAATTTTTTAATTAGAGCCCAATATTTATCCTAATTTTTATGTGAGCTTATTTCTGAAGATACGTGGCGTATTTTTATTCCTTATTACTGTTTTTGTCCGTTTGTTGAAGTCTCTTGAGTTTATCGATCAAAAATTTAAGAAAAATTTAGTCAAAAATTTAAATTTTTTTATTTCTCTTTCAGCATTTAAACTCAGAAATTATTATTCTTCATGTTTTTTTATCTAATTTTCTTGAAAACGCTTGAATCCAGGATTAAGATCTGGTATTGCCCAGTTGTGAGGTTCTCATGAACCTTAAATTTGCGGTCGTGGCGGAATTGGTAGACGCGCAGCGTTGAGGTCGCTGTGGGAGAGATCCCGTGGAAGTTCGAGTCTTCTCGACCGCACCATATATAATCTAGGTTCTTAAAAAGATGTGCTACCCATATTAAACACTCTATCTAAAAGGGGACGTCATTATGATTGAAAGTAATGATTCAGAAAATAAAACGACACCTTCCCCTGAGATCAGAGACGTCTCTTCCTCTCCTGAGGAAGAGTTATTATTTCCGCATCTTTCAAATGACTTTATTCACGAGATTGCAGATGCTTTAGACTGGGGAGATGAAGACCATGTTAAGAATCTTATATCCTCTCTTCATGCAGCTGATCTTGCCGATTTAATTGAAGCTCTTTCTGCGTCATCACGCGAGCACTTGATCAATATTATCAGGACGTCTCTTGACCCTGAAATTTTGATTTTTTTAGCTGAGTCTGTTCGCGATCAAGTGATACATCAAATAGGAATACAGGCTCTCTCTCTTGCTTTGACTGAATTAGAAAGTGATGATGCTCTTGCGATTATAGAATGCTTAGAACCTGAACAACAACGCGCTGTTTTAAAAGCAATTCCTGCGCCGGAACGGGCCAATATTGAACAGGTTCTTTCTTATCCGGAAGATACGGCAGGTCGTCTTATGCAGCAGGAGATCGTTGCAGTCCCCCCCTTTTGGACCGTACAACAAACATTAAAATACCTTCATTCGGCTGACGATTTACCTGAAACATTTTATGACCTTTATGTCGTAGACTCACGTTATAATTTTGTAGGAGCGGTTTCTTTAAATAGAATCATTCGCGAAGATGAGTCTATAAAGCTTTCTGATATTATTGAAGAAAGATTAAGGCCTATTTTGGTTACCATGGGTCAAAAAGAAGTTGCCTATCTCTTTAGACACTATAATCTTGTCTCTGCGCCTATTGTCGACGAAACAGGTCGTCTTTTAGGAATCATAACTGCCGATGATATGGTTCATGTCGTTGAAGAAGAAACCGAAAGAGATGTTCTTATGCTTGCTGGTGTGGGAGAAACAGACTTTCAAACACCTCTCTTTAAAACATTTTACCGTCGAATTGGTTGGCTTTCTATTACGCTTATCGACGCTCTTTTAACAACGACTGTGATTTCACAATACACTGACTCCATTGAAAAAATGGTTGTCCTTGCAGTTCTTATGCCTGTTGTTGCTGCAATGGGTGGAAATGCTGGCATGCAGGCACTCACTGTTACAGTTCGTGCACTTGCAACACATGAACTTTATGGACAGAACATCAGGCGACGCGCCATTATAAAAGAAAGCTTGATTGGGGGATTAAATGGATGTTTTTTTGCATTTATCCTTGTAATTGTAACGATTGGTTACTTTAATGATGTACATCTTGCTGGAATTCTTGCCTCTGCGATGATTTTTAATATGCTTTGGGCGGGTCTCGCAGGAGTTATTTTGCCGCTTTTTATTGAAAAATTAGGGTATGATCCTGCAGTGGCAAGCGGCCCAATCTTAGTTGCAACAACTGACGTTTTAGGGTATGTTTCTTTCTTAGGGCTTGCAACTCTGTTTCTTCTTTAAACGCTTAAATTTTAGTTATATAAGAACCAAATAAAAAGAATAAAAAAAAATGATTAATCCTTTAACTCTCTGTAAAACTATAGTTTTTTATGTTTTTGTCTCATTTTTCATTATTTCTCCTTACGCAGAATCAATGCAGCCAGAGAACTCTCCTCAATTTCAAAATAAAATGAAAAGAGCTCTAAAAAGTAAGACCAATTCACATCCAAGACCCTCAAAACCGACCCCTCATCAGAAGCCTTCTCCAGCAAAGCATCCTCCAAAGCCTTCTCTAGTGAAGCTTCCTCCAAAGGGTTCAATATCAAAGCTTCCTCCAAAAGGTTCAACATCAAAGCTTCCTCCAAAGGGCTCAACATCAAACCTTCCTCCAAAGGGCTCAACATCAAACCTTCCTCCAAAAGGTTCAACTTCAAAACTTCCTCCAAAAGGTTCAACTTCAAAGCTTTCTCCAAAAGGTTCAACTTCAAAGCTTCCTCCAAAGGGCTCAACATCAAAACTTCCTCCAAAAGGTTCAACATCAAAACTTCCTCCAAAGGGCTCAACAT
>NCGZ01000005.1 GCA_002257235.1 Alphaproteobacteria bacterium 16-39-46
AAGAAGAAAATGAGGATAATTTAATTATTTCAATCGGTAAAACCATGTCTTGACGCCTCATCATAGCCTTATTTCAGACAATTTATGAGACGGCCGTGAGCAAAGTAGTTGATGCAAAACATGATTCTGAAACACAAAAAATTACCCTCGTGAAAAAAGTGAGAGATACAGTAACCCTGAAAACTCCTGAAAACAAAACAATAGCTGTAGATCCCAAAGGGGGAAAAGTTATTGCAGAAGATTCTGCTTCTGTTGTTGCAGTGCTGGAAGTTCTTGGCAGAGAAAAGGGTTTTGATGGTGTGTGTGCAGATTTCAAAATACCCACAAGTACAATAGCAGGAGATGTTGAATTTGTGACAGAATTAAGAGAGAGAGGATTTACAGTAGATGGAGATGGGTATTGGGGGGGGCGCGCCTATGGACGCGAGATTGAAGAAATTGTGATGAGGCTTCCGTCGGATAATTTGGGTCTTACGAGTCAAGGGAGGAATGGTTTCACAGTTGCATTCACAGAAATACGTCCCGAGACTCTTCTGAGGATTCCTGAAGTCATTCTCTCTGAATCTTTCAACCACCGTAGACACGACATCGTTTTTGTTCAAATAGTTGTTGAGCCAATGTGGCGTATATGGCGCGGCGGAGACGCTCTCATGTACCGAGGACCTGAAGTTCCTCCAAGAGATTTTGGCTATATACATACCCCTCAGGGTCGTATCCTTTTGAGCCCAGAAAATAATGCTATAATGATGGGAGGCGAAATAGCCAGCGAGACTTGGAGAAAATTGAGTCAATATAGCGAAGAAATGCGGCCAAAAATCACCCTCATTCTGCCAGAAGAAGCGGCAGGTGATTTTGAACAGAAATATGGTCCAGTCCAGTTTCTTTCATTTTCGAACGGTTGGAGAGCCTACTCTATGCCTCTAGAGGTAATGGATGGTTTGAAGAGGGATGCGCAGTTCCCTGGAGGAATATTTAGTTTTGGCTTTGATAACCCGAGGGAATACAGACAAATTCTAAATGAGTTCGGCTCCAATGCAGACATGGCTTTGGAAAGATGAAAAGATAATTACGTAAACAGAACATTCTGAGCCGTGGAGAGGGCCTTTTTAAAATAGAAAGGCCCTCTTTCTTTTGTCTTTTTTCCAAAAAATGCATTAACCCATTTAAAAGAGTTGGCATCTCACCTTTCTTCCTATATTTATGGGGAGTAAGAATCTCACCCATGAATCCCGGGGGGGATAAGATTCTTTTTTTTTGCATTTTGGATGAGCCTCAAAAAGCATTTTTTAAACAGCCTCTTTTTTAAAGGTTAGGATACCCTATGATTTCACCGGCACAACCCTTGATAATCTCACCTGTGGAAGAAGGTGAGAGGCTCGATAAGGTTTTTCAGCGTAAGTTCCCAACGCTTTCTTTTAGTAGAATTCAAAAAGCGGTGCGCGGTGGTGAGATCAAAGTAAACGGCAAAAAAGCAGAGGCATCTTATCGTGTTAAACTTGGAGATATTTTGCGCGTTCCCCCTCCTTTTTATGCAGAGCCTCAAGAAAATGCTGCTCCCCCTAAAATTTTTCCAGCATCTCCCTTTGAGATCAAAGAGTTTGACAATTGCATTCTCTTTGAAAATGATGATTTTTTAGTCTGGAATAAACCCTTTGGATTTGCGGTTCAGGGGGGGACGAAAATTCAGAAACATCTCGATGGTCTTTTGGACCGTCTTGTTGAGGCCGGAAGATATCCAAAGGAGGGAAGGCCAAGTTTAGTCCATCGTTTGGACAGAGATACAACAGGTGTTCTTTTGCTTGCAAAAACAAAGAAAATGGCTTCGTTTTTGACGCAAGGGTTTGCCCAAAAAAAAATCTCAAAATTGTATTGGGCTCTGTGCGTTGGGATTCCAGAGTTTTCTGAGGGGAGGATTAAGCTGCCGCTCTTAAAAAAAGAAATCTCCGGTGTTGAGAAAATGATTGTTGATGAAAAAGGAAAAAATGCAGAGACGCTCTATAAGATTTTAGATCGCGTTGGAGATAAGGTTTCTTGGCTCGCTTTGAGACCTTTAACAGGAAGAACGCATCAGTTGCGTGTCCATTGTGCCCAACTTGGTATGCCGATTTTAGGAGACGGAAAATATGGGTCTTCTCAGGCCTTGAGAGAGGAAAATATGGGCTCGCAGAAAATGTGTTTGCATGCCTTTGAGGTGAGACTTTCACTCCCAAATGGCGACATAAAAACCTTCAAAGCGCCGCTTCCGCCTCATATGAAAGTATTATTTAAAGAGTTTGGATTTTCGGAAGCGTCTAAAGAAATCATAAAAGAGAGCGAGGGGCTTTTCCAATAGAAAAAAATGATGTATCTTCATAAAAGTTGGTTTAAAATAATTAAAAATTTAACAGGAGCTTTACATGGCAACCGCTCAAAAAAAAACGCAAAATCAAAAAGATTCAAATGCATACTCGAGAAAACGTGCAAAATTCTATAAGGACTTCACAACGTATCTTATCATCAATCTCTTCTTTGTTGGAATTTGGTTTTTTTCAGGAAGAGGATATTTTTGGCCAATTTGGGTTATGTTAGGCTGGGGTATTTCGATTGGTATGGGATTTGCTGGTTTGATACGTTTTTCTGGAAAAAAATAAGAAGAAGTATTTTCTAAAGAGAGAGAAGAGATCATGGAAAAGAAGAATCTTCTCCCTCTTGGTGCTTTAAAGATCTTTAGATTTTCTCTTTCTACACTTGTATAGGTTTTGTTTCTAAAAGATAAAAAGAAAAGAAGGTCTTTTCGAACACTTAAAAATGATGTAGTCTTGCCACAATGATGTTGAAAAAATAAATCAACGGCTTTTTGAGTAAAAGGGGGCTTGCGTTGATTTAAAAACGTGATAGATTAAACAAAAGCATTAAATAAGGGAGCTTTACATGACGACTCGTAAAACGTTTAAAAATCAAGAAGATGCTGTAGCATACGTGAAAGAACTTTCTGGATTCTATAAGCAAGTATTACTTTATGCAGTGGTTAACGTTTTTTTTATTGTATACTGGCTTTTGTCTGGAGAGGATTACTTTTGGCCTATTTGGGTAATATTGGGGTGGGGAACACCTCTTTTTTTCGTCGCGGTTGATCTTCAAATCCTTCCAAAATCAATTCAAAAGACAATGAATTCAATTTTGGAATCTCTTCCTCTGCCTTTCCTAAAACCTGAGTGGGAAACAGATCAATTAAATCGTATTTACAAGAAGAAAAATGTGAAATCTGAGGATTCTTCTCTTGTTTTAACGAAGACAATGGCCCACAAATCAACTGTTAAAAAGGCCGCACCTTCTGCTAAAAAAGTAAAAACTGTTGCAGCTTCTGCAAAGTCCAAAAAGGTCGCTCCTAAGAAAGTCGCTTCTAAAAAAGCGTCTCCAAAGGCGCCAAAGAAATAAAAAAGTAATAAAAAAAGACGAGAGAACTTTTTCGAAATATAAAGAATCTCTGTTTGATCAAATGAAGCCCAGATACGCTGCCTGAAAATGGCAAGTCTGGGTTTTTTTGCATATTATAAGGATATTGGTTGAGCGTAAAAAATTATTTTAATTTAATAAACGAAATATTATTGGGTTTTTTCTCTGGGTTATAATCTTTTTGACTGGTTAAACCTTCGTGTGTGGCTTTACGATAACTGTGAAAGAGATGCGTTGATGTATAAGTATTGAAGGGAAGTATTTCTGGGTTTAAAATCTTTTCTTCTTGAAGTTTTCGAATGACATAACCTTTCAAGTCGAATAAAAAATGATCTTTTTTAGAGGTGGGTATAAAAAAGACATCATTGGCTGAGCTTTCCTCTAGAAAATCTTTCCGGAACTCTGGGCCGACTTCATAGCTTTCTTGAGCGATGGAAGGTCCAAGCGCTGCTAAAATACGATGTCGTTTAGCTCCTAACTTTTCCATCTCTGTAATGCAATTTTTACAAATATCAAGACGTGCCCCTTTCCATCCGGCATGAAGGGCTCCAATAACATTGGCTTCAGGATCAAATAAAAGAACGGGGACACAATCTGCAGTTTTAAGGCCAAGGGCAATGTGAGGTGTGTTAGTCACCATGCCATCAGCATCAATTGGTGTTGAGGGCAGAGAGGTGAGGGTAATAATTTTATTAGAATGGATTTGATGCAAAAAATAAGGAGAGGGCGATAGGGCCTGATCTTTCTTTAAGAAGCCATGTTCGAGATTGGAAAAATGAGAAAGGTTTTTTGATTGGAGAAAAGAAATCATGGACTGATACGGTCTTAAGTGTTGTGAAGGTTGAATACTTTGAAGAGAGTTCCCATTTGAGAAGGATCTGTTAAACGAAAAAGAGCTTCTTCAAAATTTTTTTTTAAATTAGGATTTGACTGAATCAGCATTTGGGCTCTTATGTCAATCCCTAAATTTCTTAAAAAAAGACCTTGAGAAAGGAGTTGTTGACGTTGAATGTGCGGTGCTTTCTGTTTTAAAAGAGTGTTGAGACGTTTAAAATTAACATGGGCGGTAAGATCTTGATCTCCAATTTTATCAAAAATGCTTGAAAATTTGTGTTGAGAAATGGCTTGGAGAGAGTCTCCTTCTCCGTCTTCATAACCATAATCAATAAACAGACCTGAAAAAGAAAAAGCCTTTAAACCTTGAAGAAGTTTTTGGAAAAAGTCTTCTTGAGCTGGTGATGACTCAAAGATCGTTTGAGTCGGGGGATTGTTTGGAAAGCCAAGAGGAGGGGTAGAGCAAGGGATGTCTTCAACTTTAAAAGACCCCGTTTCGAAAGTGATGCATCTTTCCCACCACCGTGTCTCTTTAAAGATATGTTGATTTATGGGAAAGACATCTAAAAATTCATTCCCCACAAAAAAAGTAGGCAGAGAAGAAAGGGCTGTTAAAAGAGTTGAAATTTCATCGAACCAACGACAGGGTACTCCGAAAGGTCGCCAGAGAAGATCTTGTTTTTGACGGAGGCGCGGGTTAATCTCAAGGAGAAAAAATTGTGCTTTATTTAAAAGAGAAAATTTTTGAAACACACCCATTATGTCTCTCAACAATGTCCCATTTCCGGGCCCAAATTCAATAAAATTAAAGGAAATCGGAGCGCCTAATTTCTCCCAGAGATCGACGAAATACAGACCAATCATTTCTCCAAAAAGTTGAGATATTTCAGGGGCTGTGATGAAATCTCCTGAACCTCCAAGAGGGAGTGATTTTCTATAGTATCCATGGTGAGGGTGAAAAAGACAAAGGTCCATGAATGTTGAAATCTTAAGAGGACCCTCTTTCAGAATTTTTTTCTCAAGGATGTGATGGAGCGAGGACATTAAAGAGGCTGCACCCTTTTTTTAAGGAGAATGACTCCGAGAAAAATCATGGGAAGAGAGAGAAGCTGCCCCCATGTAAAACTTTGGAGAAAGAATCCAAGATAAGCATCTGGCAGACGAAAGAACTCACATCCAATGCGCAAGAATCCATATCCGATGAGTCCCACACTTGTCAAAAACCCGTGTCTTTTCCAAGAGGCGTCTCTTCTTGCGAGGAAAAAAAGAAGAGAAAAAAGGAGAAAACCTTCAAAAAAAGCCTCATAAAGTTGACTTGGATGCCTTGGAACGTTGCCCCCTTTTGGAAAATAAATGCCCCAGATAACCGACGTCGTCCGTCCAAATAACTCTCCATTCACAAAATTTGCGAGGCGTCCCAAGAAAATCCCAAGAGGAGCGGCACAGGCTAAAAAATCCGTAAATTGTAAGAGCGGAATTTTTTGAGAGCGACAAAAAATGAGCGCTGCGATAAGAACACCCAAAAGTCCACCATGAAAAGACATCCCACCTTCCCAGGTATAGAGTATTTCAAAAGGATGTGAGAGATAATAAAGGGGTCTATAGAACAAAATATACCCAAGTCTTCCGCCGACGATAATCGCAAAAATGGCCCACGCAATAAAATCATCAAAGGTTTGAGACGTTAAGGGGGGAGAGGCATGCTTTTTGAGAAGGTGCAAAATATACCGCCAGCCTAGAAAAATGCCCACGGCATAGGAAATACCATACCATGTTACGTTGACGGGGCCAATGGAGAGTGCAACGGGTGAAAAATTTGGAAAAGGAAGGCTCATCAGAGGTACGGATCCGGTTTCATTAAAAAGTTTTGAACATAAAGTCGAACACCTTCTTCAATTTGTGTAAAAGACTGAGAAAACCCAGCCTTCCTTAAGTTTGTGAGAGAAGCTTCTGTAAAGTTTTGATATTTATTTTGAAGCGTTTCTGGCATGTCGATATATTCAATCATAGTGGGTTTAGAGAGAGCCTTAAACACTGCTTTTGCAAGATCATTAAAACTACGTGCCTCTCCCGTTCCAACATTAAAAAGTCCGCTGACGGATGGATTTTGATAAAGCCATATCATCACATTGACACAGTCTTCCACCCAAACAAAATCACGAAGTTGTTCACCATCTTTAAAGAGAGGATCGTTAGATTTAAAAAGCCGAATTTTTCCGTCTTTTTGAATTTGAGGGGTGAAGGTGGCAATGACGCTTTTTTGTCCCCCTTTATGGTCTTCGTTGGGTCCATAAACATTAAAAAATTTAAGGCCTGCCCATTGAGGGGGGCATTTATTTTCCTTAGACAGGCGCATCGCTTGTAGATCGAAAAAATGTTTGCTCCATCCATAGGCATTTAAAGGTCTTAATTTTCGGAGGTTTTCATAGGTCATGTCATCTGAAAACCCGTGCTCTCCGTCTCCATACGTTGCGGCTGAGGACGCATAGATAAAAGGTGTATCATGGTGTGTACACCAATTCCAAAGGTCTCGACTCAAGCGAACGTTAGAGTTGATAATAAGGTCAACGTCCCTCTCGACCGTTGACGAAATGGCGCCAAGATGAAAAATTGCTTGAATTTTAGACACGTTTGCGTCAAGAAAATTCAAAAGCTCAGAAGGGTCGATGAGGGTTGAGATGTTAAAACGTTTAACGATATTTTGCCACTTTTCAGAAGCACCAAAAACATCAGCCACAACGACCTCTGATGTTGGGAAGAGATCTTCTAGTTTTTTAACGAGATTTGATCCAATAAAACCGGCGCCGCCTGTGACGATAAACATTATGGGGTCTCCTGAATAAGGTCTGTCAGAAAAGAAGGGGTTAAAAGTTCGGGAAGAATGCGTCCATTTGGATGCTGAGGGGTATAATATACCGTGAAAGGAATAGCAGTTCGCTTAAAACTTTTCAAGTAATGTTCAATCTCCGGATTTGAGCGTGTCCAATCGGCACGCATGAGAATAATACCCCGTTCTTTGAAGAGACGTTTTAGGGAAGATTTTTGATAGACTCTAAATTTATTCATTTTGCAGGTAAGACACCATTCGGCTGTGACATCGACGAGAACGGAGTCTCCTTTTTGAAGATGGGTCTCTAAGGATTGAGGCGAAAACGAAATCCAAGAAGAATCATTCTCTAAAACAGAAAAATTAGGGAGAACGAGAACGAATGTCAGCCAAAGAGCTGTTCCAATAAGTCCGAGACTTAAGGTTCGCTTAAAGGTTTTCATCCAAGGTCCAGGAGAGGGTAGTTTAAGGAGAGCTTGAGGGTAAAAAATCATCAGAAGATAGGGAAGTCCAAATCCAGTCCCAATGCTCAAGAATGTTAGAAAAATATGGAAAGGCGTCTGTGTTAAGCTTGCGCCTAAAGCAACACTCAGGAAAGGCGCGGTACAGGGCGTTGCAAGAAAAGCTGCAAAAAGCCCCGAGGCATAATCGCTTGCAAAAAAAGAGAGTGTGTTTTTAGGAGTTTCGTCTTTTTGAGGAAGTCCTTTTTTCCGGCTGATCCAATCTAAGAGGAAAGAGGGGAGGTTGATTTCAAAAAAACCCCAGAGATTCATAGAAAATAAAAGAAGGATGAGAATCATCCCACTTAAGAAATAAGGATTTTGAAATTGGAATCCCCATCCGATGTGTCCTCCAAAAAAATGTGCGAGGGAGCTGATCAATCCAAATCCGAAAAAAAAGGTTAAAATCCCCAAAAAACTCATCAAGAATCGAATTTTGAGATGAGAAGGCATGAGGTGGGCAGGAGAAGATCTTTTTTTAAGAACGGAGAGAAATTTTAAAGAAAGGACGGGGAGAACACAGGGCATAAAATTTAAAATAAGCCCTCCTAAAAAAGCGCTTCCCAGAAGGGTTAGAAGAGATAAGAAAGATCCGTCAAGAGAAGAAAGAGGCTCTGGAAAGTCAAGAGAAGCATTTTTAAGAAGGGTTTTGAGAAGAGGGGCTTCGGGTGTGGGCGTTGAAGGACCCGGGGAAAGGGTGAAGAAAAGATCTTGGGTCAAGGGGACACACTGCGAGTTATTACATGCAACAAGCTTTAAGGTGGTTTTTAGGACGGCTTCTTGAGAGGGATCTGGAATGGAGGCCATAAAAGGAATGATCGTTTTTTGAGAATAAATGAGAGTTTCTCCTCCTTCTATTGAAATTTTCAGCGGAGGCGGCCAGAAGACTCTAAAATTGTTCATATTAAAGGAAGTATTCTTCTCAAAAGTTGGGGGCATCATAGAAGGATCTTTTTGCGGAGCATAAATATGCCATCCTTCTTTTAGGGTCACCTCAAGGCCGAAGAGACATGACGATTCTTGTCCGAGATGGGTAGAAGAACTTAGAATTTGGACTTGGACGAGGTCTTCTGGGTAGGATAAAAGGTCAGTTGACAGAAAGATCCCAAGGACACATACGAAAAATCCTCGAAAAAAAAAGAAGGAGAACGTATTTACTTTTTTAAACTTTAAAAACATGTGTTTGATCCACTGGACAAGGATAGGATTGCTGTATATCTTAGCGAAAGAAGCCGTCAGAAAGAGAGAGGTTCTTCTTAAAAATGAAGTTCCTTACTATACCTTTAATATTTAAAAAATCCAAGATTTCCGTTGCGGAAAAGCATACAAAGTTGAAAAATTTTAAGAGGATAGATGTTATGGATACAAATGGCTCTTTGGTTGGAAAATTTCTTGTATCGACGCCTCACATGGAAGACTCTCTTTTTTTTAAGACGATTATTTTAATTTGTGGTCAGGACGAACATGGGGTGGTGGGACTAATTTTAAATCGTCCCTTGGATACCCCTTCTCTCAGAGACCTCTTGATCGAATTAAAATTATCCACCATTTCTTCTCAAGCGTCATCCAGGATTTATTTTGGAGGACCTGTAGATACAAGTCGTGGCTTTGTCCTCCATACACCCGATTACAAAGGTCCTGACACATTGGAAATGAGTGTGGAAGGACAAGAGTTTTGTTTGACGAATCGGATTGATGTTTTGGCGCATATATCAGAGGGACGTGGCCCTCAAAAATTCTTATTTTTGCTTGGATATACAGGATGGGAGACGTCTCAGCTTGATCAGGAGCTTCGGGAAAACACTTGGCTTTTAACGGATGGTAAAAAAGATTTTATCTTTGAAAAAGAGGTTTCTTCGCAATGGGACACGCTTTACCGAGATCTAAAGATTAATCCGGACTGCCTTTTTAGAGAGTCGGGACGTGCGTAAAAAAAGGCTCTGTTTCAGAAGACATCAACAAGAAGATTCTAAAATTCTGGATTGAGTTCTCTTAAGCGCATGAAATTTTCTGTCTTAAAGGCCTCAAGGCATTTCCCTTAGACCTGTCTTCGCGTCTAAGGGAAATGCCTTGAGGGTCTTAAAGTTTCAAGTTTATTTGGTTAAGCATGGCGCTTACCAGAGGAATTGAGTCTGAGTTTGAGTAAGAATTTCGCTTTTTTTGTGCACTTGCTTTGTTTTGGGGTCAATCCAAGTGCTTGTTCCAACGATTTTCCCATCATTGGTTGTCGAAAATTCTGTTTTGCTTTTGTCAGCAACCCTTCCTGAACATGGTCCATTACAGTCATGACTAAATTCCGCATGACCGTCTGATTCCATATATCCATCTAATAAAACTTGATTGCCTGCCTTACTAAAATGACCCTTAATTGTTTTACCTTTTATCTCAAACCGTGTCTTTCCAGAGTCTGAGACATAAACTCCATCTGGAAGAGTTACGCACTCTCCCATGTGTGGAACAAAGAGCAAAGCCCCTGACAAAAGAAAAACAGAGGCAGATTTTTTAAGAATTTGTATCATGAAGGTCTCCCTAAAAGTTTAAAGTTTTTTAATTTATTTTTTAGTGTCTGTTTAGAATATGCGATTTTCTCAAAAAGTTAAAGGCTTTTTTAAGCCGCTTTTTTTGATTTAGATTCAGATTCAGAAAACAGGGGCTTATATGTTTCGGTCCAGTCCTCTTTTCGAGATTTAACAATGAACCCTGATCCATTTTCAACGATTTGTAGAATTCCTATTGGGTCAATGTCTTTTCCACAGTCATTCTCTCGGCATTCGTTGGTATAGGCATAGTCATTGTGTTCCTTTAAATGAAGAAGGGAGGTCCAAGGATGTGCGGTATAGGTCATGAGGTCTCCAGATTTACGATGCCAGGCTCCTGAGAGTGTTTTGTTTGTATGGACGATCAAGATGGAGCCGCCTTTCAGTGACACGTATGCGCCCGGCTTAGGCTCACTTTTGCAAGCTTGAGAGGATAATAAAAGGATTCCCGTAAGGATAAAGACAGACGCTGATTTTTTGAAGAGTTTTATCATAGACGTTTCCCTGAAAGTTTTAAAATTCTTAATTTCATTTTTCATCATGATTAGAATATTCTATGATCTCAAAAAGATAAAGATTTTTTTCAAAAAACATCTTTAAAAAGAGTCTGATGTGCTGGTTTTACGCATTTTTTTGTGATAAAGGCAAAAGAAGAAATGATGTTGAGAAAGGGTTCGGAAAAATGCAAACGCAGAATCGATTGCTAGATGAAATCGCAGGAATGGCTCTCAAGGCTTTAGGGCGTCTTGATAAACTCGGAGACCCGCTTCAAAAAATGAAGGATTTGTGTGAACTTCCTGAAAAATTCAAATCTCTTGAAAAAGAGATTGAAATTCTTTCTCAAAAAATCGATGCTTCGGAGAAAGATGCTTAAAGATGCTACGTCACGAAGGAATTGTTTTTTTTAGGAAAGTTAAGGGTACATTAATCCTCCTTCTGGGGTTGAGTATTCTTATCATTTTAAATGGATGTTCGTCTTCCTCTCATTTTGAGGGCATTGAAAGACCGTCACGTGCCCCTTTGTATGCCAAGAGGGGAACTTATAAAATTGGAAAACCTTATTCTGTTAAAGGCGTGACTTATACCCCGCGAGAGAGCTTTCATTTCGAGGAGACGGGTCTTGCCTCTTGGTATGGGCCTGGATTTCATGAAAATACAACGGCCAATATGGAAATCTTTGACCAAAATCAAATTAGTGCGGCGCATAAAACACTACAATTACCGTGCCTCGTTCGGGTTCATAATCTTGATAATGGACGCATTTTAGATGTACGAGTCAATGATCGGGGGCCTTTTTATGACGGAAGAATTATTGATCTTTCCAAGCGTGCGGCCCAGCTTTTGGGTGTTTTCCAAAAAGGATTGGCGCGGGTTCATATTAAAGTGTTGGAACATGAAAGCCGTCTTTTGAAAGAAATGGCACTTGGAAAGAAGCCTTCTCAAAGAAAACCTGCGCCTTTGCCTGCAGATGCTGTTGATGTTGATAGCATCAAGCCTCTTCCCTACATTAATCCGCTCAAAGAAGGTGTCTTTAGTGCCGAGCCTCTTCCGATTCAAAAGGGGGGTGATTATATTAATTTGCCGCTCCTAAAGGATTATGGAGAGGCCGCTAAACTTTCTGCTCAGATGGAAAAATTCGGAAGCTCTTCCATTGCACAAGAACGCGTTGGGAAAAATATCTTTTATAAAGTTCAAATTGGGCCTTTTTCAAATTGGAAAGAGGCTGAAAAAGTTTTAAAAGCCGTTAAAGGAAAGGGGTTTTCGAAAGCTCTAATTACTGCTACAAAATAGGAACTTCCTTAATTTTGAACAATCGTTTTTGGATGATACAAAGGACACAAAGATATGACCACTTCTGCTTTTTTTAAAACTTTCCGTTTCACGCTGTTGGTGATGGCCAGCTTGTTTTTTAGAACATTTTCAGGGGAGGCAAATGTCGAATTAGATGCGTCTCATAAAGATATTGTTCAAAGCCCAAAAAAGAGCGAAGAGGTTACACTTGACCTCACGGCAACGACAATTTTTTTGATGGATGCTCAAACAGGAGAGGTTTTATTTTCTAAAAATGGGGACGTTCCCATGTCGCCATCGTCCATGAGTAAAGTCATGACGGTTTACATGGTTTTTGAAAAGCTCAAAGGGGGATCTCTGACGCTTGATACAACTTTCCCTGTGAGTGAAAAGGCTTGGCGGATGCAAGGATCTAAGATGTTTGTTGATCTTGGGAGCCAGATACGTCTTGATGACTTGCTGCGCGGTATTGTGGTCCAGTCTGGAAACGATGCTTGTATTGTGGTGGCTGAAGCTCTTGCGGGAACAGAGGATAACTTTGCGCGTCAGATGACAAAACGTGCCCATGAATTGGGAGCCACGTCAAGCAATTTTACAAACTCGACAGGGTGGGAAGAGGCTGATCATAAAATGACGGCACGGGATATTGCAACGATTGCCTTGAAAACGATTCAGGATTTTCCAGAGTATTATTCGTATTATTCAGAAATTGATTTTACGTATAATGGCATTAAGCAAGGAAATCGGAATCCGCTTCTTTATAAGAATATCGGATGTGATGGCCTCAAAACAGGGCATACAGATGATGGTGGTTTTGGTCTTGTTGCCTCTGCCGTTCGCGAAGGACGACGGTTGATTATGGTCATTAATGGCTGTCCGTCCATGAAAGCGCGCTCTAAAGATGCCGAAATTTTGATGAATTGGGGATTCAGAGAGTTTGATAATGTGATCTTGGCAAAACCAGGCCAAGTGATTGAAGTTGTTCCCGTTTGGATGGGAAAAACAGGAGAAGTGGGACTCTACAGCCAAGAAGGTGTTGTGGTGACCCTCAAAAGCCTTGAAAAAGATAAAGTAAAGGCAACTTTGTTTTATGAAACACCTCTAAATGCCCCCATCATCCAAGGCGCCTATGTCGGTGAAATGCGTGTTGCTCAACCAAATGGGGAGACAAAGACATTTCCGCTTCAAGCAGATCGGACGGTTGAAGAGCTCGGGTTTTTTGGAAAGCTTTGGTTTAAAATAAAATCCTTTATTCCGGGACTCTAGGACGTGTCGGATTTTAAATCGTTGCAGGTACCTCAGGGGATATTTCTGACGTTTGAAGGCGGGGAAGGGACGGGAAAGTCGACCCAAATTCGAAAAGTTTCAGAGTGGCTCAGGACGCAAAAAATCCCTGTTGTCATCACACGAGAGCCCGGAGGAACGCCGGGTGCAGAAGAAATCAGAAATCTTTTGGTGCAGGGAAATCCAGAGCGTTGGGATGCCATGACAGAAGCTTTGCTCCTTTTTGCTGCCCGAAGGGATCATGTTGAGTTTTTTATTAAGCCCCATTTAAAAGAAGGCACATGGGTTTTATGTGATCGCTTTACGGACTCTTCTTGGGTTTATCAAGGGTTTGCAAGTGGGCTCGGCCCTGAAAAAATTGAGGATTTGGCAAAAACTGTTTTAAACACGTTTGAACCTAACGTGACGATTATTCTTGATTTGCCTTCTGAAGTTGGTCTTGCCCGGGCCCACGCGCGTGCAACAAAAGAAAATCGATTTGAGAAAAAGGGTCTTGTCTTTCACAAGAGGCTTCAAGAGGGATATCATCTTCTCGCTCAAAAGAATCCTGAGCGTTGTTTTTTGGTCTCGGGGCTTGGGTCAGAAGAGGAGGTTTTTGATCGTCTTTTAGCTCTTTTAAAAGATATTTTTCCGAGTTTGAAGCAAGAGCATTCTTGACGTCCTTTTCGATTGGAAAAAGAGTTTTTATTTTTACACCGTCTTCATTATGTTTTAAATATGTTCCCTTGGCTTCTGTGGAGGAAGAGGGATGTTTAATCAAATTTCCCTGTAGAACTCTAAGGAGGTTATGATATACTCTGTTTATACATTAAGGACAATGGATTATGACAGAACTCCAAAATAAAACGTATACCATAAATATTGGAACAGACGATTTCGAGGAGATGGCTACAGGCACTGATCTGTTTGTGGATAAGACGGCTTTTATATCGACGCTTCTGAAGGGTGGATATAAGGTAACGCTCATCACCCGCCCGCGTCGGTGGGGCAAGACCCTAAATATGACGATGCTTCAGTATTTTTTTGGGGTTCCTGTTAAACCTAATGGCGAGATCGATGAAAAAGAACGATCAAAAAGGAATGATATTTTCTCTCAATTGAAGATTGGAGAACATCCCGATATATTAGAAAATTATCTTGGAAAATCCCCTGTGATTTTTGTCTCTTTTAAGGAAATTAAAGGAGACAGCTTTGAGATGATCGAAATGAAAGTCAGAGACCTTATTTATGAGCTTTATGAAACGCATGAATATCTTCTCTCGAGTGATAAGCTTTCAGAGGGACAAAAAGATCTTTTTAAAAAATTTATTAAAGAAGACTTTGATTTTGCAAAGCTTACAAAGAGCATTTTTTATCTGAGTAAGATGCTCTATACGCACTTTGGTCAAAAAGTTTTTATCTTGATCGATGAATATGATACCCCCCTAAACGATTGGTATGCTCTCCAATTGGCACGAGAGACGCCTTCCGAGGCAGAAGATGTTTATTTTCAGAAGGTTTTAAGTCTCTTTAGAGGAATTCTTAGTAGCGCACTGAAGGGGAACGATTTCCTTGAAAAGGGAGTGGTTACAGGAATATTGAGGGTTGCCAAAGCGAGCCTTTTTTCGGGACTCAATAATTTTGGAGAGGATTCAATTTTAGATGAAGATTATGCGCAATATTTTGGATTTACAGAGGAAGAGGTTAATACTTTGCTTCATAAATCCGCGCTCGATAAAAATCCAGAAACATCTAAAACTCTAAAATCTTGGTATAATGGATATAACATTGGAGGCCTCACGATTTACAATCCATGGTCTATCATGAATTGTATTAATAGCGACGGAAAGTTTAAAGCTTATTGGGTAGGGACTGCCAATACTGCTTTACTTGAGCGCGCTCTTATTCTCGATAAGTTTCAGACAGAAATTCAAACGCTCATTGAGGGTGGAAGTGTCGAGATGTTGGCTGATCCAAAAATGGTGTTTGCAGATATCAAATCATCCCCGAATGCGCTTTACAACCTTTTGCTCTTTTCGGGATATGTTACGGCTGAAAAGGTAAAACAAGCGCTCGATGGTATTACCTACATCTGCCGCGTTAAAATCCCCAATCGAGAAGTCAGAGGGGTCTTTATGACTTCGCTTGTGCAATGGATCGAAAGTAAATTTAAGACAGACTCCAGAGAATACAGAGCCTTTGTGAGTGATCTTCTTTCGGGAGATGTTCCAAAATTTATAGATCTTCTCAAATCTTATTTGGAAGCCTCCGCAAGTTATTTTGATTCAGGAAAACAAGCAGAAATTCTTTATAATGGATTTATGTGGGGTCTTTTCGCAAGTAGTGTGAATGAGGATTATTATGTCGAAAAGGAACGTGAAACTGGAGCTGGGCGTGCAGATCTCCTCATTATCCCCAAAGAAACATCGCCCTTTCAGATCGCCTTTATTGTAGAATACAAAATTGCAAGTAAAGACGAAAACTTAAAAATGGCTGCACAGACGGCCTTGGATCAAATAGAGACGAAAGCATACGCTTCTAAAATTAAAGCATACAAGAATGTGGAAAAAGTCATCTCGATCGGTCTTGCTTTCAGAGGAAAAGACGTTGAGGTTGCGTTTACGTGAGTCGCAAAATAGAGCCAGACAACCTCTTTTAGGGCTTTGGAAAAGGGTTGTTTTTAAAATAACGTTGATGCCAAGCTTGATACATGAGAACACCCCATAAAGAATATTGCCAGTTTCGGGTTTGAGAGAGATGTTCTTCCCATCGTGTACGGATGGGCAGTGCATTTGAAAGCCCTGAGTCCTTTAATGCCGTTAGAGAAAGAAGTTCATTTGCCCAGTCTTTGAGGTCTCCGCGAAGCCATTGGTCGATTGGAAGACCAAATCCTTGCTTGGGCCGATCAAAATAAGACTCTGGAACGTACCGCTTGAGAACTTGCCGAAGGATCCATTTCCCTTGATTTTGTTTCAGCTTAAAAGAAAGCGGGAGTGCAAAGGAAAATTCTGCAATGCGGTGATCGAGAAGAGGTTCTCTTGCCTCCAAGCTATGCGCCATGCTGGCTCTGTCCACTTTTGTAAGGATGTCATCGGGCAGATACAACGAAATGTCGGTCAATTGCATGGCTTCTGTAAAATTTTGTGCGCTTGAAAATATCTTCTTAAGACTTTCACTAAAAGAAGCGCGATGTCCTGTAATGAGTTCAGCTTCTTTCGGTGAAAAATGAATGAGGAGGGAATGATAAATCTCGAAAGGACTTTGCATCATAATAAGATCAGAAAGTTTGTTGAGCTTATGGGAGAGATGGGTTTGAGAAGAAAAAATTTGGACAAGCTTTTCGAGATGCGGTTTTGCAGCGACGCGCAAGAGTGCTGAAAGAGTGGGGCGAAGAGAGACGGGGAAGAATCTGAGGAGGTTTTTAAGTGAGTTTCCAACGCCATAGCGGGTATATCCGCAAAAGAATTCATCTCCGCCATCCCCTGAAAGGCTTACTGTGACGTGCTCTCGGGCCATTTTGCTGACAAGAAAGGTCGGGATCTGAGAAGAATCTGCAAAAGGTTCATCATAAAATTCAGGGAGATTGGGAATAATTTCCAAAGCATCTTTCTCTCTCAGGATATATTCAAAATGATCTGTTCCTAGGTGCTCCGCAATTTTCTTTGCAAAAGGAGCCTCATTGAAAGTGTCTTCTGAAAACCCAATCGAGAAGGTTTTAATAGCATTTATACTTTGTTTTTGCATGAGAGCGACCACGAGGGAACTATCGATCCCTCCTGATAGAAAGGCCCCTAAGGGGACATCAGAGATCATCCGGAGCTTGACGGCATCTTTCAAGAGAACCTCTAAATGATCAATGGTGTTGGTTTCAGAGAGCTTTAAGGGGTTTTTAAGGCCATGATGATATTTTTCGGTTAAATTCCAATAACAGGAGATTTTAGGGGTAAAGCTTGCATCTATAGAGACGATATGGCCAGGAGCAACCTTTTGAAGGCCCTGAAAAATGGACTCGGTTCCAGGAACGTAACTATAAACAAAATAATCTGAAAGAGCGTTCTGATTAAGGGTGCTTTTCCAAAGAGGATGGGGCATAAAGCTTCGGGGTTGAGACCCAAAAAAAAGAACGTTATTGATGATTCCATAATAAAGAGGCTTTACACCAAGGCGGTCCCTGACCAGAAAAAGACGCTGATCTTGCGTATCCCAAAGTGCAAAGGCAAACATACCAATAAATTTTGAAAGGGCGTCTTCAAGCCCCCACGCTTCGATTGCTGCAAGCATGACCTCTGTATCGGAAGATCCTTTAAAGGAGACGCCTCTCTCTTCAAGTTCTTTTCTAAGAATGCCATAATTATAGACTTCTCCATTATAAGAGATGACGAAGCGTTTGGAAGCCGATACCATGGGTTGATTCCCTGTATCGTTTAAATCAATAATGGCAAGACGCAAATGAGCAAAGACAAGCCCATTTCTTTCATCTGTCCAAAATCCGGTTGAATTGGGCCCTCGAAAAGAAATCTCATGGGCCATTAACGCGGCTGTTTTTTCAAGAGACTCTTTTGCCAAAGGAGAACGGCTCCAAAAACCTGTAAATCCACACATAAAATTTTTAACCTCTCAGTATATTTGACCATATTTGGATGAGCGTATCATAGAGAGAGAGCTCTTTTTTTTTTAAAAAGAAAAAAGTAGAAACATATTTGAATTCTATTTAGCCTCTTGACCATTTTAAGAAACAGCGTCAAAATTCTCGAAGATCTATATGGTTTGTATCATAAGTTTTTCATGTCCTAATCTATAACGAAAAAAAAGAATTTAATAAATGAAAAAAAATATAAAAAAATGATGAATCATCCTATTGGTCTTTATCAACAGGTTTTGAAAAACTTTGGCATCAAAAGAGAGAGAGATTTTTATTTATCTCTCTTGATTATGATACTGATGAGTATGATGTCATCTTTAACGCAGACATTTATTAATCTTGATCTTCATCAGTTTCATTTTTTTAACAAAAATATACTTTCACTTGATATTATGATGCCTTTTTTAGGGAGCTTTGTCGCTCTGTTTGTATTTCAAAGGCTCTTTCATATGTTTCGTTTTAAAGTTTTTATGGGGGGTGCACTTTTTGGGATTGCGGTTGGATATGGACTTTTGATTTTTTTTGTAGAATCTGATTATAACTTTATCATCCGATTTTTTTTAGGATTGCTCTATAGCTTCATTTTTCTTGGACTCTACATTTTTCAAATGAAAATATATCATCTTCGTAATCGGGCGACTTTATTTTCTTTTACAATTTTGATGATGTCTCTTTTTTCTTCCTTTGGTGTTTTTTTAAATGGGGTCATTGTGGGATCGTCTCACATATTTGGTATTGGGATATTTTGTGTCTTTGGGGGTCTCTGGAGTTTGTCAAAATTAGAGACGAAAGAAGAGGATCCTTCATGGAAAAAAGATTTTTTATCCCCACATGGATCTATCTTAAAAGCAACGCTCAGACATCCAAGCTTTTTTATATTGATTTTTATTATTTCGATTGCTGGAACGGCGTTTCCCACATACTTCCCAATCTATGCTGAAGGCCTAGGGTTTACGGAAAGAGAAGCCTCTTTTTTATTCTCCTGTGTTCAATTGGCTGTTCTTTTTTTCATTCCCTTAGGGGGGATTTTAGGGGATAAGTGGGGATATGAAAAGACCCTGCTAGGATTTTCTTTTATTGCTCTCCTTGCAGGAATTCTTACATTTTGGGTCAAAAATGTAGAAACTCTTGGGGTGCTTTTTTTTATTGTCCGAGGCTGTCTTGCATCTTTTTTCGGTCTTATGATTGCTTGGATAGGCCGTGAACACTTCTTGCAGCATATGTCGACAAAGATTTCTGTTTTTTCATTCACGTATCGACTCGGATGTATTTTATCTCCTCTAGGAGTCGGATTCATCATGAAATATTATGGAAATAATGGGTTTCTTTTCTTTATTTTAGGAGGGGTATTCCTCTCCTTTTGTCTCCTTTTAAGAGACGTTTTTAGTGGAGAAAAAAAATCTTAAAAAAAATCATAACCGGAAACACATGATTATTTCAGAGGATTTTCAATCTCAAAATTATAATGAGCGCGCGTCTAAATGTTTGGTTCAATATATTGTGATTCATTATACGGCCATGACGCATGCTGCAGAGGCTTTAAAATGGCTTTGTTCTCCAAGCTCGAACGTGAGCTCTCATTATTTAATTGATGAAAAAGGAGCGGTATTTTCACTTGTCTCAGAAAAATATAGAGCGTGGCATGCGGGAACGCCGAGCTATTGGAAAGGTCAAGTCGATATAAACAGCAGGTCTATTGGCATTGAATTGTCAAATCTCGGAAACCATCCCTTTGCATCAAAACAGATAAAGTCTCTCATTTTTCTTATCAAAGATATTCAAAAACGTTATGACATGAACCCTCTTGATATTCTTGGACATGCCGATGTTGCAGTCTCGCGAAAAATAGATCCAGGTCCTTTTTTCCCCTGGAAACAGCTTGCGTTAGAAGGACTTGGACGGTGGGTCTCTCGATGCGCTTTAAAGCAAAAAGAAAAACCTCCTTTAGAGATTCAAAAGAAACTTCAAGAGCTGGGGTATCATTGTACGCTTTCTGGTATTTGGGACGTTGAAACGTATTATGCTATACGGGCATTTCTTTTGCATTTCTATCCAGAATTATGGCTAAAAAAAGGTCAATTTCTGAAAGAGAGTCGAGAAGATTTAAGTCAAATAAGTGGGGGAATAGAGGATCTTTTAACGCGTCTCTTATTAGACGAATATTAACCAAATGGTCAAAGACAAACAAAATGAAAACAGGGGAGATATAAGAAAATGGGGAGTTTAATACGGAAATTTTTATCTTCGGTTTTGAGCTTTATGCTTATTATTCAGCCTTTGAGCGCAGTCGGTCTCATTGATCAATTCCTTGAAAACTTTCCGCCCGAAGAAAGACTCAAGCCTTCTTCAGAGTATAGGTTTGTTCGCGTTTCTTTGATAAGTCATCCTGAAGATGATTTTTATGTCTCTCAACCTGTCGCCCGAAAATTCTTGAACATTGATATTTATGGAAATCCCTTAAAGGAAAAAGAGGAGTTTGAACGCGTATCTTCTCTTTTTTATGAGAAGACTGATCGAGAGCATTGGATTTTAAAAATACAAGAGCAAACTGTTCTCCGGTTTCTAAAAGAATTGTGGCCTGGGTTTATTCCTGACGAGGAGGTAATTCGATTTTCAGATCTTATTTTTCTAGTCTCAGACGTTTCGATTTCAGACGACTTAAAGACAGCTGATTTTGAAGAGACGTGGATTGAAAATAATAGAGCTTTTTTAACTTTTGTTGATTATGGGCTGATGGTGAAGAGGCAACAAGAAGAGGCGTCAAAATTTTCGCCGCTCGTAAGAATGATGTTGCCCGTATTGCCTGGAGAAGGGTGCCCGGATCCTATCCATGTAAGCAGGGTTTTTATAAGTTCTCTTTTGCTAAACCCCTCTTCTGCTCTGCCAAACAGTTTTTTAGACTTTGAAACAGCTTTTCAAAGGCGTGAAAATGGCACTGTTTTTTATGCAACGCATAGTCTGCTTCATGATTTTCATCGGCAAGACTATGATTACCGTTCGTTTTCTCTTTCAGAGGAGGTCCGAGACCGTTTTAAAACGCTCTCTTTTGATCGCTTAATCCTAACGTTATTTTCAAATCCGTGGACGTTGAGAGAGGGGAGACTCAGGTATTCAACGATATGGGATTTAAGAGAGAGTATGGAGTCTTTTCAAAAAATTCTAAGTGAAAATCCTTCTCTCACCCTAGAGGTATTTTATGAAAAATTTTTACCTGATATTGCAGAGATTTATAAAAGGAGTCCGAAGGGGCCTGTTCAGCTTTGGAGAAAATGGTTGAATAATATTCAGAGAGAATTAAACGAGCCGAGTCTCTATGAAAAAGCCTCTGAGGTTTACCAAAAATGTCTTCGAAAGATTTTTGATGTTTCAAATTTAGACGAGGTTATTATTCTTTTTAATCAACATTGCGGTGATTTTAGGAAGAGGTATGGTGTGAAAGCGTCTGCTGAGACTCAAGAGAGAGCCTTTCCCGAAGAGCACCTTTCAAAAGAGTTACACCCTCTCATTTACCGCTTATTAAGCCATCCTAAAAGTCATTTAGATTCTTTTTTGTGGGCCTTTCATCTAGGGTTTGATGTGAATTATAGACCCCAGGGCGCGAAGAGTCTTTTGGAACAGAGTGTAAGTCGCGATGAATCTGAACTAATAAAGGTCATCCTGCGTGAAGGTGTAAATACCTCAGATTTTGAGGCTTCTTTAGAAGGATCAATCACAGAACAACGAAGAGTGTCTTTTATCACTTTAATCCAGGGGAGTACAAAAGATATCTGTCTAAGGCATCCAGAGGCAGCTATCTCTTGGTTTCAAAGGGTAAATTTAGCCCAAGATGAAGACCTTAAGATCTCTTTTAAAAAACTGATGATGATGGATCCTTATTTTGCCTGGCGTGTTGCACTTGAAGAGACTTTTCCTGGAGTTTATGAAGTTTATCATGGTGAATTAGAAAATACAGGCGGGGTTAAGCACTGTTTAGAAAGACGATTTAACTTGACTCCCCATGTCGAACGTTTAGATGCACGCCTTTTGGAGAAAGCGAAAAAATACTTGTCTGACAAAATGGATTTTAAGGTTCTGATGGGATTTTTAGAGACAGAAAAACAAGAACTTGAACGCGCTGCGAAAGCGTTTCTTGAAGAAAGACCGTGCGTTAAAAGACTAAATAAAGTGCAGATGACCTCTCAAGAGGTTCAGCAGGCTCTCTTTGATGAGGCTCGATTTATCTATGAAGGAATTCAGAGCCTTGAGGAATTTTATGATTTAGAGATGGTGGCCCAATATTTTGTTAAAGTTAAGTTATGGACACCAAGCGATCTTAAAGATATTCATTTAAACCATCGAACCAATAAAGACAGAATAATGAATGCTGCAAGGGGGTATTTTATTGAAAAAAGAATAAAAACCTTATCTCAGGTTTGCTTTTTTCTAGGAGAAAGTCATTGTCTTTTTTATCAGGGGCTAAATTTTGGGAAAAGACGAATGTCACAGGGGGTGGCACCTTTTATTCCAGGTTCTGTCTTTGACGGACAAGAACAGGAGCAATGGACATTTAAAACGTCATCCGTCCCCCTTTATGTGCAAAGATGCTCTTCTTTCCCAGGTCCTGAAATTGTTGCGCAGACTTTTTTAAATCAGCTCTTTAACAACCCCCCTCTTGCCGAGCTCCTTTTAATTGAAGGAAGTTGGTTTTTTGTGAGTCCTTTATTGCAGGGGGGAGAGGAAGGTCAGGAAGGGAGAGACTTAACAAAGTTAGATTCAAAAACAGGTTCAGAGCGATTCATTGAAAGTCTCCTGCTCGAGCCTCACAATCAGACCTCACGTGACATTCAGTTTTCTTTAAATCAAAATGGTTTTTATAGACTTCATCTCCAGGGATGCCGTGAAAGGCTTTTTCAAATAAATCCCTCTCAAACATATAGTTTTCTTTTTGAGCATGAGGGCGTCCTTAGTCAAACGCTTGACTCCGCTCTTGTAGAGAGGCTCAAAAATATCAATCCTCTTGTGACTCTTCAGCAAGGACTTCAAGCTTCAGCTAAAATTCAATCGGAAATTTTAAAAACGCAAGAAGGATTATTTCCTTTGAGCCTTGAAGAAATTGTTGCGTTTTATACAAGGCTATGTGTCCTCCAGAAAATTATTAAGGAGGCTTATGACCCCTCTCAACTCACTCATAAAATGCTTTTGGACAGAATGTACCCTCAGAAAGTTTTTCAAGGAGGACACAATGTCGGTCATGAGGAACAACCTTGGCCTCATCGTACAGTTCTCTCGAATCAATACATCGTTCATGGCTTTGACGATTTAGTGTGGAAGATGGGAGAAAAAGGTATTTTTTATGGAGATTATACATCGCTTGGCGTCTTTGAAAGCACGGAATCTGACCTAAGAGACAGATCCTCTGCTACATTTAATTTTCCAGCCTATATCCTTAATTTATGGAAGAAGGCCTTGGTTCCGCCCACTCATGTAACCTCCTTAAAGAATGGTCATCTCACGGGCCTTGATTTTGATCCAACACAAGAAGGATTCAACGTGCATTCTTTGAGTTATTTAGATGTGCAGGGAGAGAGTCTTTTAGAAGGAACTTTTTTCAGAGATATTAAGGGGGCCCCTTTATACTTCTTAAATATTTCAGACACGTCGGTTCCTATCAGTGTGAATTTTCAATTTCCAAATCTTGAAACGCTTTTTATGAATAATCTTGAGATAAAAGAGCTGACCTTAGAAGCTCCCTTCTTAAAGTTTCTGTCTTTAGAGGGATGCACTGCCCTTCATAGAATCCATCTCAAAACGCCTCTTTTAGAGCATCTTGACATGAGTGATGCGCCCCTCACTGACAGTCAATGGGAAGAGATTTCGAAAGATCTTCCTCTCTTAAGGTATGTGAAGTTTAAGGAGACTCACGTGAGTATTGCCTTGTTGAGAGCGTGTAGCCCTCGTTTAAGCGCGGCTGAATTAGAAGGACTTGCTGTTCTGAAGAAGCGTCTAAGTGTCGAAGATCCAATAAATGGGAGTCTTCAACCGACGATGATGTTTGACACACGGCGTGTTTGTGGTCCTCAGGACCTTGCGGTTTTGTCGGGTACTTTTATGGGAAAGGTGGCTTTAGGACCTGTTGTCGATATTGCAAAAATGGGTCGTTTTGTCGTTCGCCGTGTTGCGCGATGGGTGACAACGGATGACTCATGCATAAGGCCTTTACCGGACAGAGTGCTTGAAGCTATTCCCTTTGGGTCCTTAACGGTTGCAGGCGGAATTGCGGGGCCGCTCGCAACGTTCTGTCTTGCAAACCCTTGGACGGCAGCCCTCCCTGTTACGATGTGGAGTGTGGGGGCTGTAAGAGACATTCATACGGGAATTGACTTGGAAAAGGAAACGGGACGTACTCTTTTGGGGAGTATGTTGGCCAAGTTTGTACGACATCATAAACTTTCAGTTTTTTCCTTAGAGGGGCTAAAAATAGGATATGCAGGACTTGCACACTTTGTTTTGGAGGGAGGACTGCAAGAATTAAGAGAGCTTGATCTAAAAGATACCTATCTGAAGGATGATTCGGCTGAACTTCTTGTGCGTTATTTGACGGCATTGTCGGAGGAAAAGCGTTGTGGGTTTTCATTGAAGCTCGGGGGGAGAACCCGAATTAGTCCTTGGTTCTTTTCGGAGCTTGCAAGATTAACGACCGTCCATATTGATCCCCGAGAATCAAAGGTCTCCGAAAGTTCGGCTGCAGCTGAGGGTGGCTCTGAGATGCCTGATGAAGAGAGAGAGAAGACTGAAAAACATGTGCTTGGGCTTTATATTACAGCACGGGGACCAAACGGACTTCAGCTTGCAAAAATTCTTGATGCTCTTCACGTACAGGCACGAGAGCATGATGCTTTAGATTTCTTCGATTGTTTTGAATGTGTGGGCGCAGAAAATTCTGGAATCCCCTCTCTTTTGAATTTACTGGTGCCTAAAAAAGGCTCTTTTTGGAAGGGAAGAACTTTTACCCCTGCTGAAAATAGAACCTTTTTTGAAACGGAAATTCCAAATGTTTATAGCAGTCCTAATTATAACATAAGAAATTCCTACGCCCCTCAGTACAAGCTTGAACAAAATGTTTCTTTTTGGAATAAACACTTTCAAGATCAAAAATTAACGGCTGCAATAAAACCACTTGTTGTTAAACTTGGGAATAATAAGGGAGATGTTATTTGGAGCTCCGAGAGAGAAGGCGAGACTGATATCAGTGGTATCGCTGCAGCCTCAAGCATGTCT
The DNA here is from genome assembly GCA_002257235.1 of Alphaproteobacteria bacterium 16-39-46. Lineage (GTDB taxonomy): Bacteria > Pseudomonadota > Alphaproteobacteria > 16-39-46 > 16-39-46 > 16-39-46. The sequence continues at coordinate 25,087 of NCGZ01000005.1, forward strand.
CCTTGGCCATATTTTACACCCCTTTGCCGTGACAGTGGAGAAGAAGTAACCTTCCTTCATGAGACGACGGGCGAAAGTTCTCCGTATTTTGTGTGTGAAGAGCTTCTGAGGCTTCAGTCAAACGTTAGGCCAAAAAATGTCCGTCTTCTTTTTTTGGAGATTGAGGAAAATCCTGCGGATTTAAAAATATGTCATCTGTTTGGAACAATCCCACCGCAGAGAAGAACGTCCCAAGATAACCCTTATGACGTTCTTCGCGTATCCTTTGATGAGAGTTTAAAAAAAGCGACTTGGACGCAGGGGGAAAATGTGAGGACGAAAGATTTAGACGAGGCATTGACGCATATTTTAGACTGGTTAAAAGAAACCTTAAGTAAAAAAAGACCAGCGGATCTGGTGTAAAGAAAATACACATTTAGTTGCGCTCTGACGCGACTCTGATGTATAGAGAGAGAACAGAGGGTTGGAGGATCGCTCTTTATGCCGTTCGTGTGTAAAGGGAGGAAAGTCCGGGCTCCACGGGAAAAGAATGCTGGATAACGCCCAGCGAGGGAAACCTTAGGGAAAGTGCAACAGAAAGTATACCGCCATTTATTTGGTAAGGGTGAAAGGGTGCGGTAAGAGCGCACCGCTTTTTTGGCAACAAAAAAGGCACGGCAAACCCCATTCGGAGCAAGACCAAATAGGAACAACGCGTTTTTTGAGTTTCTCAAAAAACAGATGCTTTCTCGCATTGTTGTTCGGGTCGGTCGCGCGAGGCAAGGGGAGACCCTTGTCCCAGAGGAATGATTCTCATTTAAGCTTTGGCTTAAAAACAAAACCCGGCTTATAGACCCTCTGTTTTTATATCCCTTAAAGGAGAACAAGAATTCTCCATTTGCGCGCTGGTTTTAATTAAAAAAGAGCGTCTATTTCTTGAAAAAGTCTTTAACATTGATCTGAAAATGTTAAAGAATTTTTCCTCTTGATCCGTACTCTGGAAAGCGCTAACGTAATCGTGTCTTCTTATCCGAGAAGGCGTGGAACAAAAGGCGCGACAACGCCTCCTGCTCCACTCATCACTGTCACTAACGGAGAGTAACAATGACTAAAGAAACAGTAGCTCATCTTGAGCTTATTTCTCAACACCTAATTTCACAAACCGAATACATAAATGTTCTTATGAAGGAAGCTTGGTACACGTTTGAGCTTCTGCGATCAGATTTGAGAGAATTTATGGCGGTTCATGAAATTTGGGAGCGAGAAAACGTCTTCAATCCCTGGAGACGCAAATAAAATCATCTCATTTCTGTCCATCAATGGTTTGATGTAACGTCCTCTCATATCCTTTTGAGAAAAGGAAACGCAAACCCTTGGATGAGATGATGTTTGCCCAAAAAACAATGAAAAGAGTTGTACAAAGCTCCTCTTTTCATTGTTTTTCTCTCTTTGAAATTCTTGCCGACTTAAAAAAAAGAGAATTTTTAGCCCATATGACTTGTCATATTTTAAACGATTTTATAGCCTTCTCCCTATGATCTTCCTCTAAAAAAGTGGCATTTTAAGGGGATCCATGCTATAAATATAGAGATATTGAAACAGAAATTATGAAAGATTGAAGGATGGACTGGACACAGACACTCACAATAATTCTTACAATCGGGGCCTTGGCGGCTGCATTAACAGCTGCTTTATGGCATCTTTCGAAAGAAGATATGAAGCTTGTAAGAGAAGATATGAAAAGGCACGATGAAGAATTTTCTAAGATGAGGGAAGAATTTTCAAAAAGGGATAACTTATGGGCAAATCTTCTTCAAAAAATTCATAATGTTGATAAAAAATTTTATATTCTTGAAAAACAAATTTTTGAAATTAAATTGGATCAATCTCGTAAGGCTTAAGAAGGGACTGGACACAGACACTCACAATAATTCTTACACTCGGGGCCTGGATGGCTGGCCTATTGTATATTTCGAAAAGAAATAGGAAGCGTATCAGAGAAGATATGAAAAAGCGGCATGAAGAGTCTTCTAAGATGAAAGGAAGAACTCTCAAAGAGAGATAGTTTATGGGCAACGTTTCTTCAAAAAAATCCTCACGACAGGGCAAAAAATTATTTAAATCAATCTGTTGTCACGGAGTGAGCTTATTTTGAGAGTGGTTCAATTTCCTCAAGATTAATGCTTTTTGTCTCATGATTTTTTTTTATTAAATTTGAGGGAGTTAATTCTCTTTGGTCAAAAAAGGACATTTTAGCTTGATTTTTAGTTTTTTTTTCCTTAAAATCCGCGAAGAGAAAAAGACTTTTGTTTTAACCTCGAAATTTAAGTCATTCATTTTGTAAGTCTTTTCTCTTTCTTTTTTCCGCATTTTGATGAAAGGGTTGATGTTAGATGTTCATCCAAACAGAAGAAACACCGAATCCTTTAACGTTAAAGTTTCTCCCCCAAAAACCTGTGATGAAGCAGGGGACGCTCGAGTTTGTACGCTCTGAAAGTGCCTCAAGTTCTCCTTTGGCAGATCGGCTTTTTGACATTGAGGGTGTTGAACGCGTTTTTTTTGGCGGAGATTTTATTTCTGTTACAAAAAAAGAGGACAAAGAGTGGTATATTCTGAAGCCTTCTATTTTAGGGTCGATCATGGAGCATTTTGTCTCTGGCAGGCCTTTGCTTCACGGCGGGGAAGAGAAATTGAAGGTTTCCGTTGAAAATGAAGATGCCCTTTCAAAAGAAATTCGTGAAATCATTGATACACGGGTCCGCCCGGCGGTTGCCCAAGATGGTGGAGATATCATTTTTGATCGTTTTGAAGACGGGATTGTCTATGTTCATATGCAGGGAGCCTGCTCAGGGTGTCCCAGCTCAACTGTTACGTTAAAATCGGGCATTGAAAATATGCTTAAACATTATGTTCCTGAAGTTATTGAGATTCGAGCCATTGCAGAGTCGTCTGCAGCTTGAAAGACAACATTTTAAACAACGTTATTAACGATAAAGGTGCTTATGAATAAAGTTACGCAATGGTGTTATTATAGTGTGGTGGGCTTTTCTCTTTTGGGGCTCTATGCCGCTTCTTTCTACAGGCTTACACCTTCTCTTTTCTGGAATAAAGTTTTGACACCGACTCAAGAGACGTTTTCGAGGGCTCTTCCTCAAAAAACAAAGCCAAAGTATTCTTATAATGCTCTCCCTTATCAGTTGTCTCCCAATCTTTATGTGCATTCCGCAGATGAACTTACGCAAACGTTCGAAACCCATTCGTTTTCCTTAGAAGCGGCGCGTTTAGATCAAGAAACGGTCCCGAAATTATATCTCGCGAAGCTTCCAAGTGATTTCAACAAGCAATCTCCCAAAAATAGACAAATGGCCTTTTTGCAAACGGTCTTGCCAATTATTGTGGCTGTGAATCAAGGTATTTTGGAAATGCGGACACACCTTGAAGACCTTCATACAAAACAGAAGTCTGGACTTCATTTGTCTCCTGATGAACTTATCCTTCTTTCTAAGCTTTATGATGATTATAATGTTAAAGAAAGAACACTTGAGAAATTGTTGCAAAAAGTGGATATTATCCCGGCTTCCTTAACTCTTGCTCAGGGTATTCTTGAAAGCGGGTGGGGGACCTCCTCGCTTGCTCAGAAGGCGAATTCCTTATTTGGTCACACAAATAATAACAATACGATGAAACGCTTTCCAACGCTCGTGAATACAGTTGAATACCACGTGCATAATTTAAACAAACATTTTGCCTATAAAAAATTTCGTCAAAAGCGCTCAGAGCTCCGGCAAAAAGGACAATTAGATGCGCATTCCTTGGCAGAAGGCTTAAAGCCCTATTCAGAGCGGGGAATGGCCTATGTGCATGACATTCGTAAAATCATGAAGCAATACCAACTCTATGAGTTTGATCGTCACAATTCGCTTGAAGCAAGAGATCAAATTGGTGAAAGAGAAGCTTGATTTTAAAAAGAACGATACAGACAATTACCTGACCATTTTAAACCCCCGTTTAAAATGGTCATGACTAATTTAAAGGCGAGTTTAAATGAGTCGGAATATTTTTCTCCTAAAAGGGCTCTTTTTAAGACATCATGGCGTGTGGAGCGTCTTTATCTGACAAAAGAGGATAGCTTTGAGCTTCAAAAAGTTGATAATGCCACCATTCTTTCGCATAAAAATCGAATCCACCTTCCGTCATCAGCCCTAACAGAAGAAGACGGTTCTTTTGGGCAACAGGAGAGATGTCACTGTTTCCATGAAAGGACAGCTCGGTAAAGTCATCAAAAGGAGTTCCCATCTCGAGTTCATCATAGGTTTGACCATCAACCAGAGTGAGGTCAACTGCAATTCCCCGTGAGTGAGCGGAGCCTCTTTTAGGATCGGCGACAAAGGTTGGGTTTGGACAGAATTCCCAAAGTTTCCACTGGGCTTCGGTGGGACGAAATGCATCAAAAATTTTGAGAAAAAAGCCTAAATTTTGAGCACGCGCTGCGATGGCGTGAATTTTTTCAGCGGCTGTTTTATGGAGAAAGCAAAAGGGATTTTTATAAACAGGAGTTTTTGTAAAGTTTAAAACACCCGACGTTGCGTAGGCAATTTCAAGAATAATACCGGGAGAATTTTTTTTGATCTCGACAAGCATTGAAAACATTCCTAAAAAAGAGTCAGAGGGAGACGTTTTAAAATGGTTATACTCGCTTATAGTACCATATCTGATATACTTTCAATAGCACTTCTTAGGCAAGGAGAAAGTACCCCTTTTGCTGTCTTTCAAGAAAGGGTTTTTCGGGATCATGCCACGGTCTTGATTCCAAGGATTCAAGCGCTTTTAGAAAAAGAAAGTCTTCGATTTGAAGATCTTGAGGCCATTGCTGTTTGTTGTGGTCCTGGGTCCTTTACCGGGGCGCGCATTGCGTGTGCAGCGGCTTTAGGGTTTTCGGCTTTCAAAGAAATTCCTCTTTTAGGAATTAGTACGTTTCAGATGTATGCAAAACTTCTTTTTGAAAAAACGCGCACTCAAAACACGCCCAGTTTGATTCTTTTAAAAAGTGGACATCATGAATTTTGTGTTGAAGCCTTAGGAAGAGATCTTTTGCCCTTTCAAGGCCCTTTTGAAAAGCCCGAATGTCTTGAAGAACAAGATCTCTTGGGTCTTTTAAAAAACAACAAAACATCTTACATCGTAGGAGGGGATGCCTTGTCTGTGCTTGAGGATCTAAAAGAGACACCTTTAACGTGTGCTGATTTTTCAGAGGAGGGCGTGATTTGGGCTGAGTGGATCGGAAAAGCGGCGATGTCTCTTATGGAGGAAAATATCTATCCCCCTCCCGTTCCTCTTTATGTGAGACCGGCTTACGTCAAAATCCCTGAAGGTTTGACAGACGCATGATTCAGATTAAAAAGGCTCACACCCAAGACATCCCCTTCATTGCATTGTTATGGAAGGATAAATTACAAGCGCCTTGGACAGAAGAGATGATCAAAGACTCTTTTGATAAAGAGAATGTTGTTACGATGATTGCCGTCTCTGAAACGCCTGAAAATGGAAAGCAAAGGTGTGTGGGGTTTTTAATGGCTTCTTTTTTAGAAGAGGCAGAACTTTATGCGCTTGTTGTTAAAAAAATAGTTCAAAGGCAAGGAATTGGACAACGTCTTTTAGAAAATCTTCTCGATTTTTTGAAAGATAAAAATGTTTCTTCTCTTTTTTTAGAAGTGTCTGTTGAGAATACAAAGGCCTTGTCTTTTTATGAAAAGAGAGAATTTAAAAAAGTAGGGGAGCGCCCCCATTATTATTTGAAAGAAAAACAAGAGAACGAAGAAGGGTCCTGGGTAACGGCTTTGGTCTTAAGAAAGAGCCTCTGAATTTTCTTGAAATGAAACTCTGTTACCCTTGAAAAAAGAACTTTTTATCCTTAGGCGCTCGAAAACTCCTTTTAGGGCAGAAAAGATGTCAACGATGTGATCGAAACGCCTATTTTGAACATTTCCCGATTGTGATAAGGGGAGAGATTTCTTAAGTGTCCTAAATAGAGGGCTCACTTAGCGCAACTTCAAAATGAGCTAATCCTTGTTTGCAAGGGGGGTTATTGTCAAGGATTCTCGCCACTCAAAATGAAGGCAGGCGGCATTCTCAATATGTTGATAGGGAAGCTTAAAAGCATGCAAAATGGCCCAGTGTGTTCCGGAGTGACCAACAATTAAGGGATGATCGTAAGTCTTTAGAATTTCATTTAAGGCTGCAATGGAACGGTTAAAAAAACCCTCTTGAGACTCTTCCTTTGGGAAGAGGGATGTGGGCAGGAAGATCCCTGATATGCTTTAAAAATGCCGCAACAGGTTTTTCTTCGAAATCACCGGCTTCCCATTCGCGGAGATCAGCAGAGAGGATGGGTATTTGACCCGTTGCAAGAAATGCGGTGTCGATAGCTCTTTTGAGGGGGCTTGCAAAAATAGCTCCAAATTTCTTGTCTTTGAGATGTTTCCGTAAAGAGCCTGCTTGCTCAATTCCCTTAGGGTTTAGAGGAACATCCATCTTTCCTCCAGAACAGATGCCTTTGACATTACTGTTTGTTTCTCCATGGCGTATAAAATGAAAAGATTTTCGAATTAGCATCTGTCTTAGCCCTGCTCACTAAAGAAAGATTTGTTGGCGATATGTGTCAAGGTATCCAGGAGATACAGGGTTTGTTTCATAATCGTTCATCCATGTTTTTAAAAATAGTTTAGGCCAATGGCCTCCCTTACTTCGCGCATGGTTTCTTGGGCAACTTTTCGGGCTTGTGTGGTTCCAGAGAATAAAATTTCTTTGAGATCTTTTGTTTGAAAAGACTCTCTTTTTTCACGAAAAGGAGCCAGAAGATTTTGAAGGGTTTCATTTAAAAGGTTTTTAAGCGTTGTATCTCCAAGTCCTCCCCGTTCGTAGTGTGCTTTGAGGGCTGCAAGCTCTTCTTTATCCTTATAGAACGCATCAAGATAGGTAAACACAACATTTCCCTCAACATGTCCAGGATCACTGAGACGTATGTGCATAGGGTCCGTGAACATAGCAAAAACTTTATGTTTAATCTCCTCAGGTGTATCGGATAAAAAGAGAGCATTTCCCAAAGATTTACTGGCTTTTGATTTTCCATCGATTCCAACAAGTCTCGAGGTGTCACCTAAAAGGACTTTTGCTTCTTTTAAGCACGTTGTGTCATAAATACGGTTAAATTTTCGAACAATTTCATTGGTTTGTTCTATCATCGGAACCTGGTCTTGCCCAACAGGGACGAGGTCGGCTTTAAAAATGGTAATATCAGCAGCTTGGTTGACGGGGTAACAGAAAAATCCTGCGGGAATCGAATCTTCATATTTTTTTTGATGGATTTCAGTTTTCACGGTGGGATTCCGCTCAAGGCGTCCGAGCGTCACAAGGTTTAAATAGTAGAGGGTCAGCTCTGTGATTTCTGGAATTTGAGATTGAATGAAAAAAGTTGTTTTTTGAGGATCAAGACCCACAGATAAATAATCTCGGGCGACTTCATAGACGTTTTCAATGATTTTTTGAGGGTGTTCAAAATTATCCGTAAGGGCTTGAACATCTGCAATCATAACAAATTGAGTATAAGTATCTTGAAGAAGAACGCGATTGAGAAGGGAGCCAACATAATGACCCAAATGGAGCTTCCCTGTGGGTCTGTCGCCCGTTAAGATTACTTTTTTCATAGATGTGCTCCGTTGGAATTTCTAAAGAAATATGACCTTTATCCTTTATAAAACGTAGAGCAAGGTCACGTCTAGTCTTTCTCTTATGAAAAAGCACAAATAATATTTAGTTGATTTTAATTCGAGGCGCTACAAGCAATTCCCGGTCAGAATTAACTTAGAATTTGATATTTAAGAATTTTATTAAAAGTAGTTTACGAAAAATTTCTTAATCACTTAAATTTAAAAAATAAAAGTTTATTCGCAGAGTTAAAATGGAAGAAAATGATAATGAGCGCTAGATTTTAGCACTTTGTTCTTTTAGTTGCGAATTGATTCCAAGACATATATATCCTCATAGTACATGACACAACTCCAATTTTTCAAAGATAGCCTAAGGAAAAAAGGAACTTATCCGACGGCGGTTGTGGATAAGGAGAGAGGAGAGGAATC
>NCGZ01000006.1 GCA_002257235.1 Alphaproteobacteria bacterium 16-39-46
AATTCCACAAAAAGTTAAATTTTAAAATTTTGGGAAATTTTATTGGGGTCAAATTTTAGAGAATTTAGAGAATCTAGCCTTTTCGGTCCGGCACTATTTTAAAGGGAGATGCAACAAAAGGCGTATTGGCCTCTCGCTATGCTTCAGCACTGGAAGGCAAACAAGGAGACATTGTGCGTAAACAAGCAACACACGATCTCTCAGTTCTTGCCTATAATGAAGCCCAGCAAGCTTATGCAGCATCCGTCGGGGTTTCTTTTGGATTTGAATTTCCCATTGAACAACAAATGAAAAATCAACGACTTGTTGATCATCTGTTCTCTCTTGCCGAACAACTGAGAGAGGATGATCCCGATAATCATGAACTCGCAGATCAAGTTGATCTTCAAGCACAACAACTCAAAGACATTACCCCCGCGCGTCATCAAAAGAAAGTTCCTGAAATTAGACGCAAAAAAAAGTAAGGTCTAAAAAACACTGATTTTTGGTTAGAGGTTTTCTTCCTTATTTCATAAAATGGCGCGATAATGGCGCGATAATAGAATCGCGCCAAAAGAAGGTGAAAAAGGAAATAAAGCGCGTTATTCTTTGCGTCCTTCTGAATTTACAAGGTGGCGTTCCAATTGAAAATGAAGGATCCTTTTTAAGAAGCTTCGGCTTCAGCCATTGAGGATTTTGAAAGGTTTGAACTTTGCAAAATCCTCAAGAATGAGATGATTTATAATTCTACGTGGATTTCCGTCTTGCTTCAGCGGCTTCAGCTAATTTTTGTCTGCGTTGCTCCCGATCTTTCTGTTCTCTATACTTTTCCTTTGCTTTATTGCCGGCATATTTCCACAAAAATCTTGGAGATTCTGCTTTCAATGCTTGACTTAACAAACTCTCAGAATTTTCAAGGTCTGCTTCAATTAATCCCCCTGAAAGCTCGGGTTGGCCTCTGAACAAGGGGTGGGCCTGAAGATTGGAGGACACCAAAAGACTCTCAAACTTTTCCTTGAACAGTCGATTTGCTTCTTTAGGGGAAGTTGATTTCCGAGCACCAAGCTCTAAAAGCTGCCTGGCAAGACCTTGTGGATTTTCACGCGGGTTCGCATTTTTAGAAAATGCTTTCATGAATCCGATGGCTTCAGGCTCGGCAAAAATAATATCTAATTCAGGGTCGATGTGGCGTAGACCTGTGAGGGCACGTTCTCTAATCCCCTTTATACAGCTGGTTGGATTAGTACGGCTCTTATAAGCTGTTATGGATTCTCCTATAAATTGGTTGATCCATAAATTAACGTGATCCGGATGAAATGTACTTACAAAATCATAAGCTTGACATAAAATGAGCTTATCTTCGTCTCCGGAAATTCCGCTATCGACCGCGCTGGTGGCAAGAGCATATTTTTCTGCTCCGGTAAATAGGATTTTGATTCGGTCTTGGAGCGCTTTTCGAACGATGGCGTATTCTAAAGTCGGTGTTTCTTTTTCTCCAAGCCGTCTTTGAACCACTTGCATAATACGATCATTAATTGCTCTTAAATAGTCGTGAATTTCAAAGGCTATCCCAAATTGAGGAAGAGGAGATCCTCTGAGAGTGGCCATATCTTCTGGTGGTAACCTGTTTGGACGTTCCCTTCTCAATATGACCTCGCTAAGAATATCATACATGACATTTCCTTCTGCGCCTTGAGTCTCTCCACGGGCTTCTGCCTCTCTGAAGCGCTGCAAAATTATCTGAACGTCAGTTTCTCGGTGTTCAGTTGGAATCCGTGCGAAGAGAGTTACAAGACGACTCTTATTTTCAGAAGACATTTGATCTCTAAAAAGACGGAGACATTGATCAGAAAAACTAGGCACTTCAGCCGGTAAAATTGAGCCTTCGAGAGTCTCCCATATCGGGATGCTATGGGGATTTTCTATTCCAGCTAATACCCTTAGACTATTTTCTAAAAATAGCCGTCTGTGCTCAATCGTAGCGAATGGCCTAAAGTTATACACTTGAAAAATTGACGACACACTTACAGGTCTAGAGTCGACAAGGCGCTCGTATAACCTTAAAAATGTTTCTCTTTGGTCATCAGGAGCATCCTTTATTGCTTCAATAACTAAACGACACGTTATCCCAAAAATCCCTTGAAAAACGACCTTAGGAGACGAATGGCGACGATCATATTCGCTTAATAAAAGAGGAAATAGTGTGCGGGCCAACTCAACCACACGAACTGCTTCTCTGCTCGAAAATCCTTTAAAAGATTGGATGATTTCGTGACGATCAAAATGATGCATTTTCTCAGGGGTTATTTCTTGTATATCTGTAAAAAGATTTTGAAGAAAACTCACGAGGGTTCTTCTATCTTCAATAGTAGGGATAGACTTCATGACGTTCACAATTTGCTGTACTGTAAATGTGTACATTGTCTGTTCACTAAGGCTCAACGTTGAAGTCAAAATGCTGGGTCTCTCAGCGATATCAATATCTTCTAGTGTTTTTAGGATCTTCAAGGGGTCGACAAAATCATAGCCTGTCTTAGGCCATAACTTTTGGAGTAATTGGACTAAATTTTCTCTTTCGCTATATTTTATGGTGATTAAATCCTTAATAAAATTTTTACAATGATACGCAGTGGGTTCTCTTTCTCTCGAAAGAAGCATGTGAACGAGAGATGAGCAATCTTCTATTTCAGGGCCCCCTCCATTCATTTGTGTGAAATCAACAACAATATCGTGAAGGACCTTATAGAAATCTTTAAGGTGTGTAAAACTATTGAGGGCCCTTACGGCACTTTTTTGGTCTTCAATGTCAGCCATGCTTCTCAGAGCCTCTACAACCCAATCAGGACTGGGTCCGCGTTCGTCATGAGACTGGAGATAAGGAAAATTCGCTTTAATATCATATTGAACTGGACCTCTATGAGAAGAAAGAGGAGGGGTTTCTTGCTCATCATTCATAGAGTCAGCGTTATTAACAAAGACGCTCAAAAAAGCAATGATAAATCCAATGTATCTAAAAACTTTCACTTTTTTCACCTATAATGCAAATAGAAATACGACATAAAAAATACGATATAGGATCTATATAGGGAGACTTGGAGCGATTTTCAAGTATACAAGTGAAATACTGATATGCGTTCCTAGAAGAGGTTTAAAACAATAAGAGTGTTCGTGGGAGGGCCTCAAGGGATTCAAACAAGAGAGTTTTTATTGGTTTTCTGTCGGGGAGAGTGTGGAAAGCGTTTTGAGAAGCTCTTGGGGCGTCGGAGAAATGTGCGTTGGAAGATGCCTCTTCAAGGCATTTGGAAGATCAGTGTCTGGTAACATATCCACCAAAGTCCGAGATCCTTGTTCCACAAAAGGCAAGAGGCGTGATGAGGTAAGCGTTTGTGGCCACATGCTTGGATTTAAGAAAAAAGTAAGAGCCAAGTATGCGAGAATGATAAGAACAACGCCACGAATAAGACCGAAGAGAAAACCAAAAGACCGATCCAGCCCCGCTAAAAGACTTCCCTTTATTTGACTTGAAATTCCTTTGCTCAGGAGAACAAGAATGAGAAGAGAAATAAAAAACAAAATGGCGCCTGAGAGGATATCCACAACAAGTGTGGATGAAATATAGGGTGTTAAGAAAGGTTTTAACAAGTCTCCCCACATTAAGGCAAGAACAAGGGCGCCTCCCCAGCTGAGAAGACCTAAGGTTTCACGCGTAAAGCCACGTGCAAATCCCACAAGGCCCGAAATCAAAATGAGTGCAATGATGCCAAGATCAGTCCAAGGAATAAGAAGTGTGTTCATGATATCAGTTTTTCCCTCTATTGTTTTTGTTCTTGTTTAAAGAGTAGCATAAAAAGATCCTTTAGAGTTTTAATTTCTAAAATCTCAAGATGTTCTCTTTTGAAATGCTTGTGACGCTCAGAAAATCCATAAGGAATAAAGGCTTTCAAAAATCCAAGTTTTAAGGCTTCTTTTAAGCGCATGTCTTCGCCCGTCACGGCACGAATATCTCCTGAAAGACCTACTTCCCCTAAAAAAACGGCATCTTTTGGAAGCGCTTTATTATGATAAGCAGATATGAGAGCACAGGCAACTGCAAGATCTGCAGCCGGCTCTCCAATGCGCAGTCCGCCTGTGACATTTAAGTAAACATCACGATTGCTAAAGGAATATCCGCATCTGGCTTCAAGAACAGCAAGAATCATGCAAAGTCTTCCATAATCCCAGCCAACAGTTGTTCGGCGCGGGGTTCCAAAAGGCGTTGGGGCAACAAGAGCTTGAATTTCCACGAGGAGAGGACGCGTTCCTTCAAGTCCTGCAAAGATGCTCATGCCGCTGATATTTTTTTCATGGTTTCCGATAAAAAGTTGTGAAGGATTTGAAACCTCTTGAAGACCTCGGTCGGTCATGTCAAAGACGCCAATTTCATTGGTAGGCCCGAATCGATTTTTAATGGTCCTTAAAATTCTAAAATGATGAGAGCGTTCCCCTTCAAAGTAAAGAACGGTGTCAACCATATGTTCAAGAAGGCGTGGCCCTGCAAGAGTCCCTTCTTTTGTGACATGACCGATTAAAAAAACGGTGATGTTATGCTCTTTTGCTGCCCGAATGATTTCATGGGTGGCGGCACGAACTTGCGTGACGGTGCCAGGGGCTGCGTCAATCCCTTCAACATAGAGAGTTTGAATAGAATCGAGAATAAAAAAGGAAGGAGGGTTTTCTGTTTTGAAATGAGAAATAATTTTTTGAGTTTGGGTTTCGGTGGCCAGAAGAACAGGATAGTTTTCAAGGCCAAGACGTTTTGCGCGCAAACGGATCTGCTCCAGACCCTCTTCTCCTGAAATATAGGCGCATCCTCCGGGAAATTGACTGATAAGAGCGGCAACCTGAAGGAGGAGGGTCGACTTTCCAATGCCTGGATCGCCGCCCACAAGCAACACGGATCCTGGCACAAGACCACCACCAATGACACGATCAAATTCTGAAATTCCCGTTTTTACGCGTTCTAGAGGGGCCTCTTGTGAGAGAAGCGACGAAAATTCAAGCGGGGCTGAAAATTTAGAGGCCTGCTTTTTTTCTGTAAGATGCTGAGAGGAAATCACATCTTCAAGAAGCGTATTCCATTCGTCGCATCCTGTACATTTTCCACCCCATTTGGGATGTGAGGTCCCACAGGACTGACAAACATAACGTATAAGAAGTTTAGACACGAGAGACACCTGAAATAGATTGATGTGAACAAATTATGGTTTAATATTCACAGGAATAGGGCCCTCCATGCTCCCATGAATAAATTGATTAAGATAGGGATTCTTGCTTTTTTCAATGCCCTTAGAATCGCCCAGCCAGATAATTTTACCCTCATACAACATGGCAATTTTATCGGCAATATGATAGGCGCTTGTTAAATCATGGGTGATTGTAATGGCTGCCGCTCCAAGATCTTTCACACATTTAACAATCAAACTATCGATGACTGTTCTCATAATGGGATCAAGGCCTGTTGTAGGTTCATCAAAAAATAAAATGGCCGGGTTTGTCGCAATGGCACGGGCAAGACCAACACGTTTTTGCATGCCCCCTGAAAGTTCAGAGGGCATGAGATCTGCGACAGACTCAGAAAGTCCAACGGCATTTAACTTTTCAAGGGCAATGTTACGGGCTTCTTTTGCTGGGGTTCCGAAGCGCTGTCTAAGACCGAAGGCAACATTTTCCCAGACCTTAAGACTATCGAAGAGAGCCCCACCTTGAAAAAGCATTCCAATTTGACTGATGGACGCTTCCTTCTCAGAATTTGAAAGAGAAAAGATATCTTTTCCATCGATAAAAATTTTACCAGACGTTGGTTTAAGAAGACCCAAAATACACTTTAAGAGGACTGATTTTCCAGAGCCTGATCCTCCAATGACGACCAAAGACTCTCCCTTATTCAAGACAAGATCAACGCCTGTTAAAACAGTTTTTGTTCCAAAGGACTTTTCAAGACCTTCAAGTCTAATTTTTTCGATGGGAGAGGATATTTTTTGAGACATTGGGGTCCTATGTTCCAAAAAGAATAGCGGTTAAGAGATAGTTGCAAATCAAAATGAGGATGGAAGCCGAAACGACGGCACTTGTTGTGGCAGCGCCCACGCCTTGAGCTCCGCCTTTAGAGTTGAATCCTGCATAGGATCCTGAGAGTGTAATGATAAATCCAAAAACAGCGGCTTTTATAAGTCCGGAATTAACGTCTTCTGCTTTGAGATATGTAAAAGTCTGATTGATATAAATAGCCGCATTAAACCCAAGTTTGTACGTTGCAACCAAGTATCCTCCAAAAACACCAATGGCATCTGCGGTAAGAACGAGAAGCGGAAGCATAATGACGCCGGCCCAAAGACGCGGGACAATGAGATATTTAAAAGGATTGGTTGATAATGTGGAGAGGGCATCAATTTGTTCCGTCACCCGCATGGTTCCAATTTCAGCTGCAATGGAAGCTCCAATGCGCCCTGCCACCATAAGTCCAGCGAGAACAGGTCCCAATTCCCGTGTCATAGAGAGAACAACGACAGTGGCAATAGAGCTCTCTGCTGAAAAACGAGAAAATCCAGTGTAACTTTGGAGAACCAAAACCATTCCTGTAAAAATAGCCGTAAGACCCACAACAGGAAGAGAGAGATATCCGATTTCAAAGAATTGACGTCCCCATTGCCGAAAATAGAAGGGGGGTCTAAAACAATGACTGACAGAAATAAAAGCAAACAGGAAAAAAGCTCCCGTTGCATTTAAAAATGCCAAGAAATAACGACCGATGGTTCGAAGAAAGTTCAACATAGTGGAAACCTATCATATTGCCTTTGAATGGAAAAGATACTAAATAGCAAAACAATAAACAATAGCGTCTTTAACATGGGCAATAATTTAAAAGCTTTCTTTAAACGCAACTTCGACATTTTTTCCAGAGAAAGCAAGCCCGATCGAGATGATTTTTTTGACATTCTTATAAGCTTTAATTTTAGAAGCGTACTCTTTTTTCTCTATTTGATCTAAGGCAGATTTTGCAATCGTTTCTAAATTCTCATCTTTGCTTGCAATTTTATACTCTAAAATAAAGGCAATCGCGTGCGAAGAAGTGTCTTTTGGGATAATAAGGAGATCTGCACGCCCTTGTCCGGTCTCGCGTTCTTTTTCAACAAAATAATCTTCGTTCACGCTGCTCGCAAAAAGACCCCACATAAATCCATTATACAAAAGTTCTGCTTGTTTTCCTGAATCAAAATAACTTGCAGAAACTTCCAAATAAGATTTAAGGGTCTCTATGAATTTTGGAACATTTCCTGAGAGGAGGTCATTCACAAAGGCGCGATACTCTCTGGAATCTGCTTTAAATTTGCTTTCGATCCATTGAACAACCGATGTCATAAAGACACCTCTGACTTCACGATTGGGGATTTTAACGCGGCAGATGTAGGTAATGCCATCAAGAGCCTGTTTAACCGTTTCAGCGGTGACATATCCAGAAAAGAGCAGAAGATTATAAAGAGCGTTAGGAGAAGACTTAATATCAGCAAAAACCATTTTGGGGTCAGCAAGCATCTCGACGCTTCCTCCCTCAACGAGTGTTTGAATCTCTGTTTGAAATTTATCAAGAATAAGAGCACGTTCAATGAGTGCTGTGCTGGCTGTTCCGACCCAATAGGCTTTAAATTTTCCTCGGTTTTTAATACAGTTCATAATGGACCAGGGATTGTAAATTGTGAGACCCCCAATGTTATACCCGTTATACCAAGATTTGAGAGCTTGAGCAGTTTCTGGATGTTGATCCATCCCACAAGTGTGGAGAAGAGAGTTCACTTCTTCTTCTGTAAATCCAAAATGTTCTGCATAATCTTCCTCTAAAATTGAATCCTCTCCAAGATTATTGACGCCAGAGAAGAGGCTGGCTTTAGCAACACGGAGAATCCCTGTGACGATACCTTTTTCAAGATAAATGTTGTCCTTAAGACTTTCGCCTAAAAACTCTCTAAAAAGAGCTAAAACAGTCTGAAAATAAGTATCCTCTTCTGGAGACAAAGCATCCTCTTTTGCCAATTGAAGAGCATACCAATCATTCAAAGGTGTGTCATACTCATCGATAAGTATCAGGACTTTTTGACCAAAATGTGTATGAAGCATTTCACTGAGATAAAAAAGGCTATTTTGGAGTTCAGAAAGATCAAAATCTTTTGTAATGAATTTTTTAAAGAGATTTTTTTGAATATCATCCAACTTTTGGCTCTGAAGAAGGTATTTATGAGTCGTGTACGCTTTATAAATGACATTTCTTAGAGCTCCCTCAATGATCTCATAAGTGGATCCTTTAATCCCTTTAAAGGAGACAAAAATTGTTGGTATTTTCCCAAGGTGTTTTTGCAGGATAGTTGGATAAGCACCGATCTTCATTTTAGAGAAGAGATCATTTCTTTTTGAACGTTCCTTTTCGTCAATACTGCTATCTTCCTTAACAGGGATGGTAAAAAAATACTGAAGCATACTCATGTTAAGTGTTTTACCCCAACGACGCGGTCGTGTGATCAAAAGAACATCACAAGCATCCTTCACAATATTTTTAATTAAAAGAGTTTTATCAACAAAGAGTGTACTCTCTGTAACAAGCGTTTTAAAATCGCTTGTCCCAATATTGATCGTGTAGGTCTCATTTTGGAGCTCTGTCATAATCTGAATCCTTGATATTTAACAAAGTATATCATATTTTCTTTAGAGATATACACTGAAATTCACGTCGAGAGCACGCGTTATTCATGAAAATTTGTTTTTAAATTCACAGATAGAATTGACCTTAGCAGGACCTTCCAAGGTCAAAAAAAGAGCTCAGAGTTTAAGATCCTCTGAGCTCTCTTTTTTCCAAGACTTAATTAATCAATAATCTTGATTCCCTTTGGGCGTTTGATCTGTTCAGGAAGGTTATCTGCAGGCAATACACGCTGATAGCTTCCAGAGATTTGAACGAGGACGCGGCTTCCAACAGGGAACATAATATCACCCTCTTTTTTGTTTTGGACGATCGTGACGGTTTGTCCATTTTCTTTAATGATGGCGTATTCAATACCGGGACCATCCGAAATTCCTTGTTCTGCAAAGGCACCTGCAGCTGCGCCAATCAAGGCACCACCGGCAATAGCCCAAACATTGCCTGTTCCGCCGCCAAGATATGAACCTGCGCCAGCTCCCGTTCCTGCACCGATGAGAGCACCGACGCCTGTGTTTTCACCGATGATGTCAACGTTGCGAACGGCAAGGACTGTTCCAAATTCGACGAGCGTGCTTTGCCCAACATCTTTATGGCTGTATTGATTTTGTCCGGGCTTTGTACAACCAGACAAGCTTGCAACGGCGAGACAGGCTAAAAGTAGTTTTGTTTTCATGAAATATATCCTTTGAGGGTTAATGAGTAGTTGGTTTTGAGGCTAGGAGACGAATAAGATGCGTAATATTTTCTTGAATCGCCTTGGTGGCAGCACTTCGCATACGGAAATTAGCATCGGAAAAGATAGAATAAGGAACATGGGAAGAAAGCATGATAACCTCGTCTAAGACCACTTGGTTGGTATCAGCTCGTTTGAGCTGATAACGGGCTTTTGCAGTGACATCCATACTGAATGTGAAGCTTGGAATATCGAGATCTAAGAGCATGGCATCCAGGGTGTATTTTGGAGACATTTGGGAACGTGCTGCAAAATTTGCCCCTAAAAGAGCCTGTTGGAGAGCTTCCGTAAACTGAGCGACTTTAACGGGAGCACCTTTATGTTCCGCATTTTTTGCAATTTGTACGTTTCCCAATTTTATATTTTGCTCAAAATCAGGGTTCACTGGGAGCTGGCTATAAATGCCAAGCATGGGGGACATTTCATGGGATGGGAGGGGAGGCCCCTCACAGGCGATGATGATCAAACATAATGCAAAAAGAGAAAGAAGTTTTTTCATTGAGGTCTCTTAGATTAAGGGGGTGTACAGTTCAAATTAGAGGTCTAAAATTAAGAGAAAGAATACATCGTTTGACCGAGAGACTCATTAATAATGTCGAAACAAGGTACCCTCAAGTTTGTAGCGTATCTTTTGAGAAAGAGCAAGAAAAACGCGTGTCTTAAAATAAAATTCAAAAATAACTCCTTTTTCTCTATCTTAAAAAGAAAAAATTGAAAAGAGAGAGGGCCTTTTTTTAGGAAAATTAAATGAAGGCATAAGCTGGTTGAGTTTAGATTTCAGAGATTTGGCATTATCTTGTTTTTTGAAAGAGACGATCATCAGAAGTTTCTGATCCCTTTAAAATTATATTTACAGCCCACAGATTTAAAGATAAAATGCAAAAGGAATATAAGCCCCTTAATTGGGAAAGATGTCGTCATTTTAAAAAAATTGATCATCAAAAAAGGAGAAAAATATGACTTATAAAAAATTGCTCATCATTGGATGCGTCGCCGTCATTGGGCCAGTTGGGAGTGCGTCAGCTGGGAGTGCGTCAGCTGGGAGTGCGTCAGCGTTTTATTGTTGTTGGGGGCCCAATCAAGACTGTTTTAATGGATCCTGTAAGGCTCAATCCGAAGAGAGTTGTAAGGCGAAAGGTGGTAAAGGATCTGGAAACTGTTCCTCTGAAAGTCAGAGTTGTTGGAATGATCTAAAGGGGGAAAGCTTCTAGCCACTACCTTAAAAAGAAAAGTTCGTTCCTGGGGTTCTTTATCCTTAAGGCTTTTCTGAGAAGTTCTTCGGTATCCAGCATGATGTTTTCCTTCGTTTATGATGAAGCAAAATTCCTTCTGTTTTTGTTTTTTTCAGTTGATCCCTTCTTGCTTAAAATCGATAAAAATGATAAAGAGCGGTAGTGTTTATTTTACAAGGAATTAAATTATGTCAACGACAGACTCTACACCTTCATCTCCGGATCCATTGAAGCCCCAAGTTGGAGGCATTGCTGCAGATCGTTTGAAAAGCTTTATCGAGCGCCTTGAGCGCCTTGAACTTGAAAAAGTTCAACTTCAGGACTTCGTAAAAGATGTTTTTGATGAGGCAAAATCAGCAGGATTTGATGTTAAAGTTATACGTCAAATCCTAAGGCTTCGAAAGCAAGATGCAGAAACCTTGGCTGAACAAGAAGAGCTTCTTGACCTCTATAAGCATGCGCTCGGGATGATTTAAACCAATATAGGCGTTTGTCTTCTTAAAATTGTTCTCCTGGACGAACGCCAAAAAGCCCATTTTCTTGAACAAACCCTTTGAAATCTTGTGCTTTTATAAGACACCATGCGCCATCACAGCTTTTAATTTCAACGAGCACGCCTGTTTCCAAATGCGCTAAAAGGTTGCTTTTTATATCAGGTTTGCTATAAAGAGAAAGAATTTTGGACTGAACAAGACCGGTCTTTTTCTTTTTAAGCATTGTTTTATTAATCCAGGCTTCGTCCCCCTTAAAGTCTTTAATTTTACGCCAATGCTCATATTCCTCTAAGACTTGGACGGGAATGTCTGACTTTACAAAAATCCACTCGATGGGATAGGACATACCAGGTCCACAGCGTGCATTAATTTTAGAGGCTTTGAGCGACGCAAAATAGGGGTAAGAAGGGGTGGTATTTTTAGAGTCTTCTTTACACCCCAACGTTACCAGTATCCCAAGTCCAAGCCCTGCCCAAAGAAAAAGAAAGGAAAGATTTTTTAAAATCTTTAAGAAATCCAATAGAGGACCAATCCAATAAAAACAGCGCCAACAATAATCATAAAAATTCTCCAAATTAAGGGGTTTTTGAGCTTCACCAAATGGACTATAAACTTTAGAAGCAAAAAAAGGAATATTTTTTGTTAAAAAAAGAAAGGATGAGAAAGGATAATATGAAAAGATATGGAATAATAGGGTATGTGGGACTTCTTTTTTTAAGTCTTATGGCGTCGAACCTTATGGCAGAAGAGGCCCTCGTTCATGATGCTTGGCAGGTGAGAATAAGTTCAAAAGATGCAAAAAAAGTATTTTATATGACGAGTCTTCCTGAGTCTCAGACTGGAAATTTTAAAAAACGAGGTCAAACTTTTATCAGTATTACCTCTCGGCCTGATCAAAAGAGCTTTAATGTTTTTAGTCTTACAGCTGGATATGACTATAAAGAAGAAAGTTCTGTAAAGGTTTCTGTTTTTACAGGAGACAAAAAAAAACTGAAGGGTTTTGAACTTTTTTCGCAAAATAATATGGCGTGGGCGGTTGATGATAAGATGGATCAAGAGCTTGTCCAAGCGATGAGACAAGGTGAGATTCTCGTTGTTGAGGGCATAAGTCAAAAAGGAACCATCTCGACAGATACCTACTCTCTCAAAGGCTTTACAGCGGCTTATAAAGAGCTTGAAAGTGTTTCTAAAAAATCATGAAATCCTATTTATCAAAACCACTCATCGGTGAGAGTCGAGAAACGCTTCAAACGATCTTAAAGACGTGGGAACCTTATCGCATTCGGCAGCTTTTTTCTTGGATTTATGAAAAAGGAAGTGTTGATTTTGAAACCATGACGTCTTTATCAAAATCACTTCGTCAAGTTTTGTCAGAGGACTTCAACCTCGAGAGACCAATTGTCTCAAAGGCTCAGATTTCTTCCGATGGAACACAGAAATGGCTTTTAAAACTTCATGATGCCCATGAAATTGAAACAGTACACATTCCTGAAGTGACACGGGGGACGCTTTGTATTTCATCTCAAGTCGGATGTACGTTGACGTGTAAGTTTTGTCATACGGGGACCCAGACCTTGGTTCGAAATCTAGAAGCGGGTGAGATTTTAGGGCAAGTCTTTGTAGCCCGTGATGTTTTTGGTGAGTGGCCGTCACCCATTGGAAAAAGACATGTTTCTCACCTTGTTTTTATGGGAATGGGAGAGCCTCTTTATAACTATGAGAATGTTGCAGAGGCTTTGAAGATTCTTATGGACCCTCAAGGTCTTGCGTTTTCACGGCAAAAAATAACTTTGTCGACCTCTGGGGTTGTTCCAAAGATTGAAGCTTGTGGGCGCGAGCTTGGGGTGCGTCTTGCAATTTCTCTCCATGGTGTACGGGATGATGTTCGAGATGTTCTTGTGCCTTTAAACAAAAAGTATCCTCTTAAAGATTTATTGGAGGTTGTTCGGGCTTATCCT
This sequence comes from Alphaproteobacteria bacterium 16-39-46, assembly GCA_002257235.1. Taxonomy (GTDB): domain Bacteria; phylum Pseudomonadota; class Alphaproteobacteria; order 16-39-46; family 16-39-46; genus 16-39-46. The sequence goes on from NCGZ01000006.1 coordinate 13,125, forward strand.
GAGATCTCCAAAACGGATTATGTCACTTTTGAATATGTGATGCTCAAGAATGTGAATGATTCTGAAAAAGATGCAAAAGAATTGGCACGCCTTATTCGCGGAATCCCTGCCAAAATAAATCTTATTCCTTTTAACCCGTGGCCTGGTGCGTCTTATGAATGTTCTGATCTTAAAACGATGGAAAAGTTCTCTGAAATTCTCAGGCATCATGGATATCCGGCGCCCCTTCGCAAGACGCGCGGGCAGGATATTCTTGCGGCGTGTGGTCAGCTGAAGTCAGAAAGTATGCGTGTTTCTAAAAGCAAAATGGGGGGATGCTCCTCGAAAGTCGCGTCAGGTGTTTGACTTTTGTTCATGAGGAGCTTTATTTTTCCAAATCTAAAAAAATGCTCCAGATCAAATCGTTGTCTATAAATCGTAAAAACATCTAAGAGACTTAATGTCATGCGCTTTTCACCCGAGACAATAAGCCAGAGTAGTCTTTTAAAAAGGAAAGTGCCATCTTCTTTATAGACACGCACACGCATGAGATGAAAAATACAATCAGAACCTTTTTCCTGCTGACTCCCACGCATAATAAGGGAGTTCCAGCAGTCAATTTCTATAATTTGAGTTTTTCCTTTTTTACTTTTTGGCTCAAATTTAAAGCTCTCATAAGGTTCTCTCCCTATTGCATCTTTGTTGAGTTTGTGGAGATCAGCGTATTGCTTTGGACGTCCTCTTTTTCTTTTTTTGAGTTCATTTGTGGGCTTACAGGGATAATAAAAATTTCTGTTATTTCGTGCACGGCTGATATGAACTTGGGTAGGATTTTTTTGTACAAAACCTAAACACTCAGGATTTGAGTAAGCACTATCTCCCACTGAAGCACATAATTTTTCTTTAAATGAGGATTGGGATTCAATGCCTTTTTATTCAAAAAATTTAAAAAGTCTTACTTTTCAAGCAACACAGAAAAATGTTCTTCTCTTTAAAAAATTTTTTCGATTTCCCTTTAAATCTTCAGAAAGAAGGCTTATATTAAAGATGTTGGGTTAAACCAGCTATGGCGATAAACGGTCAGTAGAATAAGCGGGACGGACCCGGGGGCGGTACCCGGCACCTCCACCAAATAGATCGAAATATCACGGATATTTCAAAAGTCTTAAGGAATCTTAAGTCTCTTTGGGGGTGAAATAGGATCGACGTACGTGGTAAAGGCTTATCTTTCGCTCGGTATGGTATCCGCCGAAACGGGCTAATATTGTAAATGCAAATCAAAATAATGCATTTGTGGTCGCTTGTAATGATAATGCTCCTATTGCTATAGCTGCTTAATCATTATTGACTACGCGGTCGGGGGGCACCGGGCAACAGAACGCCCCCACTTTCATATTAGGAGCGGTTTAAAAGAAGAGAGGCGTAGACTCTCTTTTTTTGTTGACGTTTTGAGGGTGAATGTTTAAAAATAGGTTCCATGATGAAAACTTCTTTCGCCTCTTTCTTTGTTAATCTGAATCTCCTGGCAGCGGGTGCTGCCCATTAATTGTATTTTTCCCCTTATTCGTGTTGATTTATAGAAAAATTCCCCAAAAGTGTTGGGGACTCTAGAGGATTTTGAAAGATGACGTTTTATCGATTTTCTGAGTGGACGACGTGGTTTTTGGCATCATTTTTTTATGCCTACCAGTATGTGTTACGGGTTATTCCCCGTGTTTTAATGCCAGACATTATGCAGAAATTCCAAATTGATGCTGCCATTTTTGGTCAGTTTTCCGGATTTTATTATCTAGGGTATGTGTTGATGCATATTCCCCTTGGAATTCTTCTCGACAGAGTGGGTCCTAAAATTATTCTTCCGCTTTGTATTGTGTTGACATCCTTGGGACTGCTTCCCCTTATTTATACTGATTTTTGGCTTTATCCGGGGCTTGGTCGTATCTTGATCGGCATGGGATCTTCTGGCGCGATTTTAGGTGTCTTTAAAGTCATTCGAATGAATTTTAAAGAGGATCATTTTACGAGGATGTTGGGTATTTCTGTTGCAATTGGGCTTTTGGGAGGCATTTATGGTGGGTGGCCTATTCATAAGCTCCGGGAATATTTAGGGTGGGAGCAAGTCCTATTTTTACTCATTGGGATTGGAGGCGTTCTTGCCGTTCTCTTTTTTATCCTTATCCCAGGGTTAAAACCCGAGGCCCGGCGTTCGGAAAGGACATTGTTTTCGGATGTTAAGTCTGTTTTTAAAAATAAAAAGTTGCTTTTGATCTGCCTCTTGGGCGGATTGATGGTGGGCCCCCTTGAAGGCTTTGCCGATGTATGGGGGAGTGCTTTTTTAGTTAATTACTATGGATTTACAAAAGAAACAGCCTCGGCGCTTCCAGATTGTATCTTTTTTGGCATGTTGATTGGCTCTCCTCTCTTAAGTTATGTTGCGGATAAAACAAAAGCTTATTATGCCCTTATTATTTTATGTGCCTTTGGGATGGCTTTTGATTTTATCTTCCTCTTGATGGGAGGGGGGACAGTCTTCACCTTATCTTTGGTCTTCTGGAGTGTGGGTGTGTTGTGTTCTTATCAAATTTTAGTGATCTATAAAGCAACAACATATGTAAAATCGAATCTTGTTGGGTTAAGCACAGCAATTGCTAATATGATTATTATGCCGTTTGGATATGTGTATCATACTGCCATTGGAGAGGTGATGAATCTTTTTGGAGGGGGAAGAACATTAGGTGACATTGGAGACTATGGAAAAGATGCTTTTGCAGCTGCTATTGGTCTTATTCCCCTCGGGCTCTGTGTGGGCGGTTTTGGATTTATTTTGGTGGTTCTTTCTGAAAGAAAGAAGTCGTATAGAAGCGTTTAGACATTTTGCCCCTTGTTCAAAGAAGATTGCTCTTCTAGAATCAGGCGTCCTTGGGTAAGGGGCACTTCGTATGCGTTAATAATCTTTTAAAGGAAAGAGACGTCTTTTTATGAATCTTTCACGCTTTCTAAATACACGTATTTTGTCCGTTGGAATTCTTGGAATGCCGCCGGGGCTTTTATTTGTACTAATTATGTCAACCTTACAAATTTGGTTGACCGAAGCAGGATTGAGTAAAACGACGATTGGGCTTTTTGCTTTTGCGGCAATGCCCAATGCCTTAAAATTCTTATGGGCTCCCCTTATTGATCACATTCAACTGCCCATTTTTGGACGTCTTTTAGGACGCAGGCGCAGTTGGGCCATTTTTTTTCAAATTGGATTGATGTTTTCTTTGCTGGGGCTTGGGTTAAGCTCTCCAGCTCAAAATTTAGGACACATGATTTTCTGCTTAGCGCTTGTTTCATTTTTTGGGGCCAGCCAAGAAATTGTTTTAGATGCGTATCGTATTGAAATCCTAAACCCCAATGAGTATGGCATTGGCGTCACCTCAAACGTCCTGGGGTATCGACTTGGAACGATTATGGGAGGTGCTGGTGCTCTTTACATCGCTGCTTTTTATGGGTGGTTTTTTGCCTATGCAGGTATGGTTTTTTGTATTTTTTTGTCAAGCATTGTTATTCTTTTGAATCCGGAACCAGAGCCTGTAAAATCAGATTTAATGAAAGAACGTCAAGAAAAAGCGCTTCACTATATGGAAGTGCATAAAATTCAAGGGTTTTTTGCTAAAGTTATGGCATGGATTTATGGTGCTGTTATTGGTCCTTTTAGTGAATTTACCCGTCGAAAAGATTGGATCTTGATTGTTTTTTTGATTCTGATATTTCGGCTGGGCGATAATTTAATCAATAACATGGCCAATGTGTTCTACTTGAACATTGGTTTTACCGTTATTGAAATTGCGAATGTCACTAAATTTTTTGGCGTGTTTGCAACCATTATAGGGGGAATTTTAGGAGGATTTTTATCAAGCCAAATTGGGTTTTTGAGAGGTCTCTTAATTGCCGGGATTCTTCATACAATCTCCAACACAATGTTTATTGTTCTTTCTCAGTGCGGGTCTCAAGTTGATCTTCTTTACGTTGCCATTGCCCTTGAAAACACAACGGGGGGAATGAGTACAGCAGCATTTGTGACGTATCTTTCTAGTCTCTGTCATAAGTCGTTTACAGGAACGCAATATGCTCTTTTATCGGCGCTTTGGTATCTCTCCACAAATTTAGGTGCCTTTGGTGGATTTATGGCAGATCGCCTTGATTGGACCACTTATTTTGAAGTTACAATCTGTGCCGCCATTCCAGGGCTCATTATTCTCACGGTGTTGGTGATGAGAGAGAGAAGACGCATCATCTAAGAGTCATGTGATAAAGTGTTAAGCGTTATTCATAAGAGTTTATGCCGAGAAATTGATTTCATCTTGACATGTGATTCCAATAGGAGTACATTCATAGCTTAGGAGAAAGAAATATGAAAGTATCATCACAAAATCTTAAAATAAAGAAAGAGTCACGTTTACAGGTGCGTATTGATGATAGTAGCTATCAAGTCCTTGAACGTGCAGCAAGATATAAAAATGAGACGTTGAGCAGATTTATCCGCAATGAGTCCTTGCGTGCAGCTCAAAAGATTGTTCAAAAGCACGAGCATCAAAAATTATCAGATGTAGACTGGACAATTTTTTTTAATGCTTTAATATCTCCAGATCTTCCAAATGAAAATCTTAAGAAGGCTTTTGCTCGATTTAAAGAAAATAAATGAAAATTACTCCTCTTGATAAGAAGACTCATAAGCGTGATTTATTTTTTTGTGGTGTTTCTGAGCTTGATGAGTACATTCAAAAATATGCTACTCAAGACATTCAAAGAAACTTAGCAAAAGTATTTGTTTGTGAGGGTAATGATCCTCAAGAAATTAGAGGGTATTATACGTTAAGTGCTTTGTCTTTCTATAAAAACGAGATTGACTCAGAAAGTTCGAAAAAGTTGCCGTCGTATCCAGTTCCAGCTGTTTTGATTGGAAGACTTGCGGTTGATAAAAAATATCGTGGACAAGGGGTTGGTTCGTTCTTATTGAGCGATGCGTTAAATAGGGTCTTAAAAGCGAGTGAAACAACATTTGGAATTTATGCTGTTGTCGTAGAAGCTAAAGATGAAAAAGCTTGTGCGTTCTATAAACATTTTGGATTTATTCCCTTTAAAAATGAGGATAACAAGTTGTTTATTCCAACTGGTACCTTAAAAAATTTATAATAGTTGTGAATGTATTTTTAAGAAAGCTTCCGGCACCAAATGTGCAGCCAAGCGTTTTCTGAGCTTGGGGCAACTTGAGATCTTGTATCGTGTTCTTTTTCAACTGCGATGAGATCAAACAAGGGATGAATATAAGATTTGATGAGTGTCTCGTTCATATCATAAAAGTCACGAGGTCCTGCGGCTCTTTTTTCATTTCCGTATTTAAAGGAAGCATAGAGAATCCCCCCTTCTTTTAAAGAGGAATGAATTTTTTTGAGAATAAGGTTTAAAGTTTCATAAGGAACATGCAAAAGAGAGGCATTTTCCCAAACACCCTCAAACATATTCTGAAAGCGGATATCTTAAAATTTCATCAGGAGCACGTTCTCGCCAATATGAGCTGACGCCAATTTCCCAAGTTCTTCGGAAGCATCCAGCGCTGTTATTTTAAAGTTCTGGGTTTTAAAGTAATGAGCATCTCGACCTGAGCCGCATCCCAAATCCAGAATATGGGCTTCTTTAGGTAAAAGAGAGAGGAATTTCTGTTAGAAATGAAGCAGGACAACATGCACCGTTCGCCTAAAAAAGTCCTCTCCATTTTCATTATAATATTCAACGGATCTATTCATGAAACAGAGGACTTTATTTTTTAAGAGAATTTTACAGCGGTTATCTCATAAAACTTTTTGCTTTTGGGGGTTGCAAACTCAATGCTATCCCCTTTTTTCTTGCTGATAAGAGCTCTTGCAAGGGGAGAGGCAATTGAAAGGCGTCCTTGCTTAATGTCAGATTCATCCGCTCCTACGATTTGGTACGTGACCTGTTCTTCGGTTTCTTCGTCAATAAGAGTGACAATAGCCCCAAATTTTACAATCTCTCCAGAGAGTTTTGAAAGGTCAATGACGTCTGCGCGTGAGATTTTATCTTCAAGATCTCCGATACGTCCTTCTATGAAACCTTGACGTTCTCGTGCTGCATGATATTCGGCATTTTCAGAGAGGTCTCCAAGTAATCGAGCCTCAGCGATTGCTTGAACCACAGCAGGACGCTCAACGGTTTTTAAACGCTTTAGTTCTTTTTTTAACGCATCGAACCCAGCTGGGGTCATGGGCATTTTTTCCATGGCAGTCTCTTTCAATATCCATAAAAATACATCCTCAAGAGCTATTTTGAGGACGATTGTGTTTGAAGAAAGTGAAACTTTACGCCAAAGAAAAGTTCCTGTAAACAAAAATTCTCACGAAAAATACATTGAAAACTCTTTGCTTATGAAAGTAGAAGAAAAAATATTATTTTTTCGAAGCTCAAAAATTAATTAAAGACCTAAAAGAAGGCGTTTTTTTAATTTTGTTTAAGATGAGATTCAATAAACCATAAATCTTTATCAACGTTCCTCATGATTTCAGTAAGCATATCAGCCGTGATGGTATCCTGAGGGGCGATGAGATCAATATCGCTTCGAACCTGTTTTGCAAATTGAGAAAGAACCTTTGAGAGGGCCGTCACATGGTCCAAAGAGACGGTGATCGTTAGTGGGTATTCAGAGAGAGATGACTTTTGAGCGCTGACACGCACAGTCCCTCGGGCAGTTCCCCCCAATTGTTGGATGCGTTCAGCAATAAGATCAACTGCCTCAAGAACATGGCTCGCAACAGAGTCAAAAAGCTCATGAAGTGCTATAAAGTCCGGTCCTCTTACAGTCCAATGAGCTTGCTTGATTTGGCTGTAGAGATCAAAACTGTCGGCAAGTTGTTGTCCCAAAATTTGAATAGAATGTTCCCTAACTTTTAGGGGTAAGTCATTGAAGGTTTTATGCATGAGAATCTCCCTTTTAAGAAATTCTATCACGAGATTATATTTTTTCCAACTCTTCTGTGATTTTTTTCTCTTCTTCTTGATCTTTATTTTGTTCGACCTTGTCAAAGCCATCTTGAGATGGGAGAGATTCGCCTTCAACGGAGAGATTGTAAGGAGCTCCAGAAACTTCATTGATATAAGAGTCTGGATTGTAAGATGTGATCGGAACGTCAAGGCGGGTCAATGTAAGCTCTCCCATTTCTGCAAGAAGCTCAAAATGAGAGGTGAGTGCTTTTACGCGTGCATCAATAAGCTCAACTTCAGCCTCATAGTACTCGTCTTCAGCTTTTAGACGCTCGTTTATCGTGCGGGCGCCAATCTCTTCTTCAAGGGTCATTCCTTCTCGTGCAATATTTTTGAACTTTACAAGTTCCTTAAAGCGTCCAATTTGGGATGTTGTTGTCGTTACGGCATCCATTTTTTGAGAAACACTCGTTGAAAGTTGATCTCGTGTTGCTTTCCGTGTGAGACGTTTTTGAGAGGCTTCAAGGCGGGCTCTGCGGACCTTTGATTGAGCATCTCCTGAAATATCTAAAGGAACCTTGACAGAGGCAGTAGCGATACCATCATAGACCCGACTTTTTTTTGAGAAGCTGTCATTATTCTCACTTCTCGATAGAGCAAGTTTGACATCAACGGAAGGACGCATAGCTGCTAGCGCAATTTCAACGTTGTCTTTGGTGGATCGTTCTTCAAATTGACTTTTGATGTAGTCAGGGTTTTGAGTAAGAGCGATTTCAAAAGCTTCTTGCTTATCTTTAGGAAGAAAGAGAGGCGTTTCTGGGAAAGTTAAAAGGTCGGGCATTTTTCCGACAAGACCAACATATTGTGCTTGGGCAGACTCCAAGTCCCCCTCTGCTTTAATGCGGTCTGATTCTGCGCGTGCCAGTTCTGCCTCAATTTGAGCAAGATCTGTTAAAGTAATATCTTGGAGTTCAAGACGTGCTTTCCCTTGTTCAAATTCTCTTTTTAAGCGGGTCAGATGTTTATTTGTTTGATCAAGAATGGCCTGATTTTTGAGCACTTCTAAATAAGATTTAATCACAGCGAGAAGAAGGTCTTGTTCTGTTTTTCTGTATCCAGCAACTGCTGCCTGAACCTCTGCTTGTCTCATTTGAGCGTTGGCTTCTGTGGCGCCGCCACTATAAATATTTTGAGTGATTTCAAGCCCTGTATTTGTGCCATCTCTTCTGGCATGTCCTGAGTTACTCGCTAATGTAGAATGCGTTGTGTCTTTATACTCTTTATCAACAGCACCGAAGATCTGAGCTGTTGGAAGCCAACCGGCTGCGGCTTGCGCAAGAAGCTCAGACGTTGCTTTTGTTCCTGCTTGAGCAGAGGCAAGCGTGGCGTTTGTTTGATAGGCAATTGCAATTGCTTCTTTTAACGTTTCAGCTGAAAGGGATTCAAAAGAACCAACACTTCCACAGAGAGCCAAAATAAAAGAGGAACATTTTTTCAATGAGCGACGTGTGGGGGTAAAAACCATAGATAAACCTTTTTAGACCTTTAACTTTTTACGATTTAAGCATGTTAAAATAGATCCTAAATCCTCTTTCATATAGACATATTTTCAGAAAGGAGGCAAGTAGACAAAAGATAAAAGGGGCATCTCAATTTTCCTCAGTTAATAACGCACAATTGTAGGGTCTACGGAGAGGGCGTAGTCTTCAATGCCTCCTTTTAGACTAAGAGATCTCCTTTGGGCAAGATCAAGGAGGTAAGATGCCTTTAAGCTTCGCACACCATGATGACATAACGTAATGATGAGGGAAGTATCTGGAATGTCCGAGATCTGACTTGAAAGTTTTCCAAGAGGAATGTTAAGAGCGTCTTTAAAGGGAGCTTTTTCAATTTCCCAAGGTTCTCGGACATCAACGACGATAAAATCTTCCCCCAATTTTTGGAGGGTTACGAAATCTTCTAACGAAATTTGTAGGTTTTTCATGAAAAATCCTTTTAAAAAGAAAAAGAGTGTTTTTGTTTAAACTCTGAAAGAAGCGGAAGAAACCCCTCAAATAAAATTTGTTCTGAAGAAGTTGTGTCCGTTTTCTTATAAAGAGTGGCTTTGGCAAGGTGTGAGGTTTTCCAAAGCATAGCGATAGCAGAGCCTTTTGTCATGAGAGCCTCTAAAAGATTTTTTGGAAAATAAGGAACCGAGCCATCAAAAAAAAGATGTGTATAAGGGGCATAAAGAGGCGCTCCTTTTTCTAAAGATCCTTGTTTTAAAATAACAGGATTAGGAGAGTATGTGTTTAACACTTCTTTGATGGCTTCAACATGAGATTCAGAAAGCGTTTCTGGAATTAAGGAAACCACTCCCCCTGAGAGACCAGAAAGAAGAGCAGAAGTGTATCCCGTTACATCTCCAATAACGAGCGTCGCGTCAGAATTTTGTGGGTTTAGGGCTTGTATGAGTCTTCCAAGCATAAAAGGGGGTATCATGTATCTCTCTGGAAAAACCTGAAGAAGAGCATCTGAATACGCTACAGGGTGCAGAGCATCGGGAAGAAACTTTTCACGCGGAATAGACCTAAACGCCTCAAGAACCCGCTCGTCTGTGACGTTATGTGGATACAATTGATTTTCAACCATTCTTTTTCTGAGACGATTGAAATTGAGAGTATGAAGGAAAGAAAAAGGTTGGTTGTGATGGAGAAGAAGAGGGTGCATTTTAATCAAGCGATGTTAGATTTATAGTTTTTCATTGCTTGAAAGCTGTCTCAGAAGATTTGGTACTCCAGGAATAATGATGTCCTCAACCGCAAGTGTCGTTGCATGAGGAGAGCCTGGAACTGCAAATATTAAGACACCATTATAAACGCCTGCTGTTGCTCGGGTATCCAAAGATAAGAGCCCAATTTGAGAGGATAAAGACTTTGTTTTTTCATAGGTGAGATGACGAAAAAGTTCTCCAAATCCTGGAAGGGGTTGCTGAATAAATTGATTAACAGCTTCGATTGAAACATCGTGGGGCGTAATACCAGTCCCACCAATACATATAATAACATTGATTGAGGAATCGGTCAGCATTTGTTTTAAGGCCGCTTCAAGATCTAAATTTTTTACAGTCATAATATTTTTAACTTTGTAGCCATTTGTTTTTAAGAGGCCTGCCGCAATCAGGCCACTTTCAGCTCTCAGACTGTCAGAAGCTGTTATAATTCCAATGGTTGCACGTGACGTCCAATTTTTTTTTGCGGCACTCCGATTTTGAATGATTTTCTGAGAAAGCTCATAGGCTGGATCTGGAAAATTTTCACCATAAACTGAACTCTTATTGGAAAAGATAAAAAGGAGAGAAAAAATAAAAAACAAAGATGTTAAAAATTTTTTTTGGTTCAGCGTAAAAAAAGATGTGGATGGCATTGATGGATATCTCCGGAGTAAGATTTTTATTTTTAGGATGTGTTCAAATTTTTTTATAAAAATAATCATAAGGTTATATGAAAGGGAATGCAAGAAGTTTGAGAGAAGCTAAAATGGAAAAATTCTTATAAATTTTAGCCCATGAGAATTGACCTAAAGCAGTGTGCAAAATATAAAATTTTATAACAAAACATTTTGTCGTGTATTCAAGGAATTCATCATGAAGATCGTTCGTCGGGATTTTTTCTGGAGTCTTTTAAGCTTCGGAATCTTTTGTCTCTTGTTTCATCAAGCTGGAGCTGATCCATTTTCTGCGGTGGCGGAAAAAGTAAGCCACACCACTAAAGGTATCTTAAAAATAGGCTCAGTGGGGTGTGGACTCGCAGGAGCGTTACTTATTCTCCAAGCAGTTTTTGGAAAGTTTAATTTTCGATGGGGAATTTCCTTCGTCATAGCTTCTATTCTTCTTGCAAGCTTTGAATATGTTATTGGTTTTTTAACAGGGAATTAATTTGAATGAAAAAAAATGATCTTCAAATTTTAACGGCTGTTTTAACCCCGACAAGAATTTTAGGAATGATTCCTTCCCTTTTTATTGTTTCTATTGCCGCTCCTTTTTTAGGGGGAGTCCTTGCGCATAGTTTTAATCATCCTCCTTTGTTTTGGGCACTGATATTTCTTGTGTTAAGCTCAGGAGCATCTCTTTACATTACATTTATAGATGAAGATTTTTTAAGAATTAAAAAAGCCCGTCATTATTTTAAAAAAACGAGGAATCATATTCCAAGTGATCATCAAAAATATACAGCGTAAGAGATTGGAGCCATGGAAAAATTTTTCTTCATTGGATTAGAGGCGATACTCTTCAGTATTATTTTTGGATGCCTTGGCATGGGGGTCCTTCCGAAGATATGCAGAATTCTAATCCCGAGTTTTAAAGAGACTTATCTTTCAGATTTTCTGCCCTTTAGTTACATATTGGAAGACGACAAAACTATTTTGTGTCGGGATACAAAATTTTGTCGGATTTTTGATATAAAAGGTATCGATTTTGGCACAAAAACAGAAGAAGAAAAATCTTTTTTTGAATCACGTAAACAATTTTTCTTTGATATCATGGCAGAAAGAGGAGAAACTTTTCGATTTTTTACCAAAAGAGAGCGTTTTCAGATTCAAGATTCTGCGGATTTTAAGAATAAAGTTCTTCAAGAAATTCATGATAAATGGAATCAGCAGTTCCAAACATGTTACCAAACAAAAAATTACTTATTTGTTCAAGCTTCGACACAAAAAGAGATGGAAGATGTCTCAAGAATTGTCTTTGACTATCTCTCTCCTTTTAATCCTCAATTGGTAGAGAACGTACGTGAAGAAGATGGTTTTTTGAAGAGTCCTCTTTTAAGCTTTTTAAGCGGATTGGTTAATTTTCAAGGACATGAAATGTATAATGCCAAAGGAGACATTTCAGAAATCTTAACGCATTCTCAAGTTATCTTTAAGATCAAGAAAGGGTCAATTGAGATCAAAGATGGCCCTCAATCATGTTTTTATAAAATACTTGGGATTCGGGGATGGGGGGACACTGCTGGGCCTGAAATTTTAAGAGAGCTTCTCTCTCTTCCCTTTGAATTAGAGGTGCTACATCTTTGTAAAGGGTTTAAAAAACTCGATGCGCGAACCACTTTAAGATATCGTCTTTCTCAAGAAAATCTTATTTTTAAAAATACTTTCAAAAATCAGGAATTTGAAAAAGCAATCGATCATTTAGAGGCTGGACATTACTCTCTTTACGAGCATCAACTTACTTTTTTTATAAGAGGAGAGACGGAGGAGGAAGCCCTTCAGCATATAATAACCACGAAAAGAATTTTATTAAATTATGGAATAAAACCCGTTCAAGAAATGGATGCTATTGAGTGGCTATGGTTTTCTAAATTTCCGGGATATGACACCGCCCTCCGTCCCCGGAATTTATTTTCAAATAATCTTGCGACTCTTCTTTACTTTGAGGAAAACAGGACAGGAATACTTCGCTGTGATTGGGGAGAGGGACCTTTACGTTATTTTAAAACAAGCCAAGGAAACGCATATGCGTTTCAACTTCATGTTGGAGAGCAAAAAGAATCTCTGGCACACAGCTTAACAATTGCGCCCAGTGGATCTGGAAAAACGACCCTTTTTCAACACTTAATAGGAGGTGCTCTGCGTCATCAAAAGCTTCGTGCTTTTATCTTTGATCGTTATAATGGGGCGCGGATTTTTACACAAGCACTTGGGGGGTCTTATATTGATCTTCACGCAACTGAAAAACTTAAAATTAACCCGTTTCATTGTGAAGACACCCCTGAAAACAGACTCTTTTTGACGCAATTTCTCCTTAAGCTCGGGAGATGTGACGATATCTTATCTCTTGAAATGGTGACACGTGGGGTGGATATTCTTTTTAAAATTCCTCTGAAACATCGTACCTTAAGGGAGGTATATGGGTGTGCTTTTGATACAGGCTCAAAATTAAAAGAGTCTTTATTCCCTTGGGCTCAAGGGCACTATAGTTTTCTTTTAAATGGAGACTCTGACGGTTTGGACTTTAAGGCAGCGCGGTTGATGTCTTTTGAGATGACAGAAGTTTTAAAGGACCAACGTGTTGCAAGTATTCTCGTAGATTATATTTTGCACCGAATTCGGAGCCAAGTCCGAGAGGAAGCGTCTCCTCATTTTATTTTTATTGATGAGGCGGCGCCAATGCTCGAGGATCCCATTTTTTCTTCCCAAGTTCATTCACTTTTTAGAGAGCATCGAAAACTACGAGGGTCAATTAATGTGTGCTTTCAAGATGCACAAACTCTCTTGAAACTGCCAATTTCGGAAACAATTTTGACGCACTGTCCAACTCTTTTTTTATTTCAAAATGTGAATGCAAAAAGAGAGGACTATGTCTCTTTCAATCTCACGGATTCTGAGTGGCATTTTGTTAAAGGTATAAGCCCTTTTTCTAAACATTTAAAACGAGGTGTCCTCTTAAAAAGATTTCAAGAGTCTCTTATTCTAGATGTCGATTTGGAGGGTATTGGAAAATTATTAAATATTTATAAATCAGGCTCAGAGCCAATTAATTTAATGGTAGCATTGAAAAAACTTTGGGGGGGAGAATGGGTAGAACATTATTTAGAGGCTTTTTAGAAATCCTTTTTTTGAGAAATTTCCTAAAAAAGACCCTTTGGAAGTTTAAAAAAATAAGGTGTGCACTGGGACTCTTTTTTTTCTTTCCGATGACATGTTCTGGTGTCTTAAGTGTGTTCGATTCTTCGACGTATGGACTAACAAGCCAGCTCTTATCCTCTTTTCGCGAGTCCTTCAGTCAAATGAAAATGATGACCTCTGACATTGAGTTGATGCGCAATATTTTGGGAAATGGGAGTGTTTTTAATTTTTCAGAAATAGAGTCAATGCTTAAAAAAGAAAGAGTTTCACTTAATGCTTATTCGACATCTGGAATTTTCTCTAAAGACGATCTGAAGAGCTTAGATTTTTTATCCCTTAGAAAATTATTTGAAAAATCTTGGCAAGGGTCTTTCAATGATAAGAAGTATATGTCGAGAGCCCATCAAGAGGAAGTTGCAAGGTTTCGGGAAGCTCAATTTAAAGAGTCTATTTTATCAGGGCTTGCTTTTGTGGTCTACCAAAAAGGAACGTTAAAGAAATCATCCATGGATCTTTCTTTTATTCTCAAAGAAGCAGAACTCGGAGAAAATTTACGGTCAGATACCACGACTACAAATAAACTTTTAAGTTTTATTGCGCATGAAATCATCCAAACACGGGCTCTTCTCATCCAGGTTTTAGAAGTTCAAAATATGAAAGAAGGCATTCGTCTTCCAATTGCTCTTGAAAAAAGTCCTCTTAGCCAGGGGAGCAATTTATAATGAATACTCCTCATGAGTCCTATCGATGCTTCGTATGCGAGATGTTTTCTGCTTTTTATGACTTTGGTATGCAGTATGGTCAAGATATTTATAAAACACTTCTTCCACCCTCACGTTTGTTATTTACGGCTTATGTGGCTGGGTGGATTGCATGGTATATTGTTTTCAAAGGGGTTCTTAAAGGAGATTTTCGGTTAGGATATTTTTTAAAAAAAAGTTTTCTTTTTGTTTTCGTCGAAAGTCTCTTACAAGGGTCTGATTTTTTTTGGATTTATGTGCATACACCTTTTTTAGAACTGATTTCAGCTTTGGCTCAGAAGATTGTAACGCTTGGAAAATTTTCTCTTAATGATCCTACATTCCAGGGAACACTTTTAACTGTAGATCAGTCCTTAAATAGAACTATTTTCCAAGTTTGGAATATCTTAATTGGAGAAGGGGGATGGTTATCATGGAAGCCAATTGTGGCAGCGCTTATTTTAATCATTCCCTATCTTCTCGTTATTTGTCTTTTTTTAGCGTTTATGTTGGAATTTGTTTTTGCTCTTCTTGTGATTACAGCAATTTGCCCCCTTCTCTATAGTATTATTTGTTTTAAATCTCTTCATCCTATTGTCTTGAGTGCTTTACGGATTACATTGCATGGTGCAATGAGTCTTTTATTTTCTTCAATTGCGATGGGATTTACGATTGAGATTTTTCATAAATTTTCCCCCCTCATTCCAGTTGAATCTGAAGGGGTCTCAGATCAAATTTCTGGTTTTATATTCTCTTCTCAATATTGGGCTATTTGGATTTTAGGATTTTTATCCGTCTTTTTTCATCTGAAAGCTTCCTCTTTTGCAAAACAGATTTCCTACTTTTCCTACGATAGTGGTTTATCCCTCTCCGTCGCTGAAAAAGCTTCTTCTTTCGTAGGGGGTGGTACAAAAAAATTCTGGTAATCTATTCATAAACAAACGCTTGACATAGAAAGGTCGAAAATGAAATTTCAATATATATTTCTAATTTTTTTAGGATTGGGGACAGGGTGTTCAACCTCAGAAGAGGAGCCTGTAGGGATAGGATCCGATACAGATTCTTTAAAAAAATCTGCATGTCCTTGTGGGGATCTTTTTTATCAAAATGGTCTTTTTGTGTGAAAAAGAAAATACGTGTTTTTAAATGAAAATTCAAAAATTCTTGAAAATATTTCAAAAGATTCAATTCTTAAATAATACTCAAAAAAGCGCACCGGTTTTGATGACAGAAGGGCGTACTTTAGAGACGGGTCACGTCTATCGTTTGCTTATTTGGGTATCTCGTTTTTTAGGATTTGGTTTTTTGGTTTCTGTTTTTATGAATATTACGTGTGTTATTTTAATTTTAAATTTATTTCCTTTAAAACAAGTTGTTCCTTTTTTTATTACCCTAACGCCAAAGTCTGAGCAGGTTGTCAAGATTGAATCTATGGAAGCTGAAGAGCAAGGATTTGAAGTCATGACAGAAAGTCTGTCCCAAAATTATGTGAAAATTCGAGAAACACTTGACTTTCAAACGGAGGCGCATCGCTGGAAACAAGTGTATTGGTTTAGTTCTTTTGAAGTTTTTGAGAGTTTTAGGGTCTTGATGAATAAGGATCAAGATGGAATTTATGAGACGCGAAAAAGAAAAAAACTTTATCGAGATGTTATTATTCTCTCGGTTTCAACACTTTCAAAAAATCCTCGAATTGTTCAAGTAGAGTGGCAGGGAAAAGATTATCAGGAAGGAGGAGAGATTTATAAGAAAAATTGGATATCGACACTCAGCATCTCCTATGACCCTCAACACGTAAAATTTGAAGATCGATATATGAACCCCCTCGGATTTACAGTGAGGGATTATGGTGTTTCTGAAAAAAATAAGGAGGATCAAGAGGAATGAAATTAAGAAGAGACATGTTTTTATGTATGATGCTGTTTTATGGAACGCTTTGGGGAATGGATGGGGAAAAGCAAACTGATATATCAAAGAGTCCAAAAAATATGGAAAACGACTATGGTGCATTGAGACGTCCTGATACCCTCTCTCTGGGCCATATCCAAGATGTTTGGACTACCGCTCCTCCATGCGCTGGCATTTATAAGATTGATTATCAAAAAGATCATGTTATTCGACTTAAAACGCGTCCCTTTATGACGACAACTATTGTTCTTCCAGAATGGGAAGAAATTTCAGACATTTTTCTTGGAGATGATCATCTTTTTATTGTTGAAAAGAAAAATGCTTATATGGTTTGTGTTTTGGCGAAAGAAGAGGGGTGTGATACAAGTCTCACGCTCATTGGAAAGAGCGGAAATATTTATCCTTTTTATGTTCGTTCAGAGGGTATTCATAGCTCTCAGGTACCAGATATTGTTGTTTATGTAGAAAAGAAGGGTATGAGAGAACGGATTTTGGAAGAAGTCTCGGGACGAAAAGAGGAGGCAGATTATCTTCAAACAGTCCCTTTTTCTATCGAAAATTTAACATTTCTCTTTGAGATGTTTCAAAAAGACTTTGCCTCTCAAGAGATTGCTCCCGTACGTGTTTATTCAGATGGCATTTGGACCTGGCTCGATTATGGAAATACATGGGATAAAAAGCCTTTTCCAGCTGTTTACCAAAGAATAGACGGTGTTGATACGCCTGTTAACACACGGGTTGAGGGATCTAAAATAATTGTTCATGGCTTACCTCCTTTGACGCTTAAAAGTGGTCAAAAGGTTATTTGTATTGAAAAAATGGAACTTTAAGAAATGACTTTTCAAAAAAAAGTGCAACTTTTTCTGGTTAGTCTCTCTTGTCTGGGCATTGGAAATTGCCAAGATGAAAAAGAAAAAAATAAAATAGTGAACAACCGTTTGACGCTCAATTCCCAAGTTTCAGAATTTCTTCACAATGTAGATCACATCCCAATTGAAGAAGAAGGTTTTTCAAAGAATACAGAAGAGAAATCTTTTGAAGAAAATAATAATGAAGAGGCGGAGGAAAAAGAAACACAGTTCTTTGATGCTGTCGCAGAGCAAAATATTTTAAAGGAGAACGAAAAAGAGAGAGCGTCTTTCTATCAGAGAGAAATGTGTCTGAAAAGGAAAGTCTTTCTTCATCAACGTGCAATACCTTCTCTCTGGACACAAGAAGATTCCTTGGAGGAAAATTCTTCTTCCACCTTTAAGGACTCCAATTATGTGTCTCGCCACAAAGGAATCAAAGAAGATATTTCAACATTCCCTGTAAAAGGAGAGCGTGTTCTTACTGCAGATCGCTATATACCTGTTATTTTAGAAAATGCAATTAATAGTCAATTACCGGGTAGATTTATTGCGATTGTTGAAACACATGTTTTTGCGAATGAAGGTCGGAATATTTTATTGCCGAAAGGAACACGCATAATTTGTTCTTACAGATGTCTTGTTAAGGAAGGGGACACACGTCTGAATGCAGTGTGTAGTAGAGCTCTTCGCCCGGACGGTGCAAGTATTCTCCTAACGGATGCTTATGTTGCTGATCAAATGGCAAGAACAGGACTGATTGGAAAAGTAGATAATCGTACTTGGGAAAAATATGGATCGTCTTTTATTGTTGCGGGAATTTCAGCACTTGCAGCAGCTGGCGCTGATAGCGCTGAGACATCAATTGTTCGTCAAGCAGCGAGCAATTTGAGCGTTAATCTCGGAAATATTACAACTGGCCTTCTTAATTCGCATATAGATTTGGCACCCGTTGTAAATGTTGCAGCCGGTTCAAGACTTCAAATTATTCCAATGACGGATATTTGGTTGCGTTCTCCAGAGGAGATAGAGGCGTTGGCGTCAGGAAAGGAAGAAGAGGAACTTGTATGAATATGAAAACTGTCTCTTGGCAAAAAAAAGAGATAAAAAAAATCTTTTTTTTTCTCTTAGTTGGGATTTTTAATTTTTGGGGCATAAAGCTTGAAGCCGTTCTTCCTCCCTTAAAAGTTTATACTCTTTCGGATCAGACTTTTGTTTCGAAGGGAGGAGAAATAACTGCAAGTCTTACTGTGAAGCCTCAAAAAGGGGCTCAAAATTTACGATGTTTGATAAAAGGGGTTTATAAAAAAGTGAGCCAAAAATCGAGTCAAAAAGCGGACCGCTCCGAAAAGGAAAGGTTTCTGATAACCTGGCAGAATGTGATTTTAAGACGCGGCAAAATCTCTCCAAAAAAGGTTGTGGTAAAAGAAATTTATTCTGATGTGGAAAGTTCTTTTATGAAAGCGGGAACCCGTCTCACGATCAAAGGAAATTGCCGTGCTCTTCTTTTTAAGATTCAAGAAACCTTAAAGAAAGAAAGGGCTTTGCGGTCTCGTCCTTCTTCTTTGAGTGATAAAAAAAGAGGATCTTTTTCTGAAAGAGCCTCGGTCTTAGAGAAAAACCTCTCCAAAGAAAGCTTTAGCCCAAGAGAAAGAAAGCGTTTGGGGCAAGAGTTTCAGAATTTAGCGTCTTATCCGAAGAGACATAAAAAAGAAAAGAACGCTGAAGAACAAGGACGTGAAAATTCTCAAATGTTTGTTCCCGAGACGATGGAAGTTGAAATCTTAAAGGAAGGATGTTTTCCTCGGATTGACAAGATCCAAGAGAGCGCAATTGTTCAAACACGATCCATCATTCGAAAGAATGGGAAAATTTATAAAGAGGAGGCTTGTTCAGATTCCAGTGAGCGTTACCCTTTAAAAAAGCGCTATGAAGGATGTCAGGATCAAATTTTGAAAGAAGAAAGACGGGTTCATCCTCAGTATAAATGGTATTGGGTAGATGACAAAGGCCATATCCATGACGTTGATGACGTGTGCAAACCTGATGAAGACATAACTTTTGAGATTTTAGAGGAAGAAGAACCTTGTGATCTTGACGTGAATTTGACTCAAATGACAGCACGTCAGATGGCTGAACTCTCTTATAAAGATTATCGAAAAAGACGCATTCTTATAGAGGCGTGTCGGCCCCACTCGCAAAAAGAAAATCTTTTGCTGGAAAAGATTTTTTGTGGGTATCATCATAATTTTGAGTTGGGAGTGTCCACCCCTCAAACGCGAATTATCACATTTATCAAAGGGCATGAAAGGAGGGTAACGCCTTGCTCAGATGACGGAGAGCCTCTTGTGCACCAACTATCAACCATGGGATGTGAGGCTATTATAGACTCTGTTTCGAGAAGAAAATTTTCTCAAAGTCGTGTGGTGATAGAATCTCCTGAAGGACCTTTATTCTTGACGCGTTGTCGACCTTCCCAAGAATTAGAGGAGACCTGGGAGGGGTGTTCTCACAAATTTGATCATGACCTTGAGATAGAGCAGTCACGTGGGTATTCACGGTTTTTTTACAAAAAAGGCCCTCATGTTGTTTTTGTGACAGAGTGTGAACCGTCAGAACAGGTTTTTTTACATCAAGTTCGTCACGTTGGATTTGTCCATGATGATGAAGCAAAGTCTTCCAAGTCCCAAACAGAAATCTATATTGATGTTCCCTATGTTGGGAATGTATTGGTTGATGCTGCAAAAGTAAGAAATAATTCTCCTGTCATCGCCTACAAAGTAGAAAATATACAAGATCGTCTTGATCTAGAAAATGCTGTGTATGAAGGCTGTTTTAAAATCACACCTCAGATTCAGAACTCCTGACCTCATAAAAAAAGAAAAAAGCTTTAAAATATGAATAACAGTTTATAATCATTAGGAAAATGAAGAAAAAAATCTCTAAAAA
>NCGZ01000007.1 GCA_002257235.1 Alphaproteobacteria bacterium 16-39-46
CAACTTATTTAATTTATGGGGAGCAGTATCAACCTCTCCAAATCTGAAATTAACTTTTTTAGATTTGTCTTATTTTCTTTGTACTTGTCCAAAGTCCAATTTTTAGACAGTTAGATAAAGAGGGCTGTTCTGATGACTTTTCACTTAAGAGTAGCCTTTCAGTCTTGAAGAAATCTTCTTAACACTTTGATCTTTTTTGTAAATAGCACTTTATCTCGTTTTTTGCTTAAAAGGGGCATTGATTATTTTAAATCAATGCGGCATGCTTATTTCAGGATTAGGCATTAAGGACATGAATTTAACGCATGTTCGACGATCAAGATAGAGAATTTTCATATGGATGGTCAAAAAAAAGTTAAGAGTTTTGATAAAAAGGCAGGATTAGACCCCCGTCTTTTAGAGGTTCTTGTGTGCCCTTTAACAAAAAAGCCGCTTATTTATGATAAAGAGCAGCAAGAACTTGTGAGTCCTTCAGCAGGGCTTGCCTATCCTATTCGTCAAGGAATCCCGATTATGCTTATTGAAGAAGCACGCTCCTTCGAAGAGGAAAGACCCTAAATGAAATTTTTTTTAAATATTTTTTCGCGAGGTCGACAGAATTTTACCTCAACCCCCTTGGGGGGTATTTGTTGATTTTTATGTAATAATTTTTTTTTGCAGTTTTTTTAAATTTGGAGGTTCCAAGAATGGGGCTACTTCACAGTGTTAATTGGTCATTTTTCAACAAAAAAAATATAAAAGCGCTTTCGATATGGTCCATTGCGGCTTTTTTCTACGGCTATGAGTTCTTTTTAAGAGCGTCTCCCAGTGTGATGCAATCTGAACTTCAGAGAGATTTTTTGTTGGATGCGGAAGGGCTTGGGTTCATTGTTTCTCTGTATTATTGGGCCTATGCTTCCATGCAGGTTCCAGCCGGAATGCTTATTGATAGATTTGGCCCCCGAAAAATCCTGACCTTGGCAGCCCTTATTTGTGCATTAGGCATTCTTGCTTTTGGATTTTCAACAGAGCCCGTTTTGGCGGGAGTTTCGCGTTTTATGATTGGGTTTGGTTCTGCCTTTGCGATTATTGGAACCTTTAAACTTGCTGGAAACTGGTTTCCTGCGTCGCAATTTGCCTTTTTTGCAGGGTTTACCCTTACTTTTGGAACCATTGGAGCGACGCTTGCTGGAGAGCCTTTGGCTGTTCTTGTGAATTGGATAGGATGGCGGTCCAGTCTCTTTTTTCTGAGTGGTGTCGGCATTTTGAATGCAGTTGTTTTATGGTTTTTTGTGAAAGATCATCCTTCCTCTCAAAATTCAAAAATCTTCCCAGAGGCAAACAAGGATGAGAACGCTGGAAAAGTTTGGGAAACTTTTAAAGCTGTGATCTCAAATTCTCAAAGCTGGTATATTGGGGCTTTTGCAGCCTTCATCTATATCCCCATTACATGTTTTGGGGAACTTTGGGGATTTCCTTTTATTATGAAAAGTTGTTCGTACGGGAAGACAGAAGCTGCCTTTGTCATTTCTCTTATTTTCATTGGGATTACAGGAGGGGCGCCTCTCTTTGGCTGGCTCTCAGATTCTTGGAAACGGCGAAAAATTCCTCTTTTCATGGGGACTTTTGGGGCCCTGATTTCTGTCACTATTGCCATTTATGTTCCGAATCTCTCTCTTGGAATCATGTCTTTTTTGATGATTGTTCTCGGGATATGCCTCGGGTCTCATATGATTCTTTTTGCGCTTATTCGTGAAAATAATCCGCCAAATGCCTCCGCGATTGCCTCTGGATTTGGGAATTTTGTATGCATGATTGTCCCAGGTCTTATTCAGTATCTTATTGGGGTGTCTTTGGACTTTTTAAACAAAGGAGGCGTTACGACGAATGAAAAGTTTTATAGTCTTTCCAGTTTTAAGATCTCTCTCCTTTTTATTCCTGTAGGACTTGTCTTGGCGGCGATTTGTCTCTCTTTTGCGCGTGAAACCTATGCTCGGCAAGTAAATGAGACACGGGTATGAAGAAAGATTTTTTGAAAAAAAAGAGGGAAAGAGAAAAAAAATGGGGTCCCCATTCAGTTTGAAGGATACTTTTGGATTTAAGGTCTGGGGATATAGTCTCTCTTTTTTGATAAATGGAATCCTTATGGGAAGTCTTTTTTTAGGTCTCTGGAAGACAACCACGCTCATAAACGCTTCTTTTTCGTCTCACGTCTTTCCAGTCCATATTTTACTGGAAGAGGCTTCCCAAGCCTCTTCCATAATGCGGAAGGATGTTTTTTTTCACTCAAAAAATCAAAAAAATAACCTGTCTTCTGGAAAGAAAAAACAGGATCTTAAAAAATCTTTCCGAAACCAGAAAATGCGGAGAGACTTTTCAGAGGTCCTCTCTCCTGTTTTTAAACCGCTCGAAGCGACTTCAAAGAGACTTCTCTCTGAGCAAAATAAGGGTGAGAAAACACGGGCAAAACCTGATTTTGAGGTTCTATTGGGGACTTCAGATTCTTTTTTGAAAGCCCCTGAACTCCTTCAAGGAAGTCCGGTATCGTATCCTGAGGAGGCCAGGCGTCAGGGGTTAGAAGGGGATGTTACGCTTCTTTTGACGATTGATGAAAAAGGCAACGTTCATGATGTTTCTGTTCGAAAACAAAGTGGCTGGATACTTCTTGATAATCATGCGGTGGCGCATGCAAAAACAATGAGCTTCCACCCTGCTCTTAAAGATGGAGAGCCGATTGTTGTTTCTGTTGAAAGAACGCTTTCTTTTCGTCTTGAAGATGAAAAAAATCTATCTTCTCTTGATTGAGATCGTACTCTCGATTAGATTTAAGTGTATGATGACTGTTTTAAAGCCTTAGAAAGAAATTAGATGAGACAATTGTACCATTTTCCGCTCTGTCCGTTTTCAAGGAAGGTACGGGTCGTCCTCAGTGAAAAGAAACTTGAGGCAACGCTTTTATATGAGCCGATTTGGAAACGTCGTCCAGAATTTCTAAAATTTAATCCTGCGGGTCAAGTTCCTGTTCTTATCGAAAATATTTTAGTGGACCCCCGTCGTCCTCCGAAAGAACATGTGATTGCCCATAGTCAGGCCATTTGCCAATATTTAGATGAAACTTATTCTGAAAGACCCTTGATGGGGGACACACCTTTGACACGGGCAGAGGCTCTCAGGCTTATTGGATGGTTTGATGAAAAATTTTTTCTTGAAGTAAGTGGACCTCTCTTGTTTGAGCGGATTTTTAAACGTTTGGTAGGGCATGGGGGTCCCGACTCTGCGCGCATTCGAAAATCATTGGGATTTATTGCGCTTCACATGAAGTATCTCGATGAATTGATTCAAGAAAGACATTGGCTTGTGGGAGAGGCACTTTCGATTGCAGATATTGCAGCGGCTTCCCATCTCTCAACGGTTGATTATTTTGGTAATATTAAGTGGGATGATTATAAACATGCAAAGGAATGGTATGCGCGTCTTAAATGCCGTCCAAGTTTTAGGTCTCTTCTGAAGGATCGTATTCCGGGGATCCCTCCAGATGAAATTTATGATCATCTTGATTTTTAAAGGGGCAAGATGCTGACACAAAAATCAATATTACTTCTTGGATGTGGATATGTTGGAAAAATTTTGGGACGTCGCCTTCTCAAAGAAGGGTGGCAAGTGTTTGCAACGACCCGTGCGCCAGAGTCTCAGCAGCATTTAAAGGAGTTAGGGTTTAATCCTGTTTTATTTTCGAGGCCAGAGCCTTTGGATACCATCACGCATGTCTTGTCCTCTATTCCTCCCTCGCACGCGGGAGATGATGGTCTTTCTTTTTTAATCAAACAGAAAAAAAAGCCCTCTTGGATAGGATATCTTTCAAGCACCTCTGTTTATGGGGACCATCACGGAGATTGGGTGGATGAAAATTCTGAAACGCGTGGAGAGACCCCTGAAGGACTTGGACGACTAAGATCTGAAGATGCTTGGAAAAAATGGGCCGAGAGGCAAGAATGCGCTTTCTTGATTTATCGACTATCAGGGATTTATGGGCCCTACCGCAACGTTTTTCAAAGGGCAATAGAGGGAACAGATTCTCCAAAAATGAGAAAGCCGAATCACGTGTTTTCACGCATTCATGTAGATGATATTTGTACATTTCTTGTTAAATCTCTGTCTCTTTCTTCAAAATTTTCTCTTTTCAATGGCGCAGATGATCGGCCAGCCTCTTTTGAGGACGTGAGAGGCTATGCTTATTCTCTTCTAGGGCACGAAGTCTCTTTTAAAAAAGAAAAAGAAGAAGAAAAAGTGCTCTCCTCTTTCTCTTTTTTTAAAGAAAACAGGCGTGTTTCAAATCAAAAAATGAAAGAATTTGTCGGAGAGGATCTAAAATTTCCAACTTTTCGAGAAGGATTAAAGGATATTTTTGAAAAGAGGTTGTTTTAATGACGTTCCCTACGATTTTGCAGGTCTTACCGAGTCTTGAAACGGGAGGTGTTGAGCAGACAACACTTGATATTGCAGAAGCTCTTCGTCAAAAAGGATGGGGGGCTGTTGTGGCTTCTCAAGGAGGGCGGCTTGTCGAGACTCTTCGAAAAATGGGGGTTCGTCATATTGATCTTCCTTTAAAATCTAAAAATCCAGTGCAAATTTGGAAAAATTCAAAAAAATTAAGAGAACTCATAAAAGAGGAAAGAGTTTCTCTTGTTCATGGACGCAGCCGAGCGCCAGCGTGGAGTGCTTATTGGGCAGCACAAACGCTGAGCATTCCTTTTGTCACGACGTTCCATGGGGCTTATAATTCGTCAGGTCTCTTTAAAAAAAACTACAATGGTATTATGACAAGAGGAGATGTCGTCATTGCCAACTCTAAATTTATTGGGCATCAGATAGAGACCTTTTATAAAACACCTTTTGAAAAAATTCGGGTTATACCAAGAGGTGTTGATCTCGCGTTTTTCAACCCTCAAAAAATTTCTGAGGCTCAAAAAAGAGACCTCAGAAAGGAGTTGGGGCTTTTTTTTGAAGAAGGACGTCCCCTTTTAATTTTGCCAGGACGACTGACTTCCTGGAAAGGTCAAAAGCTATTTTTAGAGGCATTGCTGGGGCTTAATACAAAAAACTATTTTGCGCTTCTTGTGGGAGACGACCAGGGACGTCAGGAATACCGGGATCAGTTGGAGACGTTTATAAAAGAAAAAGGATTGTCTGGGCAGGTACAGATTATTGGACATCGGTCCGATATGCCTCTTGTTCTCTCTCTTGCCGATGTGGTGATTTCAGCATCAACGGATCCTGAGGCCTTTGGACGGATTATGATTGAGGCCTTTGCGATGGAAAAGCCCGTGATTGCCCCCGCTCATGGGGGTGCCCTTGAAATTGTGCAAGATCAAAAAAATGGGTTCTTCTTTAAGCCCGGAGACACTGAATCATTGACAGAAGTCTTAAATAAAATATTATCTCTTTCAAAGGAAGAAAGAAATCGGTTAGGACTATGTGGACGCTCAACGGTTGAGACAGAATTTACCAAAGAGGTGATGTGTGAACGGACGCTTGATGTTTATAAAGAAGTACTAAATGAAAAAAATTTTAGTTATTAAACTTGGGGCTTTGGGAGACTTTCTACAAGCCTTAGGCCCCTTTAAAAGTCTCAGAGATTACTATAAAGAAGATCATCTCGTGCTTTTGACAACGCCGGCTTTTAAAGGGTTGGCTGAAGATACGGGTTATTTTAATACCGTTTTGGTCTTTCCGAGATTAAAAGGAAGACATGTTTTTAAGCTTATGCGGCGTCTTTTGAGTCTTAAAAATCAGAATTTTGAGATGATTTATGATCTTCAGACATCTTCGCATACGTCGCGCTATTTTTATTATTTAAGGCTCTTGGGTTGGCGTGGAAAATTTTCAGGAATTGCCTTTGGGTGTAGTCATCCTCATAAAAACAAACAGCGGGATCTTCAACATACGCTTGAGCGGCAAAAAGAACAATTGCAGGATGCCGGTCTTTTGAAGGTCTTCCCGCCTGATCTTTCTTTTTTATTAAAGAAGAAGGTGGGCGTTGAAACAGCCCAAATTCTTGAGACGAATGATCCTTTTGTTATTCTTGTGCCAGGAGGTGCTCCAACACGTCTTCAGAAAAGATGGCCTCTTGAAGGATGGTTCGAGATTTTGAATCGGCTAGGGGAAAAGAAAATAAGAGCAATTGTTATAGGGGGACCGGGTGAAAAAGACTTAATTGAAGCTTTTAAGTCTCCCCATCCTTATCTCACAAATCTTATTGGAAAGACCTCTTTTGTAGATTTAGCCCATTTGGGAAGGCGTGCTTTTTTTGCACTTGGGAATGATACAGGACCCATGCATCTCCTTGCTCTTGTTGGATGTCCGTGTACGGTGCTCTTTAATTTAAAGGAATCAAATCCAGATCTTTGTGGCCCCTTTGGAAAAAAAGTTTGTTATCTGTGTGAAAAAGATTTAAGTAGATTAGAGGTTGATCGTGTATGGAAAAACCTTTTAGAGCATGACAAGGATGCCCTAAAGAAAGATTTTTAAGGGTTGAAAGATGAAAGACGTTCTTGAGATAAAATTACCAGATGGATCTTGCCGCACATATCCCCAAAAAGGGAACATCGTGACGGGAGAAAGCATCGCTGCTTCCATTGGGAAGCGTTTGGCAGAAGATGCTGTTGCGATTCGTGTGAATGGCACGCTGAGAGATTTGACGCGTCCTCTTGGGGAAGATGCTTCCATTGAAATTATTACCCGTCAAGATCCAGAGGGTCTTGAGATTTTACGTCATGATACGGCTCATATTTTAGCGGAAGCTGTCAAAGAGCTCTATCCAGAAACTCAAATTACCATTGGTCCAGCCATCGAAAACGGTTTTTATTACGATTTTTATCGAAAAGAGGCATTTTCCACGGAAGATTTTGAGACCATTGAGAAAAAGATGCGGGAAATTATTGATCGAAATACGCCTTTTGAGCGTGAAGAATGGTCCCGTGATGACGCTCTCACTTTTTTTAAAAACCAAGGAGAAGCATTTAAGGCAGAACTTATCGAAAGTATCCCCAAGGGAGAGACGATTACCCTTTACCGTCAAGGGGATTTTATTGACCTTTGTCGGGGGCCTCATTTGCCATCGACGGGAAAAATTGGAAAACACTTTAAGCTTATGAAGCTTGCAGGGGCTTATTGGCGTGGCAACTCCAACAATCCTATGCTGCAACGTATGTATGGGACGGCGTGGGCAACAGAAAAAGAATTAAAGGATTATTTATATCAACTGGAAGAGGCAGAAAAGCGGGATCATCGTAAGTTAGGGTTAGAGATGAATTTATTTCATCTTCAAGAAGAGGCACGGGGGAGTATTTTTTGGCATCCCAAAGGATGGGCCCTTTATGTTCTTCTTCAAAATTATATGAGAAAACGTCTTTCCAAACAAGGTTATCAAGAAGTTCATACGCCAGAGATTTTAGATCGGAGTTTATGGGAGGCGTCAGGTCATTGGGAGAAATTCCGTGAGGAGATGTTTGTTCTAAAAGATGAAGATCGTGACCTTGCTTTAAAACCGATGAGTTGCCCTGGGCATATTCAAATTTTTAAACAAGGGATTAAGAGTTATCGGGATCTTCCTTTAAGGTTTTCTGAGTTTGGGTCCTGTCATCGTAATGAACCTTCTGGGTCTCTCCATGGCCTTATGCGGGTTCGCAGTCTTGTTCAAGACGATGCGCATATCTTTTGTACTCCAGAACAAATTAAAGAAGAGACGGTCTCTTTTTGTGCTCTTTTACGCTCTATTTATAAAGATTTTGGATTTGAAGATATTGCAGTGAAATTTTCGGATCGTCCTTTAAAACGTGCTGGGTCTGATGAGGTTTGGGATAAAGCTGAAAAAGCTTTGAGAGAAGCAGCCGAGGCTTCGGGCATTGAGCTTATTTTGAATCCTGGAGAAGGTGCTTTTTATGGTCCTAAATTGGAGTTTGTCCTTAAAGATGCCATTGGACGTGATTGGCAATTGGGGACACTTCAGGTTGATTTTATTTTGCCAGAGCGTCTTGGAGCCTCCTATGTTGGAGAAGATGGTCAAAAACATATTCCGGTTATGATACATCGGGCTATTTTTGGATCCATGGAAAGATTTATCGGAATCCTTCTCGAACATTTTGCAGGGAAACTTCCTCTTTGGTTAGCGCCGATTCAAGTTCAAGTTTTAACCATTACTTCTGATGCAGAAATTTATGGAAAACAAGCTCTTGAAGCGTTAAAAAATGCAGGATTGCGTGCAGAAGGGGACTTTAGGAATGAAAAGATTTCCTATAAGATCCGGGAGCATAGTCTTCAAAAAATTCCTGTTTTGTTGATTATTGGAAAAAAAGAAGCAGAATTAAATCAGGTAACACTTCGGGTATTCGGAAAAGAAGGGCAAGAAACGCTTGCACTTTCTGATGCAGTTGCTAAACTTTCTTTAGAAGGAAAAGGTCCTTTTTAAAGGAAACAAATGTTCAATTTAACTAAAGGAGACAATCATTAGTTCCATGAAAGATACAAATTCGACTACGCCACGGACGCCTTATCAAGGTCCTCCCAAACGGTCCTCTCAAGATTCAGATCCAACCTCACGGTCGCGTGATGGACGTTCTGCGCCTGAGGGGCCGCGGCTCAATTCTGCCATTCGGGCACTTCAAGTGCGTGTTGTGGGAGAGGATGGCGAAATGATTGGCGTCTTGAGTCGTAAGGAAGCACTTGATCGCGCTATGGAGGTTGGTCTTGATCTTGTCGAAGTATCGCCGGATGCTGATCCACCTGTTTGTAAGATATTAGATTATGGAAAGCATAAGTATCACGAGCAAAAAAAACTTGCGGCGGCTCGAAAAAAACAAAAAGTCGTCGAAATCAAGGAAATTAAAGTGCGTCCTGTGACGGATGAGAATGACTATCAAGTTAAATTACGGGCCATGAAGCGTTTTATTGAAGAGGGGAACAAGGTAAAGGTTGTTCTTCGATTTAAAGGACGCGAAATCAGCCATCATGAGCTGGGTCTTAAAGTTTTGGAACGCATTAAAGTTGATATGGACCTCTTTTCAAAAGTTGAGCTTGATCCAAAATTTGAAGGTCGCCAGATGATTATGATGCTGGGTCCAAAATAGCAGCCAAAGGCGTATTAAAAACCCACTTCCTTGTGAAACCAGGAAATTTAAGATGGATGAGACCTCTATTTTAAAAGCTTTTTTTGAAAAAGCAGGAGAGGTGGGTTTTTATAATGTTTCTTACGAAGAACTTTCTGAGGCGCTTTCCTTAGAAAGCTCATTTCTGAGCCATCAGTTTCCGACGCCGATTGATTTTTTAAAAGCACTTTTAAACAATCTGGATAAAATTTCTCCAGAGCCTGAAGATTTATCAGAATTGACTCTTAAAGAATCTTTATTTGAGTGTTTTATGTCTCGGATTGAGGCTCTTGAGCTTTACCAAAAAGGGCTTAGACGGCTTATTGTCGATTTTGAAAAATCTTTCTTTTGTGACGGAAAAATGATCTTTTTGTTGAAAGACATGACGCCTTTTTTTTTAAAGAGTATGACCTCTATTTTAAATCAAGTGGGAGTTGAACCTCAAACGTCCAAAAAAATGGCGCTCCTTATTGTATATGGTCTCACCCTTCGGATATGGGCCCATGATGAAACGCTTGATCATTCTCAAACGCTCCAAGCTCTTGATCATGCCCTTGATCTTCTGATGCTCAAGTATGAAGGATTTGCATGATATTAAAGTTTAGCGTTTGAAGGTTTGTTTTTTAAGAGTAGGGAAAAGGGTTTATGCAAAAAGAAATGATTTTGACCACACGTGCACCAAAGCCTTTTGGATCGTATTCTCAGGCTATAAAATTTGCGGAATTGCTCTTTATTTCTGGTCAATTGCCTATAAAAGAAGGGACCCAAGAAATAATTTCAGAGGATCCTATCGAGCAATTGTATCAATGTTTTGAGAATATCAAAAATATCTGTGAAGCTGCTGGTACAGATATGAATCAGGCTCTCAAAATTAACGTCTATTATACTGACAGTGATGTGTCAGATAATCTTAATAACGTAATGGAAAATCTATTTACTGAGCCCTATCCGGCACGGATTAGAATAAGGGTAGCAGGTCTTTCCAAAAATGCAAAAGTAGAAATTGATGGAGTATTTATATGTCCCAATTAAAGACAATGACCCCGGACGTTGTGACGCAAGCTTATAATAGAATCAAAGATTTTATTAATAGAACGCCTCTTTTAGAAAGTGAAACGTTGAATGAGAGATTAAAATCAAGAATTTATTTTAAATTTGAGGGTATGCAGAAAGTTGGTGCATTTAAGGCGCGGGGTGCTCTCAACACTTTATTGCATTTAAAAGAACAAAATGCTCTTCCTAAAGAAGTTGTCGCTTACAGTTCTGGGAATCATGCGCAAGCTGTGGCATGGGCAGCAAAACAGTTGGGAATAAAAGCAACCGTTATTGTTCCATCTGTTGCCTCAAAAGTAAAAATTGCAGCAACGAAAGCCTATGGTGCAGAGGTGATTGTTACAAAGGAGCGGCAGGAAGCTGAAGATTTAGCTCATGAAAAGTCTAAAACATGTTTTTTGTTACCCCCTTATGACCATGATGATGTTATTGCAGGGCAAGGAACCGTAGCTTTGGAGGCATGGATGGAAGAAGGTAACTTTGATGCTATATTTGCACCGTGTGGCGGAGGAGGCCTCATTTCTGGGACATATTTGGCGAGTTGCTTATTCTCAAAAAGTGTAAAAGTCTATGCATGTGAACCTCAGATTGCAAATGATGCTGCAGAATCTTACAAAACGGGATGTATTAAACGTTTTGAGACAACTCCAATGACAATTGCGGATGGCACGCGGACGCTTGGAATATCTGAGCGTACTTTTCAATATATTAAAAAGCTCGCGGGGTTTTATGAAATTTCAGAAGAAGAAATTGTGTATTGGACGCAATGGCTAACACATCTTCTAAAAATTAACTTGGAGCCTACGTGTGCGCTTGGTATGGCGGGTGCTTATAGCTGGATTAAGAGGGGCAATTATAATAAGAAGATTTTAGTGATTGTTTCGGGAGGTAATATGGATCCAAGCACGTACCTCAAAATTTGGGAAAATTCTCATTTAGAAAGTATGCCAAAAATAGATTGAATATGGAAATTTCTGAAAGTACTTAATCTTGCATTTCTTTTCTAGCACAAAAAAATGTAAGGCATTTCAGTCACTATTTAAAAGCCACCTCGACATCTTTTCCTCTAAAAGCAAGACCAACTTTTAAAGTATTTAAAACATTTTCATGTGTTTTAATCTTTGCTCCATAATTTTTAGTTTCGATTTGATCAAGCGCTTTCTGGGCAAGAAGAGATAAGTTTTCGCCTTGAGTTGCAAACTTAAATTCTAAAATAAGAGCGTTGTTATATTTTGCAGTTGGTTTTGGAATGAGAAGAAGGTCTGCCCGCCCTTTCCCTGATTCTCTTTCAGCGTCCACAAAATATTGGGAAGTAACGGCAGAAATAAGACCCATCACAAATCCATTATAAAAAAGTTCTGCGTTTTTAGGGCCTGTTGCAAAGAAGCTTGCTGAAGTTTCAAGATAGGATTTAAGTTTTTGGGTGAAGATGTCTACATTTCCCTTTAGAAGGTCATTTAGAAGCGCATTGTATTCTTTAACGTCAATGTTAAATTTTTTACTGATCCATTTTTGAAGAGACCCCATAAACACCCCCCTCACTTCACGATTTGGTATCTTAACATCGCAAGTATAGGTGGCATCTTCATTTTCCTGGCTTCTTTCTGCTGTTAAATAGCCAGAAAAGAGTAACAAATTATAAAATGCATTCGGGGATGATTTTATATCTGAAAACACCATTTTTGGATCGGCGATGATCTCAATGTTTCCGCCGTCAATAAGGATCTGAATCTCTTCTTGAAATTTGTCAAGAATAAGTGCTTGTTCAAGTAAAGCCGTACTTGCCGTTCCAACCCAGTAGGCTTTAAAAGATCCCTTGTTATTAAGACAATTCATGATGGACCAGGGGTTGTAGATTGTGAGACCCCCAATGGTGTATCCATTATACCAAGATTTTAGAGTTTGAGCTGTTTCAGTGTCTTGATCGATACCGCATGTATGGAGCAAAGTATTGACGTCTGTCTCTGTAAACCCAAAATGCTGAACATATGTTCCTTCCAAGACTGAATTCTCTCCGAGATTATTGACCCCTGAAAAAAGACTTGCTTTGGCAACACGCAAAATTCCTGTGACAACCCCTTTTTCAAGGTAGATGTTATCTTTAAGAGTGCTGCCCAAAATCTCTCTGAACAACGCTAAAACATCCTGAAAGTAGACAATTTCCTCAGCTGAAATCGCTTCTCGCGCCAATTGAAGCGCATACCAATCATTGAGGGGAGTGTCATATTCGTCAATGAGGATAAGAACTTTTCGACTAAAATGAGAATGAAGCATTTCACTCAGATAAAAAATACTACTTTGCAGTTCAGCAGAATCAAATTCTTTTGTAATATACTTGCTAAAGAGGGTTTTTTGTCTTTTAGAAAGATTATCACTGTGAAGGAGATATTCATGGGTTGCATAAAGCCGGTAGATGAGATCTTTGACCCCTTTTTCAATGGTTTCGTAAGTTCCTCCCTTAATTCCTTTGAAGGAGATAAAAATAGTTGGAATTTTTCCAAGATATTTTTCTAGAAAATCAGAATCGGCTCCAATTTTTAGGTGAGAGAAGATTTCACGTTTTTTTAACTGTTCTGCCTCATCAGTATCTCCATTTTTCTGAACTGGAATGGAAAAAAAATATTGAAGCATTGTCATGTTGAGGGTTTTTCCCCATCTGCGGGGGCGCGTGATGAGAAGAACATCATATGCATCCGCCATAACACTTTTAATCAAAAGCGTTTTATCGACAAAGAGCGTACTCTCCGTGACAAGTGTTTTAAAATCACTTGTCCCAATTTTTATCGTGTATGTTTTGTTTTGGATCTCTGTCATATGGCATGTTCCTCGTGGTTAAGCCCAAGTATATCACACATATTTGAGGGCTTACATATCATAAGTTGCCCAAAATTCTTTACTTAAATTTTGAAAGATGTGAAAGGGTATAAGAAACGGAAAAGAAATTAAGTGTATAAAAAAGAACGCGTTATTTTTTAAATCTCTTTTCAAACTCCATTTTTTGTTTTAAAGCCAGATCCCCAAAAATCTCTAGTCGCCATCCTCTTAGAATTTTTGGCATAATCTTTGGGAGGGTTTGTGCCGAGAGATCGTCGCGCACGAAATCTTCCAAGTCTTTACGTGTCGCAATTAAAGATGCTGAAATTCCTGTATGCTCAGCTTGCTGTATTAAAAGAGTCTTTAAAGTCCCTAAAAGGGTTTTTTCTTCAAGGGAGAGAGGGAGTGTCATCTTCGGAATTGGCCAAAGATGTTTTGGAATGTCGAGCGCTTTTTTAAGGCAGTCTAATAAACTCTGAGCATTTTGTATTTTAAAATAGCGTGAAAAGGGCTTAATTTTAATCAAATCATCAAGCGTTGTAGTAGGTTGTTCAGCAAGAAGGATAATTTCTGCGTCAAGGATAATCCAGGATCTTGGGAGATTTTGTGTTTGGGCAGCATTTTCTCGCCAATGGGCCATTTCTTTGATAAGGCAGAGTGTTTGCGATGTGAGTGTTTTTTTTTGTAGTTTAAGACGTTGCCAAATTTCATCTCCATTTCTCTGAAAAGAAGATGGAATAAAGAGATCTTTCATTTCTTGATTGGCCCACGCAAGGCGCCCTTTTTCTTGAAGCTGAGAAAGAAGCGTGTCATAAATTTGGCGTAAATAGAAGACATCCAAGCTTGCGTATTCAGCTTGAGAAGGGGTTAAGGGACGTTTTGTCCAGTCGGTACGTTGTTGAGATTTGTCAAGGTCGAGCCCACAAACGGATTTAACAAGGGTATGATACCCAACAGAATCACCAAATCCACAAAATTGAGCGGCAATTTGAGTATCAAAAACCGGCGTTGGAAGACGACCGGTTGTATGTAAAAAAATCTCGAGATCTTCATACCCTGCATGAACAACCTTAAGAATTTCAGGATTCTCCAAAACATCATAGAAGGGAGATAAATCCAAGGTTTGAATCAAGGGATCAATGAGAACAACAGAACGGGGGTTGGCTATTTGAATGAGACAGAGGTCTGGCCAGAATGTTTTTTCACGTTTAAATTCAGTGTCAACAGTAATAAAAGAAACATTTTTTAAATTCTCGCAAAAAAGTTTAAGCTCTTGCGAAGAACGAATGAAAGAATAGGGTGTTTTTGATGTGTCAAAAAAAGAAGGATGCATATTTAAAAAGACAAAAAAACCACTCTAAAATTCGTTTAGAGTGGTTTCCTTGAAACTCTAAGCTTAGTTAATCGCGTCTTTAAGCGCTTTTCCAGCACGGAATTTTGGCTGATTTGAAGCTGGAATCTTAATTTTTTCGCCGGTGCGTGGGTTGCGTCCTTCTGTTGCTGCACGTTTTACAACAACGAAAGTTCCAAATCCAACGAGGCGTACTTCATCTCCTTTTTTCAAAGAAAGAGTAATCGCATCAAAGACACCATCTACAGCTTTTGTGGCTACAGCTTTTGTAACTCCTGATGCATCTGCAACGGAGGAAATAAGTTCTGATTTATTCACGGTTTATAACCCTTTTTTAAGATACTAAAATAAAAAACCATCCTCATAGTAGGCGAAGTTATAAGGATCCGTCAACGCAGAATATAAGACAAAGAGATAGTTTTGTCTTTTTTTTGTGTTTTTTTCAACTTCTCAGGCAAAGACAGCGACAATAATACGAAAAATAAGATCGATTTTAAGGTTTATTTTGGAAAATTTATGCCCATAGGTCTTTTAGGGAGACTCTATTCAGTGTATGGAAAGGATCTTATGAGTTAAAAATTGGAGATTTTCATGAAGGTATCGCTTTTAAAGGGCATTTTTCTGCTCTGTGTTATGTTGACGGGAATGTGGGGAGCCAGCCAAGTTGCACAAGGTGTCCTCCTGAGAAGACTCTATGAAGAAGACGAGGAGGGGAGAAGAAGAGGGGGTGGTAAATCTGTTTATGGAATCTCAGATGGGAGAAGGACTTATGCTAGGACAGGATACCAAAATTTTACCGTTGGCTCTTGGACACACGTGAATTCAGCTTCAAGCTCTTCTGGCTCAGTCTATGTTCATGTCCATTCTTCATCTTTTGGCCCAGATGATTCAGAGAGAAGCCGAGGAGGGTGAGTTTATCTTTTTTCAATATGGCATTCAGGATTAAATTTTGTTAGAAAGAAACATCTTAAACAAGAGAGTTTGTCCTTAAATTGAAAGAAAAAGATAAGTCCTATGAAAAAAACAGCACGACACTCTCTTAAAATTCCAAGACAGTTGGGCCTCTTTACGGCCACATGTTTGATTGTCGGAAATCTTATTGGAATGGGCGTCTTTATTCTTCCTTCTGCTCTCGCATCTTTAGGTGTCATTGGGCTTTTTGGATGGGGAATTACAACGGTGGGTGCTTTGAGTCTTGCCCTTATTTTTGCGTTCCTTGCTCAACATATGTCTGCTGAAGGCGGTATTTATGCTTACAGTCGGGCTGCCTTTGGAGATTATGTGGGATTTCAGGTGGCTTGGAACTATTGGATTGCCTCTTGGACCGGAAATACAGCTTTTGTTATTTCCATCCCAGCCTACCTCTCAATTTTATGGCCAGAATTAAATGACAACCATAATTTGTCTCTTTGTGTGAGCCTAGGGATTCTTTGGGCAATTGTTGGGATGCAATGCCTAGGGATTAAGCAAGCAGCAATATTTCAAAATATATCAACGGTTTTAAAGCTGATTCCTCTTATTCTTATTCCTGTGGTCGGAATCTTTTATATAAAAGCTGAACACTTTTCTTTTAGCCATATTGATCCTTCTTTGTCCGTCTCAAAAGCTCTGGCAGAAGCTTCAATCTTAACGATTTGGGCCTTCATTGGGATTGAATCAGCAACCATTCCGGCTCAATCTATTAAAAATCCAAAGAAGACAATTCCACGGGCTACCGTTATTGGAACGTTGTTAACGGCTGTTGTTTATATTTTGGGAGCCGTTGCGATTTTAGGTGTTGTAGGACCTGAAGCACTTCAAGGAACAAAGGCGCCTTACGCTGTTGCTGCAGGACAAATTTTTACGCAATTTCCCGTTCGTTGGATTGAAATGTTTGTGGCTTGCGGGGCTGTGATTTCTGGGATTGGGTGTCTCAATGGATGGGTGCTTCTTCAGGCTCAAATGCCCTTTGCCGCGTCAAAAGATGGTCTGTTTCCAAAGTTTTTTGAGCGTGGTTTTTACAAGGGCACTCCCATTTATGGACTCATTTTCTCGAGCATCCTTGTGAGTATCCTTCTTCTCATGAGTCAATCAAAATCACTGATTCACCAATATGTGTTTGTGGTCAAAATCTCAACTCTTTGTATGCTGGTGGCTTATATATATCCAACCGTGTCTTCCTTGATCCTCCTCAAAAACCCGTCAAAGCTTTCTTTTTTCGGATACTTAAGTCTTGTGATCGTTGGAATGAGCTATATTTTATGGGCCATGTTTGGGGCCGGGGCAGAAATTGTCTGCTATAATGCCCTTTTCTTTTTTGGGAGCACGCCCCTTTATTATTGGATTCAAAAAAGAAAGAAAAGCTAGCGCGATGATCTTCTCCTAGAAGAAGAAAATGTAAGAAGTGCCCTTGCAAAAAAAAGAATGCACATACTGTAGCCGGGCCCAACACCTGAGTAATGCCAAGTAAGTATTCTAAAAGAAGATATCTTGATTTTAAGGGTGGAGGGTCTAGATTGAATACAGTCGGACTTTGACGTTTTAAAATTAGTGAGAGTGCCTCTGGTTGAGGTAATTCCTCCTAAAAGGAAACTCGCGAAGTCTAAAATTAATCAGCTTCAATGATGTGGAGTACACTCTCATGAAATATTATACCGGATTGGACGTGGCAATGAAAGAGACATTTGTTTGTATTGTGGATGAAGAAGGAAAAAAGATTTACGAAACAAAAGCTCAAAGTACACCTGCAGCCATTTTTAAAAGTTTAGAAAAAAGTGGAATTCAGAGTGAAAAGGTTGGAATTGAAACTGGGAGCTTAACTCGATTTTTGATAAAAGGGCTCCAAAATCTTGGGGTTCCGGCCGTATGCATTGATAGTCGAAAGATGAGTGCAATTTTATCTGTCACAATCAACAAGACAGATAAAAATGACGCTCGGGGAATTGCAGATGCGATACGTTGTAATCATTATAAAGAGGTTTACGTAAAATCTGATGCAGATGCATCTGTTGAAATTCTTCTTAAATCACGAAAAACGCTTGTGCATCTCTCAGGTATCTTAAAAAATGCAATACGAGGTTTCTTAAAAACATATGGCGTTTTATTAGGAGATCTTCAGCCAGAAAACTTTACGATAAAAGTTCGAGAAAAGTTTCAAAATATTCCTCAAGAAGCCGGTGACGGAATTAAGAGCCTTTTAAAATCTTTTGAAACGAACTCTTCAGAAATAGATATAATTGACCAAAAGATTAAAATTTTAACGGCAGAAAATAAGAGACGCCCAGACAGTACTCTTCTGGAGAGACAATTTCCATGGGTCAAATATCTAAATGTGGAAATGCTGATATGAGGCGTCTCTTGACGCATGCAGCAATGGTATTAATGACAGCAACAAAAAGTTGGTGTTTTTTAAAAACATGGGGGATAAAGATTTCTAAAAAGCATGGCAATAAAAAAGCCTATATGGCCGTTGGAAGAAAACTCGCCATTATTATGCATCGCATGCTGATAACGGGCGAAGCCTTCAGATACACAGCAACAATTAAAGCCTAAAAAAGTTTTTAAGAGCTTTTTCAAAAAGATTCTTTTGAAAAAGGGTTTGTAAACAAAACCGAAGAAAGAGTAAATGACGTCGAAAAGTTGATTCATAGAAATCGTGTGCACATTGTCTTGCTCTTTTTTTTAAGCCACCCCATGAGGCAAAGAAGCTCAGAATTCTCTATAATAAGCCCAAAGCTTCTTTAATACAAAAGACCTCGAGAGAACACTGGTATTGATGTTTAACAAACCTGAAGAAGAAAGAACTCTTTGAAAATCAGAGGAAGCTTTATGAAATATAAAGCGGATTCCTTAAACACAATGAAAACTAAAAGGAGAAATATCAAAAGCAATATATCCCATTAAGCAGCGCTATTTACATTTTAAAGATGTCTAAAAAACAAAGCATAAGAAAACAAGAGAACAAACAAAGATGTTGTTTTGTTTTTTCGAAAAGTATTATGAGGCGAAGAGCAATATGATTCTTCATAAAAAAGACCTCGCGAGAACCACGGGCATGTTTTTAAGACTCTAATAAAGAAAGATTTGCTTCAAAAAAAAGATCCGCGTGTGTAAATCACTTTTGGAATAATCTTAAAAAAATTGGTTCTAAAAGTTTTTTTAAAAAATCTGTTAAAACAGAAGAAGGAGAAGATATACTTAAAATATAAAAATTTGATCAAGATAAAAATGATCTAAAAAGACAGTTAAATTGTTCCCAACTAGAGAACTTTTCAGAGCTGGCTCTCTCAGTGGAGGCTACATCTCAGAAAGGACGAGCATCATTTTTATACCCATCCTCTTCGAGATTACCAGCTTCTATCTTTATTAAGACACAGAAAGATAAAGAGGCTTCAAGAACAAAAAACCATTAGTCTGAGTTTCCGCAGTTACAAGTGTCATTCTCACATACACCGTTGGCACCCATAGGACTTGAATCCCAACACTGACACGTACCTACACCCGTGCAAGAGTTATAACTGCCCTCCGACAAACCTTTGCCTTCTATTGTTTGTATAGAAAAGGTTGAGATTGATAGTGTTACTAAAAGTGAAATCGCTAAAAACTTCTTCATTTGATGGATCTTTCATTGTTATTCTTATTATATGTACCTCACCTTCAATAGAATATCACAACTTCTGAAAAAAACAATTCCTTTAGACTGTAAGAAAGAATTAATTTCATATTCCTAGCCCGGATATTGCATGAGAGGATCTGAAGCAAAAAAGAGGGACATGGAATGAGTTCAAAGATAAGTAAAATTGAGAATAAGGGCAATTTTTGAGGTTAAAATCAAAAATTGGGCAAAGTTCCCCCTTCCCCCCATTATTTTCTGAGCCGGGGCAGCTCTTTTTCAGGTCAGGTAGCCTGAAGTTTTTCAAAGAGAGAGAAGAAAAGATCTTTGAGAGGATAATGCTCTGAGAGGCTAAATCTAATACGTCTTGTATTGCGTGTAATCACGACGCCAATCTTTAAAAGTTTTAAGCGAATGGTACCGACTTGCTCTCCATGAATCAGATCATCAGTTGCATCAAAATCCAGAATAAGTTCTTTAGGAGGAGATTTAAAAGAAGTTATAAATTGTTCAATCATTTCCTGATGAATCATAACAGCATCAGAACGCTTTGCTTTATTTTCAAAACGACAAAGAGTTGAACTACTAGCAAGGACCGTATCTTTAGAAACGCTTGTTTGAAAGGCACGGTCTTGCCTTAGATTTGAGTAATCGTTAAGATCTTCATAACCAAGAGCAATTCCATAAACACGTTGCCGGAGCACTTGAAGAAAGGAATGTTGGACTTTTGTTGGGTCTCTATATTCTTTTAAATGACAAGAAATCTTTTGAGTAAGCCCTAATTTCTTGTCAATTTGATTCAACAACAAAATGCCACCATCGCAACTGATAGATCCACCCCCAAAATTTATTTCTATCTTTCGTCCTTTTTGGGCTGGAGTTTCGAGCTTTCTTTCATTATAGTTTGTCATGGTAAAACCTTTTTTATCCTTTATTTATAAAGGATTA
Source organism: Alphaproteobacteria bacterium 16-39-46 (assembly GCA_002257235.1). GTDB lineage: Bacteria > Pseudomonadota > Alphaproteobacteria > 16-39-46 > 16-39-46 > 16-39-46. Next base: position 19,880 of record NCGZ01000007.1, read on the forward strand.
TTAAAGGTTCTTCCACTCCTCTCATGCAATGTCCGGGTTAGCGGTATTTTCAACGGCTAAGGATGAAACTGTAAGAAGTGTTCCGGCTAAAAAACGAAGGTGCATTTCAGAGCAGTTTTCTCAGATCAAAAAAATAGGGGCAAAGATCCTCCCTCCCTCTTTACAAAAAAAATAGTTTAGAGAGGGCTTTTGCTGTTTGTTTTCGTTGTTTTTTTTAGTTACCTGTTTTCAACAAGTGACTAACTTCAAGAGAGTCTTTCGTGTGGAAAATTTTCCAAAAGGAGAATCGTTCTAAAGACAGCTTTCTATCTCTTAGTCATCATAGTAAAGTCCGGCAGGAGGAAGACAAACGATTTTTCTGGGAATAGGGATCTCGCATGAACTACAACGGAGCTCTTCTAAACCATTTCCGATGATCTTAAATGTAAAATTTGAAAGAAGGCTCCTTACGCCAAATACGGAAAATCCGTGTTTGGATTTGTCATAAGGAGTTCCATCGCTTGCTGTAAATTCTGCAACACCTTCAAGAGAATAAAAGAACTTAAACATAGAAGTAATGCTATCGTAAACAATTTGCTGGAGTGGTTTGAAGGGGGCACCTCTTGCTCCCTTTCTGTAAAAAGACTCTCCTATGGTTAAGGCCTCCCTTCCGCGCTCTAAATTAAGGTCAATAAGAGCGTGCTTCATGGCTTCCAACAAATTTTCATTATGGTTGCTTATCATTTGAAATCCGTTTTCAAAGTATCGATGATCTACCTGAGCCATAACAATTCCATATCTCTGAAGAAACCCTAGAGTCTTTCTATCAAATAAATCTTCTTTAGAAACTGCATCCATATCTATATCACAAAAAGCAGCATAGGAGCCTCTTTCCACTTTAATCATATGGTAAAGAATGATTTGTTTTGATAAATCTATACGAAAATAAAGTGGTAACTGAGGGGAAAAAACATCTAGGTTCTCTTTGATCAAAGGAATCTCTCTTATATTTCTTAACAATATAGGTGGGAAAGAGCCTGGTTCTTTTTCAGTAAGTTCCGTCAAAACAGCCCTTGTTTGAGAAATAGAAGCTTCCGTTGTATAATTAAGATCGTACCAAATATTAATTATTGCTCCCCGTGTATTTATATATCCCCATTGAAGGATAGTTCTCAAATATTGATCAACCAAAGTTTTTTGGTCACACGCAGGGAAAATATATTGTCCAAATTGGCTTGTTCCTCTCTTTATCCAGAGGAAATTTAGAGAATACTGGTGAGGGTCTAATTGCTGAGAAGAACACAAAGCAATAGAACTCAATTCTGGATATTGCGATAAGTCTTGTATAGCACGACTTTTTATTTGATAAAGATTTGGATAATGTCCATGCTTTACCCCTTGTGCAATATGATTTAAAATAACGGGTATGAGCTCTTGTGTAGAAAGGGCATCAAAATCAATTCGTTCTAAGTAGGGGAAGCGTGTTTGAGCAAATCTCTTTTCTAAAGAAGATGGATCTGGGTTTTCTGAGGAGTAAATAGAACCCTTCTTTAAGAGGTGTAAAGAAATACTATTATCTCTAAAAAGAGCAGTTGAGGGGATATCCGTACTTTCCAGAAAAAGACACACTGATGATGGATTCCATAAAGAATTCCATTGAATGGGAGATCTATAAATACTTCCATCCCGATGATAAGCTGGAAAGCTTACACGGGGGGTAAAGCCATAATCCAAAAGGGCTCCCTTTTCTTTCGTTGAAAAAGGGACTCGAACTATGAGTTCGAAGTTATTTCCTGTAAAGGTTCTTTTAAGAGCATCTCCAGAATAAATAATATTATCTCCCAAAGAGAGAGAGACATTTCCCATGGCATTATAGAGGTCTTTTCGAGGCAGAAAATAAGCACGAAGGTTTTGTTGCGGAGGAATAGGGAATGTCTGTACAACTTCTCCTAATTTTAAATGCATTGAAAACACATTGAAAGGAAAAAAATTATCATTTCCTATAACAAGAGCAAAAGGCTTAATATCCCTATATGCCATCTCAAAGCGAGAGATATCATCGGCCCCAAGAGTCTTTCGAACAGCTTCAAAACCAGAAATTAAAAGAGGATCTAGGCTTTTTGGATTGAGGACAATTTTTTCAAGAAACTTCATGTCTGCGGTTTGTTCATTTTCTCCTTCATATTCTCTTTCTTTTTCCAGATCCTCTCCTTCCATTATGATTGTTAAACTCTCTCCTCTTGCACCCTTCATGTCAGTTATGGCAAAAGCTGCCTGTACCAAATTTTTAAAGATATAAAGGTATCGATCGGCGTAGGTTGGATCATTCGGATCTCGAGACTCTTTAATTCCTTGAAGTGTCGCTTGTAAATATTTTACTGAAGAAACCATGTTTGCTGATGGATAGAGAACGGCCTCTAGGAAGGCCTCTGTAATAAGAAGCAGGTGATCTTCGGAATCAACTGATCTGAAATCGAAACAAGAAAATTGCTCATGGCGGCCCAAAAGGATAAATCCTAAGATCTCTTCGGATTTTACTCTAAGAGACTCTTTAAGGGGTGTCATTTTAATCTCAGGTCCAGAATCTTGGTATTCCCAGAGAGTTTGTCGGTAAGAAGATCTAAGACTCTCTAAATTTCTAAAAGCTTCTTCTTCTGGATTTGCATGAGACACGAAAATATTGGCGCTTAATAGATTAAAGAAAATAAGAAGAATGACAAAAGAAATTGTCTTCCCTTTGAATAAATTTATAAAGCGTATTTTTAAATTATTTTGAATATGTTGAAACATTTTATGGAAATACCTTCTATAATTTCTTTAAATATAATTAACAGTCTAATATGTCTACATAATAGAAATAGGTATTATTTTAATAAAAATCAAGGGTACATTTTTTTTAAATGGATGATGTGCATATGAAATGAGAACAATCAGTATATTCTCGAATAGATAAAAATATAATAAATATTTTTTATATAAAATTAAATATATATTTTTAAAATTAAATTTTTGTACTATACTTTAACGATCGAATATAGTTATTTTTCTTTTCTTGAGAAGAAAATGTTTTCCATTTTTTTGAAATGGAATCCGAAAGAGATTCATTTCGGTCAAGAACCTGGAAGAGAGGTTCTAGAAAACAACTTTCATCTTTTCCATTAGAAATGCAGATATTTCGACGTTTAAGTCCTTCTTGTGATATTTCTAAACACGTGGCGAGAAGATATTTCAGCGGCTTTCCTCGAAATTGAGTGTGAATCCCAGTTTTTGGGGTCTCTTTCCTTAAAAAGGATCTCTCTTCTTGGCTGAGGGCGCCCACTATGTCTTTAATTTGAGTTAAGCTTTGAGGATCATAGAAGAGACCTGCCCAAAGCGCTGCAAGCGCGTAGCCAAATTCAAGGGGTCCAGAATCAGCGCCCCGCATTTCAAGATAAGTTTTGAGCCGAACATCAGGAAAAACAGTGCTGATATGTAGCTCCCAGTCAGTTATTGTGGGAAATTTTCCGGGCAAACTTTTTAAATTTCCTCTCATAAAATCCCGAAATGTCTGAGGGGCGGCAGGGATATATTTTCCATTTCGGTAAATAAAATAGAGCGGGATATCTAAAAGATACTCGATATATCGCTCAAACCCCATTCTATCATCGAAGACAAATTCGAGCCCCCCTGTCCGCGCGTCATCTGTGTGTTGCCAGACATAAGAGCGATAGCTTTGAAAAGGGAGAATTTGACGTTCCCTCAGAACTGAGGAGGCAAAAAAGGTTGAGATAAGAGGCTGCAAGGCAAGTCCGATTCGGAATTTTTCACACATATCTTGTTCAGAGGTATAGTCAAGAGAGACCTGAAAGCTTGCTGTGCGTGTCATCATGTCAAGACCGAGAGAGCCTTTTTGGGGCATATAATCACGCATGAGAAGATAGCGTTCTTTTGGCATCCAAGGAATGTCCTCAAAATTGGAAAGAGGGTCAAATCCAAGACCGAGAAGCAAAAGATTTTTTTGGGAGGCTAGGGGAAGTACTGTTAAAAGATAACGCTGATGCTCCTCTTTAAGAGCAAAGACATTTGAATGAGGGGAGGAAGAGAACTCTAATTGCCCCCCGGGCTCAAGAGTGAGGAGAACCCCTTCTTTCTTCAGTCCAATAAGGGCTGTATTTTCGTAAATACCCTCCCATCCGACAGTGAGAAAATCTTTAAAAAGAGCAGAGAGCCCATTTTCTGTACCATAAGGGACGCGCTGCAGAGAATTTGCCTCAAAAACAAATTTCTCATGTTCCAGCCCAACCCGGAGGGATGAAAGGGTCTTTTTCCCTTTCTCAAAATAGTCCTTGAGCTCTGAGGGTCTGGTTAAAAAGAGAAGAGGAGAGGTCTCTCGGAAAGAAGACATTGGTTTTTAAATAAGAAAGTTATGCTCCTTTTTGAGTCGAGGCCATAAAAAGACACAAAGACATGATCGCTGCTGTTTCTGATCTTAAAATTTGAGCTCCAAGACTGACTGGCTTCACAAAAGATTTTGATTTTAAGAGTTCTTTTTCTTCCACAGAAAATCCTCCCTCAGGTCCCACAAGAAAAGAGCATCCTCTTGGTTCTTTTTTAAGGGCCTCCCAAAGAGGGAGAGCATCTGCTGCGCGTTCCTCACAAAAGAAAAGAGCCTCGGAAGGGGACCACTTTTCAAGCATGTCTTCAAGGCTCATGCTTTCATGAACATTTGGTATGCCTAAGCGTTCACATTGCTCTACAGCTTCAATAGCGCGTGCTTCTATGCGCTCGAGGTTAATGTAAGAGGGGACCGTATGTTTTGTAAAAATGGGAATAAAGTCTGAAACCCCCAGCTCTGTTGCTTTTTCGACTAAAAAGCCAAGACGCTCCCCCTTTAAAGGAGCGAATAAGAGATTGAGAGTGGTTGTTTTGGGTTGGGGATGCGTTTGTTTTTTAATGGTAAGATGAACGATGCGTTTCTGAATTTCAGAAATCTGTGCTAAAAATTCTCCATCTTCCCCGTTGAAAATAAGAAAACTTTGTCCCACGCTGAGGCGCATGACATTGAGAAGGTAGTGACTTTGTCGCGGGGTTAAGAAAACACGATCGTTTTCCTTGAGAGGGGTTGCAATAAAAAGGCGAATGCTGTGTGTCTGATCGTTCATAAAGTTACCCTTCCTCAGGTTATTTTAAATATTATAGCGCTTGATTAACACCATGAGAGACCTTAACATCCCTCTTGGTGAAACTTCCAAAATTCACGAATCCCTACCCTCTCGCGTATTGTAAAAAGGAGGGATCTATCACGAGAGACGTTTAGGAGACCAAAATTTTTAACGTAAGGTCTTATCATTATTAATTTATTTTTCAAACTTAAAAGAGTCTACTTGAAAAAATGATTCAAAAACAACCAGAAAATGAAAAAAATAGATTTGAATCTTCAGATATTCCTCTGAAGAGGCTCTCAAGAGTCCCTTTGTTTTGGAGATCAAAGATTCTCCTCATGCGTCTCGACAGACCTGTTGGTATCTTTCTTCCTCTTTTTTCTGCCTTTTTAGGGCTTTTTGGAAGCGCTTTTCCACATTTTCCAAAGATGTCGGATATCTTTCTCTTTGGTCTTGGGGCGCTGGTGATGCGCGGAGTTGCCTGTATTTTAAATGATATCTGTGACCGAAATTTTGATGCAAAAGTAAAAAGAACACAAATGAGACCCCTTGCTTCAAAAAGCACCTCTCTCCTCTCCGCTATGGTGTTGCTTCTTTTTTTATTGGGGGGTGGATTTTTCATTTTGATTCAATTTAATCGTGAGACTATTTATATAGGATGTCTTTTGGTTCTTTTAAGCGGGCTCTATCCTTTGATGAAACGCATTACATATTGGCCTCAAATCTTTTTAGGAATAACATTTAATGCAGGTGTTTTGATGGGATGGACATCCCAAGGGAAAAATTTAGATTTAACTTGTTTTATTCTCTACGGAGGCACTGTTTTATGGACGATTGGGTATGATACAATTTATGCATTTCAGGATATGGATGATGATCTTTTGATTGGTGTTAAATCGTCGGCTTTAAGAGTAAAAAACCAAGCAAAAACGTTCTTGATAAGCATTTACATAGGAAGTTTAGGACTTTTTTGTTGGTTTGGAGAAAGGTTAAATCTTAACTTTTTTTATAAAGGAGCTTGTTTTCTCGTGGGACTCCATTTTTTAGGGCAAGTGCTAACACTTGATATAAATGATGCGCCGGCGTGTTTAAAAAAATTTAAATCAAACGTGTGGGTAGGTCTTATTCTTTTTTTGGGTCTTGTCCTCAACACTTTAATGAGATAATTCGTTAAGGGAGATTCTTTCTAAATAAGGAAAGAAAGAACTGATATATAACCTATTGACCTAATAAAGAGTTTATCCAATGAATCCGAATTTGTCTTCTTCTGCCATTCAGTCTTTGCTTCAAGAAACACTTGAAAGTTCTTTAAAACGAGGGGCTGATGGCGCGGATGTTCTTTATGTTCAAGGAACATCTCTCAGTCTTTCTTGTCGTAATCAGACCATCGAAGAACTTGAAAGATCCGAAGGCGTAGATCTTGGGTTGAGGGTTTTTAAGGGGAAAAGACAGGCCATTGTTTCAACCAGTAATCTTTCAAAGGAGTCGATTATAGGCCTTGTGGATCGTGCGCTTGCAATGGCAGAACTGGTTCCAGAAGATCCCTTCTGCGGGCTTGCTTCAAAAGAAGATCTTGCCCAAACTTATGGAAATTATGAATCGAGTGATCCTCTTGAAGATACAGAGGAGACACTTGTGTCAGAAGCATTGGTCTGTGAACGTGCGGCTTTAGCTGTCAAGGGAGTCTCTAAATCAGAAGGTGTTGAGGCTTCTTGGGGAAAAAGTCTTGTTACTTTGGCGACAAGCACGAATTTTTATGGGTCTTATCAAGATTCTAGCCGATCCCTTTCTGCGGCGATGATTGCTGAAAAAAATGGAAAAATGGAGAGGGACTATGCTTTTACGTGTGCTATTTATCGAGAAGATATGACCCTTCCCGAAACAGTGGGCAAAGAAGCCGGAGAAAGAACGGTGAAGAGGCTTTCCCCAAAGAAGATTCAGTCAACAAAACTTCCTATTGTCTATGATCCCCGTGTCGGATCAAGCCTATTAGGACATTTGGCGAGTGCCATTAATGGTGCGAGCATTGCGAGAGGAACAAGTTTTTTAAAAGATAAACTCAACAAGCAGCTCTTTTCCGAAAAGATGATAATTTTAGATGATCCTCATATTAAGAGGGGACTCAGGTCGAGAGGCTTTGATGTGGAGGGAATTGCCACGCGTCCCTTAGCCGTCATTGAAGACGGTATTCTAAAAACATGGATTTTAGATTTAAGGACAGCCCGTCAGTTAAATTTAAAAACTACGGGACATGCAAGTCGAGGGACAGGGGGCATTCCTCATCCTTCTGTGAGCAACTTTTATATGAAAGCGGGTGTCCTCACGCCTCACGATCTTATTAAAAGTCTTCCGAAAGGTCTCTATGTCACAGAGCTTATGGGATCTAGTGTAAATTTGGTCACAGGGGATTACAGCCGAGGCGCTATTGGATTTATGATTGAAAATGGTGAAATAACTTATCCTGTGAGCGAAGTTACAATCGCTGGAAATTTAGGAGATATGTTTCTGAACTTGACACCGTGTAACGATTTGATCCACCAGTATGGCATTGATGTGCCAACGTTAATGATTGAGGGGATGACAATTGCAGGAAGTTAAAAGAAGCGCATTAACTCAAAAGAGTTTTCTTATTTTTGGAGCCTGTTTGGTGATGATTGGAACACAAGGGTGTGGCAAAAAAGGACCCTTAGACCCGCCAGTAGGTGAGGTGAGTACGTATCCGGCTCCCTATCCTCAATATGCCGATGGCCCGGATGAAGAAGAAGTTCTTGGAAGCCTGGATGATCAGGGTCTCGAAAACTGGCCAGAACAGCCGTTGCTAAAGAAAGAAGCTGTTTAATCTAATATTTTTCAATTGAATCCCCAAATTTTAGGATGTAAAAAAACAAAAGAGTTATGATATACTTTGTTCCTAATATTAAGGATTAAAAGATGACAGAATTCCACAATAAGCCCTACACCATAAATATTGGCACAGACGATTTTAAAGAAATGGCAGCAGGCAATGACTTGTTTGTCGATAAGACGTCTTTTATTTCTACGCTTCTGGGGGGGGGGTATAAGGTGACTCTCATCACGCGTCCACGTCGGTGGGGCAAGACTCTTAATATGACAATGCTTCAGTATTTTTTTTGCGTTCCCGTTAAAAGTAATGGAGATATCGATGAGGAAGAGCAATCAAAAAGGCGGGATATTTTCTCAAAATTAAAGATTGGGGAGCATCTCGATATCTTAGAAAATTATCTTGGAAAATTTCCGGTGATTTTTGTGTCCTTTAAAGAAATTAAAGGAAATGTCTATGAGGCAACCGAAATGGATGTCCGAGAGCTTATTTATGGGCTTTATGAGACGCATGAATATCTTCTTTATAGTGATAAGCTTTCAGAGTGGCAAAAAGATCTTTTTAAAAAATTTATGACAAAATCGTTTGATCTTGCTGAATTAAAAAATAGCCTTTTCCATCTCAGCAAGATGCTCTATGCGCATTTTGGTCAAAAGGTTTTTATCTTGATCGATGAATATGATACCCCGTTGAATGATTGGTACGCCCTTCAATTGGCACGCGAGACTCTTTCCTCTGCAGAGGATACCTACTTTCAGAATGTTTTAGGTCTTTTTAGAGGGATTTTCAGCAGCACTCTTAAAGGAAACGACTTCCTTGAAAAGGGCGTTGTGACAGGAATTTTGCGTGTTGCGAAAGCAAGTCTTTTCTCGGGGCTCAATAATTTTGGAGAGGATTCGATCTTAGATGACGATTATGCAGAACATTTTGGATTTACAGAGGGGGAAGTGAATACTTTGCTCCATAAATCCAACATAGACAAAAACCCAGAAACAGCTCTCGCTCTAAAATCTTGGTATAATGGATATAATATTGGCGGTCTTACGATCTACAACCCCTGGTCCATTATGAACTGTATTCAAAATCGGGGGAAGTTTAAAGCCTATTGGGTTGGAACGGCGAGCACAGCTCTTATCGAACAGGCCCTTGTTCTTGATAAGTTTCAGGAAGAAATGCAGACTCTTATTGAAGGGGGAAGTGTTGATATGATTGCGGATCCTAAAATGATTTTTGCAGATATTAAATCATCTCCCAATGCGCTTTATAATCTCTTACTCTTTTCGGGCTATTTAACGGCGATAAAAGCAAAGCTCGCGATGGATGGGATAACCTATCTCTGCAGTGTCAAAATCCCCAACTATGAAGTTCGAGGGGTCTTTATGACGTCGCTTGTTCAGTGGATTGAAAACAAGTTTAAAACAGACGCGCGCGGGTATAGAGCCTTTGTGACGGATCTCCTTTCAGGCGACGTTCTAAAATTTATAGAAACCCTTAAATCTTACCTCGAAGTTTCAGCAAGCTATTTTGATTCAGGAAAATATGCGGAACTTTTATATAATGGATTTATGTGGGGTCTTTTTGCAAGTAGCGTGAACGAGGATTACTTTGTTGAAAAGGAACGTGAAACCGGATCCGGGCGTGCCGATCTTCTCATTATTCCGAAAGAAACAGCACCTTTCCCGTTTGCTCTTATTTTAGAGTATAAAATTGCAAACAAAACAGAAGATTTACAAACGGTTGCGCAATCTGCGCTCGATCAAATAGAGTCAAAAGAGTATTCTTCTAAAATTAAGGCGTATAAAAACGTCGAAAAAATTATCCGTGTTGGCCTTGCGTTCTCAGGGAAAGATGTTGCGGTGGCTTTTAATTAAAGCAATTTTTGACCCCTCCAAAAGCTTCTCATTTAAAGATTTAAGAGATTGAGCTTGTAACCCTGAGCGGGAAGAAATTATGAGGATATCACTAAATGTGTCAAAAATCTGAGGAACGGCTGCGGGGATTTACTAATAAAACAATAACGTCCTGTACTCTTATTTTTTTGAGTCTTTTCTTTTTGACGTCTCACGTCTTGAGTCAGGTAGACTCTAAAAAAAATGAAATACAATTTTGTCCTTCTTCTTTTCAAGCCTTAAAGGAGGGAAGGTGGGGGGAGGCTGTGACATTTTCAACGTCTTCTTGTCCTTTGTTAAGAGAAACAGCAGAATGGCTTTTAATGCAAGAGCCTCAATCAGGATGTACTTTTGAGCAAATTTCTCATTTTATTACGCGTCATCTTGACTGGCCTAAAATAAACGTTTTAAAAGAGCGTGCTGAAGAGGCTATGGATGAGAAAGTTTCTGATTCATCTCTTATTGCTTGGTTTCAAGCTCACCCTCCCCTAACAGGGACCGGGAGTTTTTTTTATGCTAAAGCTCTTCTCCGTAAGGGCATGAAAAAGCAGGCTCAAAAGTTTCTAAGACACACTTGGCAAACACAAATCATGGACCCAAGTGCGTATCAGAAATTTATGAAGGAATTTGAAAACGACTTGACGCCCAATGATTTTCTTAAGCGGGTTGATATGTTATTGTGGGAAGAAAATGTAAAGGATATTTATCCGCTTTTAAAATATCTTCCAATTCTTCAGCAATTATGGGCTCATGGTCGAATTTCTTTGATTACAAATAATGCGCATGCACAGAAATTTTTTGAAATCATCCGTTTTTTATTTAAAAAAGATCCTTTCTTGCGTGCTGGTTTATCTTATGATTATTTAAAATATCTTCGGAGAAAAAAGACTCTAGAAGCCTATGAATTTTATGAGACAGTTTCAGCTAAAGATCGTCAGCACCATTTAGATAAATGGTGGATAGAAAAAGATTTTTTATGTCGCAGAGCTATTTATAATAAAAATTATAAAGTGGCTTACACGATGGCACGTGATCATCATATTCTCGAGGGGAAGGATATGGCAGAAGCTGAATTTCTCTTGGGATGGCTAAGTTTAAGGTTTCTGGAAAGTCCACAAAAAGCGCTCTCTCATTTTAAATATCTTTATAAACATGCAAAACGTCCACAGACTAAAGCGCGTAGCGCTTTCTGGGTGGGACGCTCCTATGAAGCCCTAGGACAAAAAGTAAATGCTGGTAAATGGTACCAGAAAGCAGCTGAATACCAGTCGACTTTTTATGGTCAGTTAGCTTCTGATAAAATTAGAAAACCCCTTAAAGTTCAAACATTAGTGGTACCCCCTCAACGTCAAAAACTTTATAATGCTCAGCCTTTAGCTCAAGTCGCACAATTATTTTATGCGTCAAACCAAATTAAAAAAGGGCGTCGAATCTTATCTTTTCTTCAAACAAAAGCATCTTCTCTTGAGGAGGCCTTAGCTCTTATTGCTTTGACACATCAATTAGATCCTGAGTTTAAAGGAGGCATTATTAACGATCTTTCGAAAGATTGGGAGCTTTTAATTCATGACGCATACCCAATCTTGCCTCTTCCAAGAAAAACGGTGCCGGCATCCTTGGTCCATGCCATTATTCGTCAAGAAAGTTCTTTTAATCCCTCTGTCATTAGTTTTGATTATGGGCACGGTTTAATGCAGCTTATGGATTTTACAGCGAAGAGAATGGCAAAACGGTTAAATCTACCATTTTCAGAAAGTAGACTGACGGAAGATCCTCATTATAATATGGTGTTAGGAATAGAACATATAGAAGAAGTCCTTGAAGAGGTGGCGGGAGCACATATTTTAGTTATTCCTTCTTATAATGCAGGCGTGAAGGCTGTTGAAAACTGGATGGAACAACATGGAGATCCTCGAGGTCTGTTGCCCTATCCAATAGATCTCATTGATTGGATTGAGCTTATTCCCATAAAGGGAACCAGTGGTTATGTTCAAAGAGTCTTAGCAAATAAGCGAATTTATGATGTATTGTTGTCATCACAAAATTCAAATGAAGGGACTTAAAGAGGATTGAGGTTAATCTTTTTTTAAAAAATTATGGGACATTTTTTGATGTTTTAAGTTGATTTAAAATCATAAGGTGTTAAATTGAATCGAGAAGTAAGAAAAATAATAGGTAATTTTTTAAATGGAAGGTAAATATAAAATGAAAAAACTGTATGTCTTAGCTTTAGGAGTGATTTTTTCAACAAGTGGTGCTTATGCAGAGCCTGGGTTTGATTGTCGTAAAGCCACGACACCTACTGAGCATGTTATTTGTTCTGATGATGGTTTAGGTGTGCTCGATAAGGAAATTAATGAAGTTTATAAAAAATGCCTAGCATCGGTTCCTGATACTGAGGCGCTTAGAGTTGAGCAAAGAAAGTGGTTAAAAGAAGAAAGAAGTGACTATAAAACTGATGTAGGGCATCTTAAAGAGGTTTACACCCAACGAATTGCTGAGTTAAAAGCAAAACTAAAATAGAAATTTGACATCCTCTCCCTCCTAAAGGAGGGAGAGTACTTAAATTCAAGCAACAAGTTGGTCTAAGGGTTTTTCCTACTTTATCGAAGCTGTCTTCACCGCTTTTGACAAGGTTGGCTCTTTAACATAAATTGAGAGAGATCATGTGTTAACATAGTTCCTAAGTTAAAAATAAGAGCTGGATAATTTTAAAACAGTTTTTGCCCATTTGGAACGGATGGGTCAACGGTCACGAGAGAGACAGCTCCATTTTCATCTGCAAATCCTACCAGTAAAAACTCTGACATAAATCCTGCAATATTTTTGGGATCCAGGTTAACGCAGCCGACAACGATCTTCCCAGGCAGGTCGGTGAGCGCATAATTTTCTGTAATTTGAGCAGAGGTTTGCTTAACGCCAATCTCGTCCCCAAAATCAACCCAAACCTTATAGGCAGGTTTACGGGCTTTCGGAAAAGATTCTGCTTTTACAATCCGACCTGAGCGTAGATTCACTTTTTCAAAGTCTTGGTAAGTTATGTTTGACATGTCGATCTCCTTTAGAGATTAGGGTTAAAAGAAACAGATTTTTCTTTTAGAGGAGATGAAAAAAGAAAAAAAGAGAGGAAAAGACTTAAGAGTACAGCTCCTAATATCACCGAAAAAGCCATATAATAGCCCTGTTCTGGATACAGAGGAATCCCATTATGATCTCGAGTCCCTTGCCAACTTGCGTCTAAGAGGATCCCAAAGAGATACTGTAAGGTAGCGCCTCCCATCATCACAGCACCATTAATAAATCCTGTGATGGTTCCGGAATTTTTAGAAGATCCAATGCGACACGCATGGGCGAAACAAAGCATTTCAGCACCGGCAAAGAATCCAATGTTAAAAAACAAGATGCCTTTTAAAAAGAAAGAAGACTCAAGGGCAAAAAATAACAGAAGAAGATTGATGAGAATTCCCCCGAGACACGCGATAATGAGAATTTTCTGATGTATTTTTCGACTCAAAAGCGGAATTGCAACGCTTCCAATACAGAGTCCAACATAAAGGAGAGAAGTGAGGTGGGCAGCCTTTATGCGGGACAAATGATAAACCTGCATGCAAAATGAAACGCCCCAGAGGTCCGCAAGAACAGAAATGGTGCTATAAATTCCGAGGGCAACAGAACCGCTGATCCAACATTGACGTGATTTAAAAATGGAAAGAAGAGAGGAAAGCGTTTTTGACGTTTCTTTTTCAAATTCTGTTTTCTCATTGAAGGCAAAACTGGGTTTTTCTCTGAGGCCATAATAATTTAAGATTGCAACGAGAGCACCAATACCACTCAAAAGGACCAAGGTTTCACGCCATGTTATGATTTCAAGAAGATAGGCAACGGTATTTCCGCCATTTAAAGCCCCAATTGTTCCTGCCGTCATCGTAAATCCAAAGAAAAGAGATTGATGTTTAACCCCAAATCCTCCTAAAGCAACCTTTGCAACTGAAAGGAAGGCGGAGGCTGATCCAATGCCGATAATGATGCGGCCCAATGTTGCAACCCCAAAATGATCTGTTTTTGCCACAAGAAGAGAGCCAAAGATGCACAGAAAAATGGAGATGAGAATCAATCGTCGAGGACCCCACAAATCGGCAAGAATTCCCACTGGAATTTGCATAAAACTATAGGCATAAAGGGAAACGGAGGAGAGGAAGGCAATTCCTGCAGCATCGGTTGAAAAAGAGGCCATCATGTCTGAGATCATGACACTGGGAGAGACCCTGAGCACAAACTGATACATGTAAAATGTTGATGCGCAAAAGAAGGCAATATAAGAAGAACGGGAAAAGGAACTCATTTTTTTACTCTCAAAGCTTAACCAAATGGCGCCTAAAATAGGGGCTTTTTAAGGTATGTTAATTTTTCTGGAAAAAGGGAACAATTAAGCTTAAGCGACCCGAGGTCGCTTATAGAGAAAACAGAGAGTAAAAGAATATGTGCTTTGAGTCATATTTTATAAATAAGTGAAATTTGCATGAAATTCAAGGTTTATTTTAAATTTGTGTCTAAATTTAGAGATTTTGACACCCTAGATTCTTCTCAAAAGTAAATGAAAGGAAGGGAGAATGTCACTATAATCAATCTTATTGAGGATGTTTTTTTTATCATCGTTTTCTGGGTTGTTGTATTTTTCATTTTGACTGTCAATAATATCTCTAACATGTGTATCAAAATATTCGATGAGCAATTGTTTATCGTAAGTGAGAGGGCTTGTGAGGAGATGATCAAAGTTTTTCGCCCATAAAGAAGGGGGAAAAGAGGGGACAAAGCGCCATTCGCTCGTTTCGTTATGATCGAGCAAAGTATGGCTTGGAACATGTGTTACGGTTGCGGGTACACGAAAATGAAGATTTTTTTTACTGGGAAAAGAAAGCAGTTGAGTTCCACCATCTTTTGAACTTCTTTCTGCGATGAAAGAGTGTCGATCATCGTGAGGGTTTTCAATATTAAATTCATTTATAGCGCAGACATGACAGTGAGGCATTTCTAATTGTGCTTCTTTAAAACTTCTTAATATCTCTTCTATAAGAAAAGAAATGCCACTTCCTGTATAAATAACGTCAACAAAATGAAGAGATTTTAGATTTTTGTTTTCTGGCGTGAGTCCAGCTTGCCTTAGCCGGGTTCTTAAGTGATCTAATCGCTCAGGGGTAATGCAATTTCTACTATCTTTAAGAGTTGGTTTTCCCGAAAAAGGAAAGAAAATAATATTCCGAAGGTCGTCAGGTTCGCTGGATTGTAGGATCATTTGAACAGCACGTCCAAGAAGGTAAACTGTATTGCCTATAAAAATCAAGGAGTCTCCTTTTTGACTGACGTGTAGAATTTTTTGGGCGCCTAGATAAAGATTTTGAATCAAGTTATGGTCCAAAAAACCATACGATTGTGAGAGAAAAAACTGTCGACGTCTTTCAGAGTTCGATGGAATCTCCCCTTTGAAGTAAGTGGAAGAAAAAAAATGATAAAAGAGATGATCTGAGGGCAGTGTGCCTTCTCGAAACTTTTCAATTTCTTTTTGATATTTTTGACCATATAGGGGATGCTCGGAAAGATCTTCAATAGCGTCTCTCGGGCGCAAAAAGAGATCTCTTGGAGAGCATTTTTTATAAATTCTATTTAAGATCTCTTTTTGGTGTGAAGAGGGAGCCGCTAACATGAGTTCAAGATGTTCCATCCATACAGGAATTTCATCACGAAATTGCATTGGTATTCCGAAATAGTCTTCTGTAAAGAACCGAGAGGCAACAGAGTCTGCTTTTGGCTGTCCTAATTTTTCAACGAGATAATCATAAAAATAGTGTTTTGCTTCTTTAGGGCTGACCAAAAGCTTCTGAGAGAGGAAGGGGGGTCCATTGAGACTATCAATGAGGGTACCCAAGTGATCTCTGAGAACTTGATTTTCTCTGGGGTTCAAAGACCTTGTATTAGGTGTTTCGGAGAGGTCTATAATCTCAACGGGAGGAAGGGCTTCTAAAACAGACGATAATTGACTGAAAAATAATGTTAAAAGAATAAAAGTGACGTATTTAATTTGTTTGAAGGGCATTTTTGACCTCAAAAATGAAAACCGATATGTAAATATAAATATATATAAGAACTCTTAAATTTGAAAACAAGAGTTTTGGACAAAATAAAGCAGGAATAACGGTATTTTTTTATTCTCAAAATTAGGAAATGTCGATTATGTGACGCGTTTTGAGGTCTATTTTCTCCTCACATAATTAACAAAAGTCGATTATGTGAAGAGTTTTGAGGTCTATTTTCTCCTCACATAATTAACAAAAGTCGATTATGTGAAGAGTTTTAAGTGGCGTTTTCTATTCATATGAGGTAGACTTGATGAAAGTATGCAGAAAGGAGGATAATATCTCAATGTCAATATTTGTTGGAAGGAAAAGGGAACTTGAACGACTGAAGGTACTTTTTTCCAAAAAATTTGCGAGTTTAGCCGTTATAAAAGGGCGCAGACGAATTGGTAAAAGCCGATTGGTAGAGGAGTTCGCAAAAGGAAAAAAGTTTTTTGTTTTTTCAGGAATTCCACCTACGGATGGGATTTCAGCACAATCTCAAAGAGATGTTTTTGCACGTCAACTCGGAAATCAAATTGGATTACCCAGTATTCAATCTCAAGATTGGTCAGATCTTTTTACATTACTCGCACGCTATACAAATCAAGAACGTGTGGTGGTCTTATTTGATGAGATATCATGGATGGGATCCAAGGACCCTACATTTCTTGGAAAACTGAAGAATGCATGGGATTTAGAATTTCAAAAAAATCCAAAGTTTGTATTGGTTTTTTGTGGATCTGTATCAACTTGGATTGAACAAAATATTATCAGTAGTACAGCTTTTTTTGGGAGGATCTCCCTTTATTTAACATTAAAAGAGCTGCCCTTGGATGAATGTAATGAGCTTTTAGATGTTCAGGGGTTCCGTGGATCCACTTATGAAAAATTTAAAATATTATCCGTAACAGGGGGGATCCCTTGGTATCTGCAACAAATTCAATCCAATCTCACAGCGGACGATAATATTAAAAATTTATGTTTCAATAAAGATGGGATCCTTTTTAATGAGTTTAATCTAATTTTTCATGACATATTTGAAAAAAGAAGTGAGATTTATAGGCCCATTGTGGATGTTTTAGCCAATGGTCCACGAGAATATAATCAAATAATCCATGAGTTAAAATATTCGAAAAGCGGGACTTTAAGCTCTTATCTTGAGGATCTTATTCAATCGGGGTTTGTACAGCGTGATTACACTTGGAATCTTAAGGCAGGAAAATCTTCTCGATTAAGCCATTTTCGCCTCAGTGATAATTATTTAAGATTTTATCTTAAATTTATTTGGCCTAATAACGTTAAAATTCTGCAAGATAGTTTTAAAGATGTTACTCTATCGTCGTTGCCGGGTTGGAAGACGATTTTAGGACTTCAATTTGAAAATTTGGTTTTGAATAATCGAAAAAAAATATGGGAAAATCTCCAGATAAGACCTGAAAATATTGAGTCTAACAATCCTTTTTTTCAAAGAAAGACAGAGAGAACACATGGTTGCCAAATTGATTATCTTGTTCAAACTCAATTTAACACTTTGTTTGCGTGTGAGGTTAAGTTTTCTCAAACGGATATAAAATCAGAAATTATTCAAGAGATGAAGGATAAGCTTGCACGCCTTATGCTCCCTCGAGGATTTTCTTGTTTCCCTGTTCTTATTCACGTGAATGGCGTCAATGAGCATGTCGTAGATCAAGGGTATTTTACAGAACTTATTGACTTTTCAGAGTTTTTAGATAAAAAATCATGAAGATATTTGTATCGGAGTCTCTTAAACAAATGGACTCCGACTCAATTATGATCTCTCATAACTGAGTCGCGACTAATTTATGATGGCATCATAACTGGGTCGAATGCGTGCGAGATTATTATTTAACAATTTGAAATATTTGGAAAAAATGGCGTAGATTTACGAGAAAATCTACTTTTTCGTATGCTTTAGAAGATAAATGCCACTGAAAATGATAATAGAGCTCCCTAAGATCAGAGAGAAGGATGGAAGTCTGTTCCAAATCATATCATCAAACAGCAAAGACCAGAGAAGTTGCGTATAGATGAGCGGCGCTAAAACAGCGGGGCTTGTTTGCCGAAAGGCCAATGCGAGAAAACTTTGACCCAAGGCTCCAAAAATCCCAAGACCGAGAATATCCCAGATATGGTCTTGACCAAGAGGGACCCATGTTTCAAAGGGCGTAAAGAGAAGCCCTCCGAGTGTTGAAAACAAGGCATAATAAAATAAGATGGTGAGCATTCTATCTTTTTTAACGATCGTGCGGAATGAGAGAAGAACGATGGCATCAAAGGTAACAGCAAGCAGACACGCGAGAGAAGCTTTGATGTGAAACGTAAAAGGGGTTGTAAAGGGCGCCGTTATGATTAAAACGCCAATAAAACCAATCGTAATGGCAATCCAATTTTTAAACTTAATGTGTTCTTTAAAAACGAAAAGAGAGAGAAGGGTGATGATAAACGTCTCCGAAAAACTGATCGCTGTTGCATCAGAAAGGGGCATGATCTCAAAGGCATAAAACAAGAAATAAAGACAAAATGCTGAAAATATACCTTGAAATCCATGGATTTTAAGATGAGGCGTTGAAAAGACGGAAGAGAGATTCTTTGAGGAGAGGATTAAAATATAAAGGGTGAGGGGGATGAGAAAAATAAGCCCTCTTAAAATCACCATTTCTCCCAAGGGATAATATTCAGAAGAGGTTTTAATAAAAACATTTGCAATAGAATAGGCAAGAACACCGAGAAGAAAATAAAAAGCTCCTTTTAAAGGATGAGATTTCTTTTGGGGGTTGCCTTCTGGGAGAGGGATATATTCAACGACGGTAAAATTATCTCCAGCCTCTGTCATCCATGTCCACCTTCTGGACTTAAGGGGATTTCTTCTGCGAGAGCGGCTTGTGTCGGAGATTTATAAATAACATAGCATCCGCTTCCAATCAGAACGGCTGCGCCGAGGAACGTATAAATATCTGGAACTTCACCCCAGAAAAGATATCCGAAGAGAGCAGACCAGATGAGGATTGAATAGATGAGAGGAGAGAGAACACCAGCCGGGGCGTATTGAAAAGCTTGTGTTGCAAACATTTGCCCTAAAAGACTAAAAACACCAACGCCGAGTAAGAAAAGAAGATCTTCTAAAGAAGCAATGGGTGTCCAGCCTTCGAATGCCAGCAGACAGAGACCAAAAAAGAGAGAAAAAAGAGCGTAATAGACCAAAATGGTGAGGACTGAGTCTGTTTTTCCCATTTTACGGGGATAAAGGAGAACCATACCGTCTAACAGCCCCCCGATGAGCATAAAAATGGCACCGAGTTCAATGAAGTTGGAGAGATCAGAACCTGGACGTGCAATGATCAGAACCCCTGAGAAGCCAATCGCAATGGCAATCCACTGAGGAAGGCTGACCTTTTCTTTTAAAAAAGGAATGGAGATGATGGACATAAACAAGACGTTTGTGAATCCTAAGACAGTTGCACTCGCAAGAGGAAGAAGTCCCAATCCTGCAAAAATACACCATAAAGAAACAATGATGAGCAGGCCTCTAAAAATGTGAGATTTTATATTTTCTGTTCGAAAGACAGCTAAAGGCGCCATTTTTTTTTGGATGAAAAAGATATAAAAAAGCAAAGGGAGCAGGATCGTAAGGCTACGAATACTTAAAATTTGTGAAACCGTATAAGTTGCTGTTGTATCTTTAACGAGTGCATTTCCTATGGCAAAAAAGAAAAACGCTAAAAGCATTGAAATAATGCCTTTAGAAAGATGTTTCTGAGTGCGTTCTTGAGACATTATGCCTCCCTTGTTATAAAGAAAGAAAAATTAGTCGTTTATGGCATATTTTAAATCGTCTTCATCGTCTTCATCGTCCTCTTCAAGATCATCGAAGTCCAGAAGATTTTCCTCTTGGTCCGTTGTTTCTGACGAGTGGGTACTTCCTTTTTTCTCAAGATAACGAAATGGTTCTTGTTCTCTTAAATCGGCACCATCTAGGTAGCTTAAAATTTGTTGATTTAATTCGAGCATGTGCTCTTTGAAGAAATGACCGGCGCCTTCAATAACGTTATGGGAAATGGTTATACCCCGTTGTTTGGAAAGTTTTTCAATCAAAAGCTTAACGGAGTCAGGGGGAACAATATCATCCCGATTTCCATGAACAATCATTCCTGAAACAGGGCACGGAGCAAGAAAACTAAAATCATACATATTTGCTGGAGGAGCAATGGAAATAAAGCCGCGCACTTCTGGGCGGCGCATGAGAAGCTGCATTCCAATCCAAGCGCCGAAAGAAAATCCAGAAACCCAAAATGAGCGTGCATTTGGTCTAAAAGCTTGAAGCCAGTCCAAAAGGGTGGCTGCATCACCCAGTTCGCCTTCACCTTCATCGTAAACGCCTTCAGAGCGGCCAACACCCCGAAAGTTAAATCGCATCACCGTAAATCCCTTTTGGGCAAAAGCTTGATACGTTAAGTACGTGACCTTGTTATTCATGCTTCCCCCATGGAGTGGGTGAGGGTGAAGAATTAAGGCAACCGGCGCGTCTAGATTGGGAGCAAGATGATAACGTCCTTCGAGACGCCCGACAGGGCCATTAATGATTATTTCAGGCATGAAGTCCTCATAAAATATAGGAGAGGGTTAAAGAGAAAGTAGATCAAAATTTATAATTGATGAATCACTCTAAAAGAAAAGTTTTTTTTTTAAAAGAAAAATCTTATTTTTTTTGACGAAATTCTATTTTAGGTGTATATCTTTCAAAAGTTGATTTTATTAGTCAGGTTTAGATTTTTTTCTTTTAAAAATTAAAAGAGACTCTGTTGAAAAGGAGCTATCCCCCGTGCATCTTGGAACCAAAGGACGATATGCTGTCATGGCTATGATTGAACTTGTAGCGGCTGAAAAAAATCAGGAACATGAGGGGCGTCCCATTCCTCTTTCTCTTATTGCGGCGCATCAAGAGATTTCTATTTTATATCTTGAGCAAATTTTTTCAAAACTCCGGAAAAAGGGTCTTGTTCGAAGTATTCGTGGTGTTGGAGGAGGCTATGTTCTCGGAAAACCTCCTCACAAGATTTCTGTAGCTGACGTTATGGAGGCTGCAGAAGAGTCTTTTCATATAACGCGCTGTACGCCCCAAAATAAAAAAGGATGTTTACGGAATCAAATGCGATGCCAGGTTCACCACGTATGGGAAGAATTGGAGCGCCGCCTTTATGATTATCTTCACTCTTTGTCTTTGGCTGAAATTTATCAAAATCCTCGGGAATATGAGCAAAATAGGAATTTAAAAGATGCTTAATGCGACCCCTCTTATTTATTTCGATTATAATGCAACCGCGCCTCTTGGAAAAGGCGTGAAAGAGGCTGTCTGTTCTGCTTTGGACCAGACGGGCAATCCGTCGTCCATTCATCGCTCTGGAAAAATTGCGAAAAGCATTTTGACGAAAGCCAGGCAAATTCTCGGAGATCATTTAGGTATTTCACCGCAAGATCTTATTTTTACAAGCGGAGGAACCGAGGCCAATGCAATGGCACTCTATGGCGTCGATGTGGAGGTTCTGTTTGTCTCTTCCATTGAGCATGCGTCAGTGTTCCAAACCGCTCAACGGAGACCCAATACCCTATTTCAGGAAATCCCAGTTAATTCTCAAGGGATTATAGATTTAGAGGCTCTTACATCGCTTTTAGAATCCGTTAAAGGAAAGAAAATATTGATTTCGGTGATGATGGCAAATAATGAATCTGGGGTTGTTCAACCTCTCTCGGAGATTCAAGAGCGCGCTTGCTCTTATTCTGCTCTGATGCATGTGGATGCCGTTCAAGCCCTTGGAAAAATGCCAATTTCAAGAGAAGACCTAAAAGTTGATCTCATGAGTTTTTCAGGCCATAAAATTGGGAGTCCGATGGGCGTTGGGGCACTTTATATTCGAGAAGGCCTTCCTTTTAAAAGTCTTTACGGGGGAGGGGGCCAAGAACGTCGTTTGAGGTCTGGAACCGAAAACGTTTCAGGAATTGCAGGATTTGGAAAAGCCGTTGAAAATATTGATTTTTCAAAATGGGATATCGTAAGGTCTCAAAGGCTGTATTTAGAGAGAGCTTTAAAAGAAAGATTTTCAGATCTTTTTATTGCTTCAGAGAATGTGCCGCGTTTGCCCAACACAACCTTAATGGGGCGCCCTTCTTTGCCCAGCAGTACGCAGGTAATACAATTGGATTTAGAGGGAATTTGTTTGAGCTCTGGGTCTTCCTGTTCTTCTGGGGTTGTAAAAGAGTCTCTTGTGTTAAAGGCCATGGGGACGCCTGAGAAAATTCGTTCTTCTGTCATTCGCGTGAGCTTGGGACCGGAGACGCGGCAAGACGATATTGAACGCTTTATAACTGTATATACGCGCCTACAAGGAAAGTCTTAAAATGGAAACGACACGCCAGATTTATCTCGATTACCAGGCCACAACACCCTGTGATCCGAGGGTGCTTGAGAAAATGATTCCTTTTTTTAAAGAGGATTTTGGAAATCCCCATTCTCGTAATCATTCTTATGGATGGAAAGCTGAAGAAGCAGTCGAAACAGCACGCGCTCAAATTGCAAGGGTTCTTAAAGCAGATCCGCGGGAAATTATTTTTACAAGTGGGGCAACGGAGGCGAATAATTTAGCGCTTAAGGGAGCTGCTTATTTTTATAGAGATCAAAAAACACATCTTATTACGACCTTGACGGAACATAAATGCGTTCTTGATACGTGTCGTTATCTGGAACAAAATGGATTCCAAATTACCTATCTTCCTGTCCTTTCCAATGGGCTCATTGATTTAGAAGTTCTTGAAAGGGCCTTTACGCCTCAAACGGGTCTTGTTTCGATTATGGCGGTGAACAATGAAGTGGGTGTTATTCAGCCGCTTTCTGAAATCGGAGCACTTTGTCGCCTCAAGGGAGCGCTATTTCATACGGATGCGGCGCAAGCGGTCGGAAAAATACCCCTCGATGTTAATGCGATGAACATTGATTTATTGAGTCTTTCGGGACATAAGATTTACGGACCTAAAGGGGTCGGAGCTCTTTATGTGAGAAGAAAGCCTCGGGTCAGGCTCGAGGCTCTTATTCATGGGGGAGGCCAGGAACGCGGATTCAGGTCCGGAACACTCCCGACACCGCTTTGTGTTGGATTGGGAGAGGCTTGTTTTATTGCAGAGCAAGAAAGAGAAGGTGAGACTGAGCGTTTGAATGAGCTTCGAAATCGATTTCTTGAAAAAATACACAGTTCTCTTGCAGATGTATACTTAAATGGAGATCTTGAAAAAAGAATCCCTGGAAATTTAAATTTAAGTTTTGCTTATGTTGAAGGGGAAGGATTGATGATGGGTATTAAGAATTTAGCCCTGTCATCGGGGTCCGCCTGCACGTCAGAATCTTTAGAACCGTCCTATGTCTTAAGGGCCCTCGGAGTGACAGAAGATTTAGCACATACCTCTTTGAGAATTGGGTTTGGACGGTTTACAACACAAGCGGAGATGGATGAAGCGGCGGAAAGTATTATTAAAGCGGTGACGCGCTTGCGTGAAATGAGTCCTCTTTGGGAAATGGCCCAAATGGGAGTTGATATCAAGTCCGTGACGTGGGCCGGACACTAATGCCTAAAACGAAAGCCTAAAACGAAAGCCTAAAACGAAAGCCTAAAACGAAAGCCTAAAACGAAAGCCTAAAATGAAAGCCTAAAATGAAAGCCTAAAATGAAAGAAGGAGACGAGATATGTCATACAGTAAGCAACTTATAGATCATTATGAAAACCCCCGAAATGTTGGATCACTCGATCCAAAGGATATGAATGTGGGAACTGGGCTTGTCGGTGCGCCCGCGTGCGGGGATGTGATGAAACTTCAAATTCGCGTGACAGATGACGGGGTTATTGC
Source organism: Alphaproteobacteria bacterium 16-39-46 (assembly GCA_002257235.1). Classification (GTDB taxonomy): domain Bacteria; phylum Pseudomonadota; class Alphaproteobacteria; order 16-39-46; family 16-39-46; genus 16-39-46. The sequence continues at coordinate 43,756 of NCGZ01000007.1, forward strand.
GGATGCAAAATTCAAAACCTTTGGATGTGGGTCGGCCATTGCATCAAGTTCTTATGTCACTGAACTCTTGTGTGGTATGACACTGACGGAGGCAACAAGCATTAAAAATAATGCCATTGCACAGCATTTAGCACTTCCTCCAGTTAAGATTCATTGTTCCGTTTTGGCGGAAGATGCGATTAAAGCGGCCATTCAAGACTATCAAAATAAACAAGTTGAGAGTCAAAGATAAAAAATGACTGTTTTAACCCCAAGACCCTCTTTTTTAAAGGTCGACGAAAAAGCGGCTCAAAAAATTAAAGAGCTTCTTGAAAAGCGGAATAAGCCCTCTCTTGGCATTCGGATTGGTGTTAAATCGCGCGGGTGCTCTGGACTTTCTTATGTTCTTGAGTATGCCGATGAGATGTTGCCCTTGGATGAAAAAATTAATGTTCATGGTGTGACCATTATCGTGGATTCAAAAGCTGTGATGTTTTTGATCGGAACGGAGATGCACTATGAAGAAACGGACCTAAATTCTGGATTTATTTTTAAAAACCCAAATGAAAAGGGCCGGTGTGGCTGTGGAGAGTCCTTCCATGTTTGAGGCCATGTCTAAGGAGGAGAAGAAACATCTCTGTGACGTTTCGGACGAGGGTGAGGGAGCATCTCTTTTATTTTGCAAGATTTGCGGGAAGCTGTTGGCGCCGCGCCCTGATTCTTCTTATTTTACTGTTTTAGGAATGAGAGACACTTTTCCCCTCAATCTCCAAGATCTTGAAAAAAATTATCTTGCGCGTCAGAGGCTTTTGCACCCAGATCAATTTGTTCTAAAATCCGAAGAAGAGCGTTTTGAGGCGCAAGAGCATACAATCCTTTTAAATGAAGCGTATCGTACCTTGAAATCTCCCTCTTTAAGAGGATATCATCTTCTCTCTTTAAAAAAGAAGAAAGAGGACGTCTTCGATAAAACGCAAGACCCTCTTTTTTTAATGAACATGATGGAAGAGCGTGAGCAGATGGAAGCGCTTAACACTCAAAATGATATAAAAGAAGCCTCCAATAGGATAAAAGAGCATCTTCAAGGACTTGAAAAAGAGATGGGAGAAGCTTTTGACGTTGAAAACCTTCAAAAAGCATCTCAGCTTTTAGATCACTTTCAATATCGTCTGCAACTTTACAAACTGCTTCAGGCAAAATTATTATGACCCAGACACATACACATCTTTTTCAAATCACGGAGCCTGGAGAAAGAAGGCAAGAAACCCCTGAAAACAAGACACTTGCCATTGGGATTGATCTTGGGACCACCAATACGGTGGGGGCTGTCTTAGAGGAAAAGAATTCTGTCCCGCGGCTTATAAAAATGCTGGATGGGACAACCCTCATTCCTTCGATTGTTTCTTATACCAAAAGTGAGATTCATGTCGGCAAAAAGGCACTTCAAGACTTAAACTTTAAGCCAGAAAATGTCATAAAATCTGTCAAGCGCTTTATGAATCAAGCGGGATCAAAGACATTTAACGTTGCGGGTAAGTCTTTGACGCCGCTTGACGTTTCCTCTGAGATTCTAAAATTTATCAAAGAACAAGCGTCCCGTGATTTAAAGGAGGATGTGACAAAGGCAGTGATTACCATTCCTGCCTATTTTGATGAGGCCGCACGCGCTGCAACAAAGGCAGCAGCAGAACTTGCGGGGTTTGAGGTTTTAAGATTGATCCATGAGCCAACGGCCGCAGCCTTGGCCTATGGTCTTGATAAAAAGGTAGAAGGCCTTTATGCTGTCTATGATTTGGGCGGCGGCACGTTTGATTTTTCGGTTCTCAGACTTGAAAAGGGGCTCTTTAAAGTCATTGCAACGGGCGGAGATCTGAGTCTCGGGGGAGATGATTTTGATGAGGCCATTCTAGACCTTTTAAAAGCGCAAAATCCCCTTCTCAAAACGGAACTTGAACGCAATCCCAACCAATTGATAGAGATTCTTCTGAAAGTCCGTCTTTTAAAGGAAAAATTAACCACGTGCTCTTCTCTCGATGAAGCGATACACGTGGGGGACAAGACTTTTGCTGTATCCTTAACCCAAAAAAACTATAATCTCCTCATTGAAGAAAAAGTGGAAAAAACCCTCAAAATTGTCTCTTCCGTCCTCAAGGATGCAGACATTGAAAAGAATGAGATCGACGGGCTTATTTTGGTGGGAGGGGCAACACGAACGCCCCTCATTCAAGAAATGCTCACAACATTCTTTAAAAAAGAGCCCCTTACGAACTTAGATCCAGATCATGTGGTGGCGCTCGGGGCAGCCTTTCAAGCCCACGCACTTGTCTTTGGGTCTGATACGCTTCTTCTTGATGTCACGCCGCTTTCCTTAGGTATTGAGACAATGGGAGGAATTGTGGACAAAATCATTCCGAGAAACAGTCCCATTCCATTGCGCCAATCTCAAGAATTTACAACCTCTCAAGACGGCCAAAGTGCTCTCTTGATTCATGTTATCCAGGGAGAACGAGAGCTTGTGGCGGATTGTCAGTCCCTTGCACGGTTTGAGCTTACGGGCATTCCCCCCATGCCGGCAGGTCTTCCCCGAATTAGTGTGTCGTTTTCAGTGGATGCCGATGGTCTCTTAACTGTCTCAGCCCATGAAAAAACAACAGGAGCCCGTCAAGAGATTGCGGTCTATCCCACCTTTGGTCTGAGCCCTGAAAAAATTAAAGAGATGCTGTTTGAAAGCTTGTATCACGGAGAGGAGGATCTTCAAAAACGCCTCCTTCTTGAAGCGCGCCAGAAGTTAGAGCAAGACATTACGCTTGTCAAAAAAGCACTTGGGGAAGTGCAAGATGCCTCCGAGAACAAAGAGTTAAGAGACGTCTTAAAGGAGAGCGAAGAAGCGTTAGCTCAAGAAAACATCAGTCTCTTAAAAGAAAAACAACACGCTCTCTCTCAGGCTGCAGAACCTCTCCTAGAAAAGAGACTGTCACAGGGCGTTCAGAAAGTTTTAAGGGAAATTTAAGAGGATTCTTAACCATTTTTCTTTGCGCTTGCACGTTCTTCTGGAGAAAGTAGATGCTTATTCTGTCCAATGTAAAGGGGTTTTTTTGAAATTTTCCACGTACCGTCAGTTTGTTTATCATAGTGAACATTCTCGACGACGGCATAAACTTTTCCGTCTTTATAATGACGCGTTAATTGACTCACTCTAGCTGATATGGGGAGAACGAAATAATTTCCCCAATCTGAATTATAATGTTCTTCCCCATTGAGAGGAATGTTAATAGAAGAAAGTTGAGATGTTGATGATGGAACGATCTTTCCAAAAAAATTGATTTGACGACTTGTTCTTTCTGTATGCCATGCAAAATGTAATGCGACTCGATTGTTGACAGTTGCTTGGTTTATCTTTGCGCTTGTAGGATTCGTATTAAAGGCAAAAATATCCTTATCTTTCAAAGGAGTTATCCCTACGATTCTTGGGACCGGATAGCCGGCAGGGTCTATGGTTGTTAACGCGCCGTATGATCTGGATCCAATAGGTTTAAAAATCCCAGCTTTATCTGAATCAGCCTGAAAACTTTCTACAATTTCAACTGGGCTCTTAAAACCTGCGAGTTGTGTTTCTAATGAAGGTTGAAAATTCTTTAGAGGTGCAATGATGTTTCCTTCTACAAGGATCTCTCCTTGAAGCAGATTAGGGTTTTCTTCTGTTGCATATATAAAGTTTGCAAAATGAGATAAGAAAAAAAGAGAAGAAAACACGAAAAGATATTTTTTATAGTTCATTGTGGAAAGCCCATTATAATTGGTGTTTATTGAACTCTTTTACTTTTGAAGAAAGCAAGTTTCATGAAGTTTAAAAGAAAGCCTGAAAGAGTCAAGAGATAAAAATTTAGAAAAAAATCTATTCCTTATGCCGGATAAATTCAATTTATTCGGAGGGAACTCTCTAAAAATTCGGAAAAAAATGAGTGAAAGATAGATTTGACCTAAAAATCTCTTCAAATTATAAAATTGAGATGGAGGGCAATTTTCTTTCTCAACGAAGAATTTCTTTCGCTTCGGAGGACAAAAACAAAAGACGCATAAAACCAAGTGTGATTCTATGCGTCTTAAGGATAAAATACGAGCTATTTCTGGTAAAAAATCTCTCCTAGAAGAGAGACTGCCACAGGGCATTCAGAAAGTTCTGAGAGAAGTTTCAGAGGATTTCTAAATGATTTTGTTGGTAGTGTAAGAATGTTTCTGTAAATTCAAAAAATAAAGGTATTCAGGTGACAGTCCATGAATTATTCTTTTTAGACGATTCAAACCTAAAAGGAGAATACAATGAACTGCCAAGAAAAAGATAACAATATTGAACGCGTAATGAAACATTTAAATGAAGAAGGGCTGGATGGAATGGGAAATGCCATTCAAATTCTTATCAATACTGCTATGCAAATAGAGCGACAAAGGCATCTTGGAGCGTCTTCCTATGAAAGGACAGAAGATCGCTTAGGCTATTCCAATGGCTTTAAATCAAAAACCGTTCAAACCCGCGTTGGAGCTTTAAATTTTAAAGTTCCCCAAGTTCGTGACAGCAGTTTTTATCCTTCTTCTTTAGACAAAGGCATTAGATCCGAGCGTGCTTTAAGAGTGGCTATCGCAGAGATGTACTTTCAAGGGGTATCAACCCGTAAAGTCTCTTTTGTTATGGAAGAGCTTTGTGGATTAGATATAACGTCGACCCAAGTCAGCAGAGCGGCAGCATCTTTAGATCAAGAGTTTGAGCTTTGGAGGAATCGTCCTTTAGGTCGATATCCTTATGTTTTTTTTGACGCACGCTATGAGTCCATACGTCATGGAGGATGTGTTATTAAATGTGCCGTTTTAACAGCTATTGGAATTACACCAGAAGGCCAAAGAGAAGTTTTAGGCGTTTCTATTGCTCTTTCAGAAGCTGAGATTCATTGGTGTAACTTCTTTAAAAGTCTTCAAGCACGAGGTCTTCATGGAATAGAACTTACCGTCAGTGATGATCATGCTGGGCTCAAGGCTGCACGTCAGGCTTTTTTTCCTTCTATTCCCTGGCAACGCTGTCAGTTTCATCTGCAACAAAATGCACAAGCTTATGTTCCTAAAAAAGACTTGAAGAAAAAAGTTGCTGCAACCATTCGGAATATTTTTAATGCTCCTAACCGTCAGGAGGCAGAGCGTCTTTTAAATATATCCATTGAGAGTTACAAAAAAGAGGCTCCCCTTTTATCTGAGTGGATGTATCAAAATTTAACGGAAGGCTTTACTATTTTTGATTTTCCTCAAAACCATCAAAAATATGTGAGGACTTCAAACATTTCTGAACGCCTTAATAAAGAAATTAAAAGAAGAACTCGGGTAGCAACTATTTTCCCGAATGTCGCTTCTTGTTTGAGACTTGTTACTGCTGTTGTTCTGGAAATTTCAGAAGAATGGACGATGAGTAAAGCTTACTTAAGCCAAAAGGAGTAATCAAAGACCGTCATTTGAATACATTTTTTCTCTGCAATCCCCTTTCTTTCATTTGTGACAAGCGAGTTCGGGGAAATCTGCATTTTTTCCAGAAAAAAAGAATCTTTTTCTGTCAAAAATTCGATTTGAAAAAAGAAATAGATTTTTAGAAAAGAAAATCTTTTAGATTTCTTATTTTTTAGAAATTTTTTTTAACAAAGAGGGGAAAATTCGAAAGTACAGAAAGGATGTTGCTTTATCGAAAGGAGATTCCTTAAACTCAGGTAACAAGCTGATTTAAGGATGGTTCCTGATTCAACGAAACCGGCCTTCACCGCCTTTAACGATGTTGTTCTCCAGTAACGGAGGGCGTAGTCCTTTTCAGAATAATTATTGTGAGCCCAAAGTTACAGGAAAACAAAATGTTCCAATGACCGGCCAGCCTCTTCTCCTTTTAGATCTGAAATTGAAACTTTCTTAATATAATTGGCAACGCCAACATCAAAAAGGTAAAACTTTGGCGTTGCATGGAGTGCGACTCTTTTAGAGCGTTTAAAATAAGGGTGAAGATGATACCCTACCAGAGTGTCTTCTAAAATCTGGTAATACTCTTTGACGGTTTTGGAGTCGATATGGCAGTCACGTGCAATATTCGAATAATTTACCAGTTCTCCATGACTAAAGCGTAAACTTCCCATAAATCGTATAAAATAGGGGAGGTTTCTCACGAGACCTTCTGTTTGGATTTCATGGGTGAGATAATCTTCAACATATGATTTTAGAAAGCGCTTCGGGTTTGACGATAAATAATGCGTTGGAATAAGGCCATGGGAGAACACGCGTAACAAATCAAGATCTGGAACTTCTGCGCTGACGAGGGGAAATAAATTAAACTTCCAAGCGCATCACCCAACATATTAACGCCTGATCGTCTCACTTTGCGGGCGCTCGACCCACAGAGAACAAACTGATACTGACTTGATTCAATAATATAATCTATTTCATCAAGGATTTCTGGTATTTTTTGGACTTCGTCGACGATGATGACGCCGTGTCTTGGGCCTTGTTCAAGCTCTTCTCTGAACCTATGAGGCTCACTTGAATATTTGAAGTACGCATCTGACTTTAAAAAATCGTATTGGATGGCGTCTGGAAACCGTACTTTCAAGAGCGTAGATTTTCCCGTCTTTCGTGCTCCCCACAAAAAAGCTGACTGATTTCCGGCTAAATCAATACTTAACAACCGTTTAAACTGAATCAAAATGGACCTCACTCCTAATAAATAGAATCTATTCGGAGTACGGTCCGAATAGATATTAATGTAAAGAGGTTATAGAGATTTTTGGGGGTGAAAAGTAGACGTGGAAAATACATGATTTAAACAGAAAAGGTGCCTTTTATTCTTTTATTTTGACTTAAAAGCTGATTCAGGAAGGCGATAACGGGTTTTTACCAAAGAGATAGGCTTTTCTCTTTTGACCCAACCTCCGGTTTTGAGATCTTTGGTAAATTCAATTTGGTCAGAAGCGTAATATACATAACGATCTTTATCATAATAGCGTTTTGAGTGGCTTATGTTCACGACGGAGGGCGTAAAGCCATATGATTCTTGAGCTGACTCTCCCTTTTCTACCGATTTTTTGGAAGAGAGAGGAGAGGATGATACTGCTATTTCTGCCACGGTGCCTTTCTTGTGGATTTGAACACAGTGTTTTGGGGTGGAGTGTGACGTGTGGACGCTCACCTTATTATAGGCTTGTATTTGGCTTATTTTATCACTTTGAGAGGGCGTTTCAAAAATACCATTTCCATCTGGGTCCCAAGTAAAATCTACTTTTCGTGAAGATGGAAAGCCGTTTTCATCGAGTGTTGTAAGTACGACTGTGTTTTGTTCTAAAAATGACCTAGAAGGAGCTTCATCTTGCGTCAAAGCAATTATAGTTGAAGAGGGGTCATTATGACTCCTAAAATATGCTGAGTTTGATTCAAGATTAGAAGTCTCAAGAGGGCGGAACCTCATATCAGCGTAAATAACTGGCTCATCATTGGCACACGTGAAATCTGCCGCATAAAAAAGAAGAAAAAGAGAAAAGAAGACGAAAAGATATTTTTTGGAGGTCATTATGGAAAGTCCTTTATTTGATTGGTTATTATTGAACTTTTTTGCTTTTTAAGAAAGCAAACTTTCATGAAGTTTAAAAGAAAGCCTGAAAGAGTCAAGAGATAAAAATTTAGTGTAAGAGTTCATAACAAATGAGACAAAATTCAAGCAGCCTGAAGAGAGGAATTTTGAATATACTGCAAAGGAGTGAGACCTTTCAAGTTCCGATGT